>DLRJ01000140.1:42076-51127 GCA_002500485.1 Dehalococcoidia bacterium UBA7891
AACCGATTGAACCGTAGGAATTATTTCTTAAAAAAATCATGAAATTCCACATTTTTACTTTATTCCCTAACCTGTTTGCAAGCCCCTTGGAGGAAGGGGTCATTGGACGAGCCTTAAAATCTGGTTTAGTCCAGATAAACATCAATAACATTAGAGATCATTCCGGAGACAAGCACGGAACAGTAGATGATTACCCTTTCGGTGGTGGCCCTGGTATGTTGCTAAAACCAGAACCTATTTTTAAGTCAGTGCAGTCCAACATAGAACGGAACAGGATAAAACGCGATTCCCCTTTAATTTTACTGTCTCCCCAAGGGCGACAATTCAATCAAGACATAGCAAAGGAACTTTCACTACATGAGGAAATATCCTTAATCTGTGGACGGTATGAAGGTTTTGATGAAAGAATTCGCTGCAATCTGGTCACAGACGAGATTAGCATCGGTGATTTCGTTCTTAGTGGCGGAGAAATTCCTGCCATGGCTATTATCGATTCAGTATCTCGCCTACTTCCTGGCGTTATCAATAGTTCGGATTCCGCAAAAAATGATTCATTTTATGACGGTTTATTACAGTACCCACAATATACAAGACCTGCTGAGTACCAAGGAATGAAAGTTCCTCCGATCCTCTTATCTGGAAACCACTCTGAAATAGAAAAATGGCGAAGAAGAGAGTCTCTAAAAAAAACCAAACTCCAAAGGCCAGATCTAATATCGTCACTTTCCCTTAGTGAGGAAGAGAGAACATTCTTAGAAAATATTCAATAATAGATATAAATCCCTAAGTCGGATCAGAATTTCTGCTATCGTTCTAAAAGTGAAAAGCCCCATACCCGAGGAAAACAGGGAGTGAGTTTAATGATAGGCAAAGATTTTTTGACAATTCATGATTTGGAACCTGGAGGCGTTCTTGGTTTAGTACAAAAAGCGGATTTAATGAAGAAATCCCCACCCCCACAAGTACTAACGAACAAAACTGTAGCCTTGCTATTTGAAAAACCTTCACTCAGAACTAGAGTTAGCTTTGAAGTGGGAGTAAAACAAATGGGCGGGTCATGTATCTTTTTAAGCAATGCAGAAGTTGGGTTAGGTGTGAGAGAACCTGAGGCAGATGTGGCCAGGGTCTTAGACAGATTAGTCGATTGTATAGTTGCCCGAGTTTTTTCACATAATAGTTTAATCGAATTGGCAAATAACACTGACTTGCCGGTAATAAATGCCCTTTCTGACAAAGGGCATCCTTGCCAGGCAATGGGAGACTGTCTCACAGTATACGAGCATAAAGGGAAACTGGAAGGTTTAAAGATGGCTTTCATAGGCGACGGAAACAATATAGCAGGAAGTTTGGCTTTAGCCTGTTCAGATGCCGGAATGGATTTTTCTATTTCTTCTCCAGAACAATACCAATTACCAGCAGAAATTTGGAAGTCGGCTCAAGAAATTTCTAATACTAAAGGCACCAATCTTATGTGGACTCCCGATCCAAAAGAGGCTGCAAAAGAAGCTGATGTGATATACACAGATGTCTGGGTAAGTATGGGAGATGAAGGAGAGAAAAAAGAAAGGCTAGAAACCTTTGCCCCATACCAAGTAAATGAATCTTTAGTGGAATACGCTAAGCCAAACTTTCTATTCATGCATGACATGCCAGCCCACAGAGGAGAGGAAATTTCAAATAGCATGCTTGACCATAACAATTCTGTTGTGTACCAACAAGCTGAAAATCGGCTTCATGCCCAAAAAACCATAATGTCTGAATTACTTTCAGGCTGACCTCTCAGTATTTATTTTCAAATAGCAATATAAATATACAAATTTAGGCTAAACGATATGCAAACGGGAAAAGAGCAACTCAAGAAACCAATAGTTGCGATTGTTGGACGACCTAATGTTGGGAAATCAACTCTATTCAATCGGCTTATCGGACAAAGGATGTCAATAGTCTCGGACATTGCAGGTACAACCCGAGACAGAATAATATCGGAGACAGACTGGGCCGGGAATCCTTTCATATTGGTGGACACAGGAGGGTTAGACCTGTTTCCAAATGACGATATTTGGGATCAAGTAAAATCACAAATTCATTACGCCATCGGTGAATGTGATGTGGTGATTCTATTAGTAGACATATCAGATGGAGTTACATCAAACGATCAAGATATTGTCGATATACTCCGTAAGACCGGCAAACCAGTTGTGGCTGTGGCCAGTAAGGCAGATAACGAAATCCGTGATCATATGGTCTCAGAATTATATTCCCTCGGTATGGGTGACCCTGTGTCAATAAGTGCCTACCACAACAGGGGCTTGGATGATTTGATGGAAAGGGTAGTGGCTCATTTTCCAGCCGATAACTCCTTTCCAGAACCCGAAGCAGACCTTGGTTTGGCGATTGTTGGTCGTACAAACGTTGGGAAATCAATGTTGCTAAATACTTTGTCCGGAGAGAATAGGGCTATTGTCAGCGATACGGCTGGCACAACTCGAGATAGCCTAGATGTAGTCATAAAACACGAGGATAAGGATATTCAGTTAATAGATACAGCTGGCATACGTCGGAGGGGCCAAATTGAATATGGAATTGAGAAGTATAGTGTGCTTCGTTCGATTCAATCCATCGATCGCTGTGATGTAGCGGCCCTTGTTATTGACGCTTCAGAGTTTGCAACTGCCCAAGACACGCATGTAGCCAATTATATTCTTGAAGCACACAAAGGAATCGTGATTCTAGTTAATAAGTGGGATCTATCAGATCAACTTGCCACAAACAGACAGGAAATGGCCAATCAGGTGAGAAGCAAATTTAAATTCGCCCAATATGCTCCTATTTGCTTTACTTCAGGATTGACAGGGTCGGGAATAAAAAACATGTTGGATACTGCAATAAACGTCCAATCTGAAAGGTCCAAAATTATTCCTCGCGCAAAAGTTAGACGAACGATTATGACTGCAGTTGCCAATCACCCACCACCAGTACACGGGAAAAAGGAACTGAAAATATACAGTGCTTTACAAGATACTTCTAGCCCACCCAGCTTCACTTTTTTTGTGAATCATGCAGACATGGTTCATTTTTCCTATAAGCGTTATTTGGAAAATAGTTTGAGAGAAAATTTCGGGTTTGAAGGGAGCCCACTAAGACTTCGGTTTAGCGGTAGAAGTAGGAAAACTGACCAATGATCATCTACTTAGAGGGCATAATTTTTGTTATTTTCAGTTATGTATTAGGTTCCATATCCTTTGGCCTGATTATCACAAAAATGGTCAAAGGAATTGACATTAGGCAATACGCCAGTGGCAGCACCGGGGCCACAAATGTTATGCGCGCCTGTGGGTGGCGTTGGGGCCTATTGGCCTTCGCATTGGATATGTTCAAAGCCGCCTTACCTCTGTTGATAGTGATCTATATATATGATTTTGGTATTCCTAATTGGGTGCATCCAATAATGGGGCTAGCCGCGATTTTTGGACATATATGGCCGGTATTTACAAATTTCCGCGGGGGTAAGGGAATAGCCTCTGGTTGGTCGGCTCTAATTGTTCTGTCTCCTTGGTCAGGGTTGATAGCTTGTGTCTTATCATTCCCATTTATGTTATTTACGAGATATGTATCTCTGGGATCTGTAATTGGTTCTCTATCTGGGGGTATCGCAATAACTACCCTGTCTATCACTGGACATATTGAAACATCGTATTGTGCATTCGGGTTGGTAGGATCTGCGTTGACCATATTGAAGCATAAAGACAATATGATTCGGCTATTAAACGGTACTGAGCGAAAAGTTGGAGCAACAAATGACTAAATTATTAATGTCTTACCTCGTAGCCATATGGCCCATATAGCAGTCATTGGCCCAACTACATGGGGCACTACACTGGCCATAATTAATGCAGAAGAAGGAAAACATGTCTCTCTGCTAGTAAGAACTGAAAAAGAATCAAATCTACTACGAAAACATCGTGAAAACCAACGCTTTCTACCAGGAATCACATTCCCAGATACCCTTGAAATAACTTCAAGAAGCCAAGATCTTATTCCGAAAACAAATTTGCTTGTCATAGCAGTACCATCACAGACATTGAGGGAAAATGTCAGGGCCATATCAAACTACATTTCTGAACCCACCATCATAGTAAGTGCCTCAAAAGGTCTGGAATCTACTTCTGGCAGGAGAATGACAGAAATAATAGAAGAAGAGATTCCCAATTTGTCACCCGATAATCTATGCGCCCTCTCTGGACCCAACCTATCTAACGAAATCTTGGCTGGCAAACCTTCTTCATCAGTAATATCTTCCATTAATTTAACAACAGCAAAATCAGCTCAATCGATACTTAAATGTTCTCAACTACGTTTGTACACAAACACTGACGTAATAGGGGTAGAAATATGCGGGGCCTTGAAAAATATAACAGCGATCGCCGCCGGTATATGTGACGGACTTAACTTAGGAGATAACGCAAAGGCTTCGATCATAACTAGAGGTCTTGCAGAGATGGCCCGTTTCGGCAGTGCCATCGGTGCTAAATCATCCACTTTTTCTGGCTTGGCTGGAATGGGAGATCTCATAGCAACTTGTTCTTCAAGATTAAGTCGCAATAACCAAGTTGGCAGAATGCTAGCCAAAGATATATCTTTAAGTCAAATTGAAAAATCTATGGACAACGTGGCTGAGGGCATAGAAACGACAAAAGCTGTTGTATTAGTGTCTAATCAGTTAAATATCGACTTACCAATTGCCCAAGCTATATATAATATTTTGTTTAAGAATTTGTCGGTGAAGGATGCTAGAGAAGAGTTGATGGGTAGAACATTAACTTCAGAAACCTAGGTTGGATACTTGCAGATAATACAACTATTTACAGCTTCTCTATTAACAGGGTTCTTCGGCGCCATAATGCCAGGACCGGTTCTTATTTACACAATTGGTAGAAGTCTATCTCATGGATTTATTTCAGGAGCTTTGGCGGTGATAGGCCACTCACTGCTAGAGTTGTTTTTGGTAATTGGCCTCACTTTCGGGTTAGACCGACTCCTTAACAATCAAATTGCAGAATTCGTTATCGGGACGGCGGGTGGCTTGTTTCTACTTTGGATGGGATGGGGAATGTTAAAAACCCAGTTGGTAGCGCGATACCAATTGTCGATAAATCAGATGCTGATTCCAGTCGAGGACCTATTTCAGCGGGAATAATTTTAAGTGCACCTAACCCATATTTTTCGTTTGGTGGGCTACAGTTGGCCTTAGTTTCATTGAAGAATCAAGAGAAGCCGGAACCGCTGGTATAGCTGCCTTTTATACAGGTCACATGTCTGCCGACATAATCTAGTATGCGATGATTGCTTTAAGGGTTTCTTCAGGCAAAAAGTTCCTGAGTGATACAATTTATAAAGTAATAGTGCGTTGCTGTGGCATTTTTCTAATATGTCTAGGTCTATATTTCGCCTACGCCGGCAAGGATTTTATGCAACAAATATTGACCTAATTTAAATATCGTCAAATTCATATAACACTGCTACTGCCGCAACTATGCCAGCTGTTTCTGACCTTAATATTCGCTTGCCTAAAGAAACTGAAGTTGCACCGCAATCTACTGCATCAGAAACTTCCTGTGGTGTAAACCCACCTATCGGACCTATAATCAGGTCAATAGATGTCACATTTAATCCTGGATCTTGATGCGATCTGGATAACACCTGCTTAATACTTTGGTTTTTTTCCTGTTCCCAAGGTATAAGCGCAACAGAATTTAAGTTCTTTATCATATTAGAAAATAAAATAGGGTCTGCTAGTTTAGGCACCACAGACCTGCCACTCTGCTCAGCTGCCTCTTTTATGATTCGCCTCCAACGACCCATCTTAGAATGGCTTGGAGTCGAAACCTGAGTCCTCTCAGATGTAAAAGGAACAAACCGAGAGATACCAGCCTCAACTCCTTTCTGCAAAGCATATTCGTATCTTTCAGATCTTATCAACGCTTGGTAAAGGGTGATGAAAATTGCTGGTTCATTATTAGAGTCATTGGTCGATAGCACAGTACCAAAACTGGCTTTAGCCTCAACTACCTCCAAGCGGACCTGGTAGTCCACACCACCCCCATCAAACACCACCACTTCATTTCCACTCCTAAGCCGCAAAACTTTCTTCATTTGCAGAGATGTTTCTTCAGGAAATTGGACTCTCCCATCCTGTATGTCAGATGGATCAATAAAAAACCTATGCATAACAACCCAATTCAATTACAAGCTACATATCAGTCGCTATTTTCTTGGTAGCTAACACAGCTGTCCAATCGCCATCAACAAGAACTTTATCGAAGTGTACCTCATGTAAGGAGTATTCTTTTTCGACGTCCTTCAGGGAGTTTTTTAAAATCCCAGACAGCACTAATCTTCCACCATTAGCAACTGCACCTACTATGTATTCGGACAAATTTATCACAACTTTAGCGGCAATATTTGCCAGGGCCACATCAAAGCTAGCACTTTCGACTCGGATTTCAGGAAAAGTGCCATTCAGTATGGTTATTTGAGGAGAAATACCATTTAATTCGCAATTTTCTAAGGCCACTTCGACCGCCCGCGACTCTACTTCTATGCCAAGAATATCTCCAGCGCCTAGTTTTGCTGCTGATATCGATAAAATTCCCGAGCCACAACCAACATCAATCACTTTCTCCCCACCAACAATAAGAGTTTCAAGAAGTTCCATACACATCCTAGTTGTCGGGTGATGACCAGTTCCGAAGGCCATACCTGGGTCCAATTTTATTAAAACGTCGTCATCCAAGGATTGATGTTTCCGCCAAGTAGGACATATCACCAGATTAGACCCGACTCGTATCGGATGAAAATACTCTTTCCAATTAGATTCCCAGTCTTCCTCCTCAACTTCTCTTTCTTTTATTTCAGATATAGATGCAAAATGAGCCACTAATCTAACAGCGATTTCTATATTAGATTTTCGTAATCTAGCTGACTCATCTAAGGGCACAAAAGTTACTACTTTAAGAGTTTGCGGCTGCGGGGCCCTTTCACCTTCATCCGGGTTGAACTCTGCCGGGCTTTCAATCGCCACACCACCTTCCCCATACCTATAAAAAATATGAGTTAATGGCTCAACATATTCAGGAGGAGCCTCAACACTTAATTCAAGCCACTTCAATTGGTAAAGGCGCTTCTGAATTTATCGAATATCCCCTTGTCTTCATCATCCTCAAAAGTATCAGGCAGAGATTCTCCTAGCTCGTTCATCAATTTTTGTTGCTGAGAATCTAACTTTTTAGGAATTCTTACATCGATTAACACCAAAAGGTCTCCCCTTCTATCGCCTCTAAGTTGGGCCACCCCTCTACCTCTCACTCTAAAAATCCGTCCGGTTTGTGTCCCTGGAGGAATGTCGATCTCATAGTCACCATCCAATGTAGGTACTTTAATTTTGGTTCCGAGGGACGCTCGAACTATGTTTATAGGCAACCTGTATTTAATGTTTATCCCATCTCTCACAAAATAGTCATGTTCCTTGATCTTAAAGGCTACATACAAATCACCAGGAGGTCCCCCGTTTATCCCGTGCTCTCCCTCACCAGTTAACCTAACCTGGGTATCTTCCTCTATTCCGGCCGGGATAGTGATGGCTAATTTCCTATTTTTTCTTTCGCGACCTTGACCGTTGCAAGATGAACATGGATTGGAAACAATCTTTCCGGAACCCTTGCAATTATTACAATCTCCGACCTGCACAAATTGCCCGAATACACTCTGCTGAGCCTTCCGAACTTGTCCTGAACCTTGGCAGGTACCACAAGTAGCTACAGAACTACCAGGTTCGCTCTTAGAACCCCTACAGCGGCTACAAGATTCTGTGCGGTGGATTTGGAATTCCCTTTCCGCTCCGAAAATGGCCTCTTCGAATTCAACCGTCATTGTGTATTGTAGGTCTGAACCTCGCCTAGCTGAATTTTGAGCCCTTGAAGATCTGCCAAATCCAGAACCTCCAAAGAATGAATCAAATATGTCCCCAAACCCAGATACATCTCCAAACCCCGAAGAACCATTTGCCCCTGTGGGAGAGGAACCTACCCCAGCATGACCGAATCGGTCATATTGAGCCCTTTTTTCCTTATCCGATAGAATTTGATAGGCCTCATTAATTTCCTTAAATTTTTCCTCTGCCTCAGGTTCCTTATTCCTATCGGGATGATATTTGAACGCCAGTTTCCTAAAAGCCTTCTTCAAGTCATCGTCGGTTGAGTTGCGAGAGACCCCAAGAACTTCGTAATAATCTCTTTTATGTGTGGTCATGAAATGTACTTATATTCTCAGCAATTCCCACTTCGTACTATAAAAATACGTTAATGTCCAATACTATCCAATTTACGGAGCAGGTAAATTATAACCTAGCCACTAACTATCTTGTGGAACCCATAAACGCTTCTAGATCTTTCGTAAGACAGCTTTTAAAGTATTTTTTAAAAGCATGGCTATTGTCATTGGTCCAACCCCTCCAGGAACTGGGGTAATAGCAGACGCTTTCCGTGATACCCCTTCAAAATCTATATCGCCTGTCAATCGATAGCCGCGGGAACGAGTGCTATCTTCAATACGATTAACACCTACATCTATGGCTACAACACCAGAAGAAACCAGATCACTAGTCACAAAATTTGGTATTCCAATAGCCGCCACCAATATGTCAGCACTTTTAGTAATATCTTTCAAATTATTCGTCATACTATGACACAAAGTAACCGTAGCATCGCCTCCGTGCCCTTTCTGGGAAAGCAAATTAGACAATGGTTTGCCTACGATATTACTTCTACCCAATATAACCACATGTTTGCCCTTTGGATCATTCTCTGATCTTAAAAGCATTTCCCTGATGCCGGCAGGTGTCGCCGGAATTAATGAACCGGCGCCCATTGACAATAAGCCAACATTTTGAGGATGGAGACCATCAACATCTTTTTGGGGATCAATCGTGCACAAAATCTCGTTCTCATCCAAATGGGCCGGAAGTGGCAGTTGGATGAGAATCCCATCGCAATT
>DLRJ01000140.1:51509-54918 GCA_002500485.1 Dehalococcoidia bacterium UBA7891
CTCAGGAAAATTGATAATTTGGCTTTCCATCCCCAAGTTGATTGCCGAGCTCTTTTTGTTTCTCACATATACGCTGGAGGCCGGATCATCTCCCACCAAAATAACTGATAGTGACGGTATCATTGAAGATTCCTCATATAACCGACGAACTGACATTTTCACTTCAAGTTTTATCGATTCTGATATGGCTTTCCCATCAATAAGTTTATATTTCATTAAATATCTAACCGCAGTGGTCACAAGATTATTGAATACACTATTATACCTATACCGATCATATCAATTTTAAATGTTCAGGAAATAGTCGATATGCTAATTACAGGAATTGACATCATTGAAATAGCTCGCGTAGGTGAGGTGCTGAATAAATATGGTGCTAGGTTTTTGAATCGAATATATACAGATTCAGAGCAAAGGTATTGCAAAGGGAGGGCAGCCCAGTTGGCATCAAGATTTGCAGCGAAGGAAGCTGTTATGAAGGCTCTGGGAACAGGCATAAGGGGAGTAGGGTGGAAAGATATAGAAATCAAAAGAGAGAGGGGCGGACCTCCCTATATTCAACTGCACGGCAGAGGTCAAGCTAGAGCTTCTATTATGGGTTTGTCTGAGATATCCCTTTCATTGTCCCATTCCAATGATTTTGCCGTAGCCTCAGTCGTCGGTGAAGCTAAGCGAGGAAACAGGTTGAGTAAATAGGTTTGACCTTCAACAAGCAGTGATTGTCAATCTATTTATTTTGATCTCTAATATATTGAACTAATTGCCACCTCTGTTCTTCATTTAGCAAATAGCCGAATTGAGGCATAATTGAAGTGGAATCTTTGCCTCTGGCTGCGGCAGCTAACCCTGGTCTTCCTCCCCATGTGATATAACCGAAAATCTCTCCATCACTCAAATCATTAACTCTTTCTGAAATAAGATTTACAGGAGCTGCCCCACTATACGCTTTACTTCCATCACCTCGTGCACTACTTAAGGTAGTGATTGGGCCATCCCCCCGCAATGATTGACCATGACAAACTTGGCAATTTACCGAATAGATTTTTGCAGCCTGACTTCCATCATGATCCGGCATCGACAATGCCTTAAGAGCTTCAACCTCAAGAATCTTAACCTCCGCCCCTGTCACAGGAACAGAGCCCTCCGGTGGAAGGAGCCTAGGAACTTCCTGAGACCGATAGGAAGGAGAATACTGCATTTCAGAAAATATTTGAACTGCATGTGAGCCTGTTTCAGGAAATACTGGCAGCTCAAAACTAATAGAGCCCCCTACTTTAACCTCTCCCGTTTTACTGTTGTAGCAACCGGAATTGACAAGCAAGGTGACCAAAAGAATTGCAACCATAACTATTGGTGCAGTGATTTTTATGTTTAAACCATTGTTAGACATATTTGACTTCTTTTTAATTACTTCCAGCCTCTAATTATTTCCCCATCAGTACCTGCCTTATTCAAAGCTGTTTCAGCAACGTCGGTGCGAGTTTCATCTGTTGTCACAGTGACACCAATATGTCCCTCTGTTATTTTTTCGCTGTACGCTCCCATGAATATTCGTGGAAGACGGGATTCAAAAATTATCCCTATGATGGTAAATATAATAGCTCCGAGCATCGACCCTTCATACATGATGATAGCCATTGCTGGAATCGATAGTATTGGCTTGCCACCCGTTATCAACGGATACGCCAACTCAGTACCAGCCGTGATTAACAGGGCGATGGTAAATCCACATGCTGCTCCAATCAACGGCCATCTATAGAGTTTATGCTCTGGTTCTGCCTCCCCAAAGGTGCCCTCAGGGTAAGGAACTCCAGTGAGTATTTCATACTCTCCTTCCTCAAATCCTGCCTCCCTTAGGTTATCCAGGGCATCAGCAGCAGAATCTTCTTCGGTATACAGACCTAATACACTTCTTTTTGCCATAACAAATACTCTCTCAAACTACCTTTAATGTTTTTTTTCATAATAGTGATGGGGAAGACCTTCACGAATCGTCGCCGGAATAACTCGCCTACCCACCTTTATGAGACGGCGGTTTACCATCCCTTCCTTAATGTCGAATAATGGAATCAAGGGTAAAACTTTAGCAAACAACAACATACCCAAGCAGACGAAAGCGAAAGTTTCCACTACTACCAATATTTCAACAATTGACGGGTGGTAGGTACCCCAATCAAATGTCATATGCGTCCTTCTAACAAGGCCTGGAATCACAATTAAGAATCTTTCCAGCCACATTCCTATATTGACTAGTATTGTTGTCCAAAACATCAATACGGCGCTTCTTCTCACCCTCTTAAACAACCACATCGGAACTGGTATCACAAACGATGTGATGATAAAAATCGCAAACAAGGGTCCGTACGGCCATTGAAATGCCTGTAACTCCCTCAAAGCGATCTCAGGACTCTCCAATGTATATAAGGCATAAACCCATTCCAAAAAGAAGAAGAAAAACCATGTAGTGGCCACTATAATTAGCAATCTAGCAATAGCGTCAAAATGGTCAGGTTTAATATACTTGTCCAATCCGTAAAGCCAGACAGAAAGTGCCATTAACATGGCGACAGCTGAAACTCCCGAATGAATAGCCCCAATTATGAAATACGGGGCAAATATGGTTGAGTGCCATCCTTCAACACCTATCAAAACAGCAAAGTCCCAAGAGACTATTGAGTGCACTGACACAAACACTGGCAATACAAGTGCAGATAGTAAAATTCCAGCAATGATTTGTAGTTTCCATTGTCTGGGTGTTCCTCTAAACCCCAAGGCCATCTGGGCATAAATTTTCTTAACTATTGGCTTTTTTGCCCTATCTCTAAGTATCGCTATATCAGGTAGTAAACAAACAAACACAAACAGAGAACTAGCAATCAGATATGTGCCAACAGCACTTGGGTCCCACACGAATGGAGACCTGATATTTGGCCATATACCACGACTAAAGTCATACGGGAAAATCCAGTACAAGACACGCCAAGGTCGACCCACGTGCATTAAAGGAGTATGCAGTGCTGCGATTAAGGAAAATACAGTCATAACTTCTGCCGCTCTTGTAATAGGACGGCGCCATTCAGCCTGGGTCAATCTCAGAATCGCAGATATCATAATTCCTGCATGGCTAATTCCAATCCAGAAAACAAAATTGGCAATGAAAATCCCCCACATAACCGGCCTGTTTAAGCCAGTCACGCCCAATCCGTGATACACCATATAAAAGAAAGCACCTAACCCGGTAAGTACAACTAGACTAAGAAACGCGACCGCAGGCAACCACCACTTAGGCACAGTCAAGACGCCCTTTAACAGATCTTCGTTAATCTGTTTATGACTTAATTGTGTATGTTCCTGCATTTAAATATATCCATCTAATTTAAGTTTCAAAATGACTAAATTCCCTCGCCTG
>DLRJ01000140.1:55307-60879 GCA_002500485.1 Dehalococcoidia bacterium UBA7891
ACTTCCGCCTTGTAAAGAAGCATTTCCTTTTGTTCCCATAAATTGACCGCAGGTATCAACCTAGTGGCCAACATAAAAGTTAAGATTGAGCCACCTATAAACCCGACCATTATAAAAATATCTGCGTATTCCGGAGAGGGAATCTTGGTAGGCACCTCACGCATTTCCATTTCAAGTTGGCTTACCATATTTTTACCAGCAACATCCCAAGATGCGACATACAACCTTATCCTATCAAGAAGGGTACCTAGTAAAACTGAGGCCGCCAAAATAGGCGGTCCCCAGACGCTTCTTCTTACCGGATTCCAAATCATCGTGAACCACGGCAGGATAAATACCAATATAAATATTGTGATGAACAAATAAAGATACGGTCCCTTAACCAATAATTCCAAGACGGCCTGTTCCGAAGGCTTCTTTCCATACCAGAAGACATTGAAACTGGAGAACCAGAACCAGAACCAAAGTAAGGACAGGGCAAGAAGCAATTTCCCAAGACCCCAAAATTGATCAAGCCCGATGTATTCCTTATATCCTCCAAATTGTCTTAAGAAAAACATTGTGAGCATCACCGTAGCGACTCCAGCCTGCAATGCGTTATGGGCATGAGTTATTGGATACAAAGAATCTATCCAACCTGGAACGTGAACCATCAAAAACTCTACACTGATAAAGAAGTGTACGAACACAAGCATCATGAAATAAAAAGCCCCCACAACCCCCATTCGATGATGCTGCCAATTCCATTGAGCTGAAGTGCCTCTCCAACCTAGTGCTAGCCTTCCAGCCCACTTCTTTTTCCAACCTTCCCCATGGTCCCTTAAAACCGCGAAATCCGGTAAAGTCGATAACCACAACAAAGACAGCCCTAATAAAACCAATCCCACTATTGCCAGCGTGGCCCATATATGAGGAGAATAAGCCGGAACACCTCCCCCCCAACAAAATACCCAACAACTATCCATGTCTTGAGCTGTTTGCTGACCATAGAACCAAAGGCTTCTTCTACCATTTTCCAGGGACGGAAGTAGCCAAATTAAGGGTATGTACAGAATTAGGTTCAGACACCCGGCAAGAGTCCATATTTCGGCAGCTCTTGATATCGGCCTCCTCCAATGCGAATTAGCAATACGAGGTGCTATGGCGACCATTGGTGCAGCCGAGGAAGTAGTCATCAAGAAGGCAAATACTGCTACGTAGTATCCCCAGGCCCCCTTATCGTCAAATCCCGAGCTCAACCTCATAACAAACCCGACAATCCCGAATATAAACATGATTCCAAACAAGGCCGCAAATTGCCAGAATCTATTCGAGGTAACGTTATGAACTCCCAGAAGGCCATCTGATACGGCCTTTCTGGTTTCCACAGAATTATCTGTCTCTACATAAGATTCTACTACCCTATCACCAGGATCAGTAACCATGCGTGACCTCAGCAGATTCATCAACTTTTTTAAGGTATATAACGTTAGTATCTGTACCTAAATTCTCCATCAATTGATATCCACGTTCCCCTTCCTGCATTGCGTCCTCTTTCATTTTGGACACCGTACTATCAGGGTCGTTAAAATTACCGAAAATAAGCGAATTACTGGCACAGGCATTCACGCAGGCCGGATTAAGACCTCTGTCTCCATCCTCTAAAACCTCATTATCTCTTTCAGATTCTCTGGTCGACCTTTGAATTCTTTGAACGCAAAAACTGCATTTCTCCATTATTCCGCGACTTCTAACCGTCACATCCGGATTTAGCTGATTCTTGAGACTTTCAGGCCATTCTGGCTCCCAGAAATTGAAAAACCTGACATGATAAGGGCATCCATTCGCACAAAATCTTGTTCCTATGCAGCGATTATAAACCTGTACGTTCATTCCCTCATCATTGTGATAGGTAGCGTAGACTGGACAAACGGGCTCGCAAGGTGCGTTTCCGCAGTGCTGACACATAATAGGAATAAACCGAGCCTTCACGTCTGGGTATTCACCTTCCCAATACCTTTCAATCCGTATCCATTGTATAGCTCTGCGCTGATTAAAATGTTCTTCTAAATTGATGGGTATATTGTTCTCAGATTGACAGGCCACAACGCACCCTTGGCACCCAGTACACCGATCAATATCAACAACCATCCCCCATTTATTAGAATCTACCATCGATTTGCTCCTATTGTTTCCTTAAAGGTTCTAATATCCTAATGATTATCACCAGAAGTGATTTGAATAATATGGTGATGTTCGTCGCGTGGAAATTCGGGAACAGTATTTTCAAATTTCGGAACGCGAATCCATTCACCGGTTGTAGTTACATTGGCTCTAGTTGCAGCCCATGCCAATGACCCATTTTCAGAGTCCAGTTTAGGATCTAGAATCGACAAAATATTTGCACCTCTGCCTGATGAGTACCTGCCCCCATCCCTGTGGCCTTGTCCAATAGGAATCCCTATAGTGTCTGGTGGCACAGCAGGGTTAGGCATTGCCAAGGCTTTAACTACTCGGCCATTTGATGGTCGGATCTCCAGCACATCCCCTTCCGATATTCCCTTTTCTTCAGCAACTTTATGATTTATTTCAACCCAAGTTTGCCAGGTGGCAGTCGATATAGCGTCTGGCATAGCCTGAAGCCATGGCAAAGAAGCTGCACTACCATCACCTAAAGTAGAAATAAATGGTTGTATATAAAATTCTTGATCAAGCCCCCCAAACTCTGGAGAAGCTACACCAGCAAGATTCTCAACTCTGGGGACCTCATCTACCTTATAGGATGTGTCCCACCAACCGCCTCTTTGAAGAACTCCATTCCAAAAGCCCTCAAAGCTATTCGAAACTATCTGGCCTCGATCCAATTCATATAACCTTTTGGCATCGTTTCTAATTACTTCTTTAAATGTTTCTCCATCCAATCCTAGGTCTTTACCCATTACCTGGGCAGTAGCCATAAGTATATCGGCGAACCCCTTGGTTCCAAGGTTACTACCTCTGTGCTCAAAGAAAGGTCTTACTACGGGCTGCTGAAATCCTATCATCTGATAGCCGGGGCCAGCGAGTGGAACATCCGTACCCCAATCTTCAAAAAAGTGGTGTTGAGGCAATATTAAGTCAGCTATGGAAGTAGTATCGTCCATCATACCTCCAAAACTAACAACCAAAGGCACGCTATCCAAGGCTGCTTTCATGTCGACGGTATCCGTCATCCCATAATAAAAGTCCGCATCTTTAACCATCAAAACCTTAACATTTCCGGCTTTCATTTCTTCAGCCAGCCGATGAAATTCTGAAAATGAATTAGAAGGGGGCGCCGCACCAACTCCATCGAAAGGTGAGTTCGGGTTCAAAAGAACCCCACCTTTTTTTCCTAGGTTTGAAGCCACATGGTTTAGGGAATAAATAGCTTTTAGATTTTGGGTACCGTTAGTATGCGCACCGGCAGAACCTCCACCCAGAGCTATCGGGTGTTCACTATGAGAGAAATCCTCGGCGATTTGATTGATAGTATCGACAGATACTCCAATTTCATTCGCTACATTGGCAGGTGAGTAAGAATCCAGCACCCCATCAACATCCAGATCTCCAAAAACCGCATTCGGATGGCTCGAAGATAAAACTTGCATGATACTCATCGCAAGCAACCCTTCAGTGCCAGGATTAACATGCACCCATTGGTCAGCATTTGCAGCAGTCATGGAAAACCTTGAATCTACATGTATGAGCTTACCCCTGTGCTCATGTCCCTGCCTAAATTCTCCATATCCCCTGGCGTATCTCGTGGGAGACACCCAAGAAGACAAGAAATCTGCTCCAAAAGACAGGACCAAATCTGCATTATCAATGTCGAATTCAGGAATGGAATCGGTGCCAAACACTGCTTTAAGAGCGGTTCTGAGAACATTCGTCTCCAATGCCTCATACGACAAATGACGAGTACCGAGCGAATCAGTGAATTTTTCCAGCACAAGCCCAACATGGCCGCCAGTTGGGTTACTAACAAAAACCGCCTTATTATTTTCGTTAGAACTATCAAGTTCACCCAAACTCGAGCTCAGTCTTGCTATCGCATCTTCCCAGCTTATTTCTCTATACTCACCAGAACCTCTTGCACCAGTTCTAACTTGTGGAGCACTTATACGGTCAGGATGATAGAGTCCTTGAAGGGCCGCTTCAGAAAGGGCACTATGCCCACCGAGGTTAAGTGGATGGTCTGGATTTCCTTCCACTTTTTTTGCTCTACCCTCCATTACTCTTACAACGATCCCCTCTGAGCTACCGCCCTGCTGATTTGTAGTTGCGTACCAGTTATCGATTCCGGACACCAAATCCTCAGGCATAGCAGGAGGAGAGTCGATTAAAAGTTCTTTCTCAGGTAACCCACAAGCCTGGAACAGCACAGCAGCGCCGGCTGACCCACCCATGAGAGTCAAAAATTGTCGTCTAGTTAAAGCCATGGACTACCTCTAATAGTGACATGTAGCACAGTCCGTTGGTGCATTGTTTTGCTTGTGACAGTTAACACAGTCTCCCATTTTGAGAGCTCTATTTTGCTGAACTTTATCCATACTTGCCACATCTCCGTGACAAGTGGCACACACATCTTTAGCTTCTATCCCATCTTTCTCGGAAAAGTATCTTATGTGGGCTTCATGTACAAAATGAACATGATCAGGAACTCTATGGACTCTAACCCAATGGATAGATCTTCCATCCTCGTAAAGGCTTCTCATTTTTGTTATACCTTCTAATTCGTCCCCAACAGCCAAGTGGCATGTCATGCAAAGACCTGTGGCCGGAACAGATGCAGCAGCTTCTTTTTCGACATTCCGGTGGCAAAAGGTGCAATCCATACCGAGCTCTTTCACATGGGTTTCATGCGGAAATTCGATTGGCTGGTCTGGACCATCGTGGCCAAATATAACTGGCCTACCCAGCCATGATGAAATCACAAAAGTTAAAACCAGAACTATACCTATGAACCCCCCGAGCAAGACAGCACCAAGAGCCCCCAGCTTAGCAAGCTGGGTTCCCGTCGGTTTCTGAGGCTGGAAATCGCCTGGTATCAATTCTTCACTGTCCTATGTTAAATCCAAAAATCAGGGTATATAGCTCTAATAGCATCTAATCCGCCAGCAAATGCTGTGACAACAAAGTAAATTGCAGCAACGAAAGACACAACGGCAAACAAATATATAGGGGGCCGGAGCTTTGAAAGCGAGGCTGGCAGATGACGAGATTTAACCAAAGAGGGTATCGCGTTGTGACCTATCAGCATATTGCCAGCAAAAATGATTATAAACAACACAAAAAATTTCATGTTGTGCGTGAAAATTTTTATATCCGCCCAGACGGCGGAGTTAATATAATTTGGATCTATCTCCAATTGCCTGTTTCCACCTTTTTTTTCCGACGAGCATAGCCTAATTATCGCCTAGTCAATCGGGTGAAAATTATCACATTCCAATATTGGGGGTGTCAAGGGAACTCTCAGCCAAAAATCGCCAAAAATCTGCCGAGTGAGTAAAACAATGTTAATAGAACCTGATCGCAGGCCGGTAAAATAATACGGCAAATTTGTTTGTTTGTA
>DLRJ01000055.1 GCA_002500485.1 Dehalococcoidia bacterium UBA7891
CTGTTATACATAATGTGGTATCGGCAGGGAACAAACTAGCCTTTAGATTAAAAGGCGACAGACACAGGGCATTCCATTTACTTGGCTATGACACTAATCAAAATGACATTTCTATGCCCAGAAATAAATATTGCGGGGATGACCCGGTAAATGACCATTCTGAAACTATGGCAGGTAATTTAAATTCTCGCCTACTTAATTCAGTTGCAGAAAAGAACATATCGGCACATACACCAGATGCCGGTGACCCAAATGTTACTGCAGGGAATGGCGCAGCTATCGCAGAAAATATTAGCAATGAATTCCTACTCAACCAGTCTGGTATTTGGTACGGAAGGGCATTGGATGAAGACAAAATACCACCTTTCACATACCCACATTTTGAATTGCAGGATCCGTGGGTTGAAAACCGAGAAAGATCTGATGCATCCTTACAATCACAGTTTGGATTAAATCCATTTACAGAGGGTGTCCAAGGTTATGATTTTAGGCCTAGAAAGGGTTCACCGTTAGTAGATGGCGGTGTAGTAATTTCAGGTATTAATAATGGAGAGGATATTGACCAAAATAAGGCTCCTAACCACCCTCCATCATATCCCGGACAGCATAGAGAATTTATAGGTGATGCCCCAGATATAGGGGCCTATGAGTATGGCGATTCCGTCTACTGGATTCCAGGGTACAGGTACTATTATCCAAGTGTACCTATTCCGGGAAACGGAGCAGTGGATGTAGCCCCCGAATATGGTCTGTCATTTAATTATCCTTGGAAAACGGATTACTCAAACACGACAGCTCAAGTCACAATAAATGGCCCTGGAGTGAATAAAACGATCACTTTAAGTTACCCTAATAATGTAGTCTTTGAAACGTTTCTACCAGGTCAAATCTACAATTGGTCAGTTACAGTCGATGGGGTTATTAGTAACACCTGGCACTTTACCGTAGCCAATAAAATACACCCATTAAGTGACAGATCTGTTGATATTAATGCCGATGATGAAAAGCTCCTTCCAAACCATAACAAAAGTCTGAGTTTGTCCGACGGGGTTTTATCTTTCTTGAAGTTTGATATCCCTTCTTCTATTGATTCTGATTACCAGGTATTCCTAAATTTAACACCGGAAACACTGACATCATTAAATGGCCAAATTATGTTATACAAATACAACTATCAGGGCTGGGGAGAGAAACTAGACACAGATAATATTGGTTTGCTGGATCATAGTTTGCTAACAGCTTTAAAAAGCATTTCCACGACCAACACCTCTTCCACGCTGTCAGTAGAAATCACTGACTATATTGATTCACCCGGAGAAATTTCGTTCGCTTTGGGAGTATTGGACCCTAATGATCAATTATCCTTCTTCAGTAAGGAAAAAATGATTACTGATGGAGTTGACCTTTATGTGTTGGCAGGTGACCTTCTTGGGCCTTCAGGTAATGGAAGCGGGTATGCGCCCTATACTGATGTATGGCCCAATATCTCCTTCTTGGAAAAAGATTAGTAAACCCGATGTCAGACAGTCAACTTGATCGGCTAACATCCTACGTCAAGGGGGTCAGCCGACCCCCTTGAGACCGCTGCAGATGAACTTCCTGTAAAGTCAGGTTACCCGCGCCTGTTTGATTGTAAAACCGCCAATAACCATTGTCGTGACAAACCAACCTATGAACCCGATGAACCATATTATTCCACCTACAGCCTCTATGGCCGTGGTTGAATCTAGACCAGGATCTCCGGCTGGAATTACTCCACCTATCAAAAGCAATAGTCCAAATAATCCAGTAAATGCACCTAATATGAGGTTCAGATTTTTTTGCCTAACTATTGCTATTCCTAGCAACAATATGGATGCGCCAATTAAAGAAAAGGAACTGTGCGCTATACCTTCTGAAATGGCATAAGCGACAGCGGCGTCACCACCCCGTTCTGTATACGAAGTGTCAAGCAAAGACATTTGCAGGCCGCTTGAAACAACAAGTATTGCGGCCGCCAAAAAGGCTAAAACTGAAGCCAATCCAGCGATGTCGGATCCAGGTCTGTTTTCACCTTGCATGGAACGAGCTAGGTATGCCGTACCAATCAAAGTAGCCAGTATTGAAATAGTAAATACCGTTCCTGAAAGCGCAGACTGCATCGAGCTATCAATAAGCTGTTGCGCCGCAACAGCAAAGCTGTCAGTTTCTGACGTCGAAGTCTCTAAAAACGTGGTGATGAAGCCTAATATCATCCCACCCAGCATCATAGAGCCCGTAAGCATTTTAGATCCCATTATGAAACTCCTAAACCAGAGTTATTTCTCTATATACAGTGATATTTGGGCTATATTTCATAAAGCAAAGTAAGAAAAAGACATACGTTTTGAGATACAGATAAAACCAATTTAATAACTAATAAAAGTGGGACCCCTAACAGGACTCGAACCTGTGCCTCCGGTTTGGGAATTGTACTGAAGGTGTTTTAAACGGTCATTTTAAAGATTAGATTATCTATATTTGTACTCAGCACAATGGTTAATCTTCACTAACAGTCTTAGTCCTTATCGGTACATCCTCAGAATTTGTCTAAATTATATTTCTGGCCGCATCAATCAAAAGATAGATGGATATCAGAGCTAACAAAATACCACTTGCTCGTAGTATTAGAGATCTTCTTTTTGAAATTGTTGAAACCATTTTATTGTTACCAATAACTAGGGCTACGGTTGTGTACCATGCTCCATCGATAATACCGGCTGTCAAACCCATGATGAAAATTTCGACCCAATTTGAACCTGTATTTACAAACTGACTAAATATCGCTAAGAAAAACAAGGCTATTTTTGGATTCATTATGGAAATTCCGAATCCTTCTAGAGCGGCTCGTGTTAATTTGCGGTTGGGTGCTAGGGTTTCAAGAGTTTTAGGTGAAGGAACTGATTTTGAAGCTGTTATGGATGTTCGGTAGCCAATGTATAGGATTAAGCAAGCCCCGATAATTTGAAAGATATTAAGTACAACTTCGTAATTCAATATGATGGTTGAAAGCCCTACAACGGTTAGCATCGCCCATATTACGATTCCGAAGGCGTGAGATATTCCGGTAACTGAACCG
>DLRJ01000065.1:0-231 GCA_002500485.1 Dehalococcoidia bacterium UBA7891
CACCAGAGAAGAGGATGCAATTTCCCTAGCGGCTTTGCGCGCATCTTCTATTGTATGGGCCCCTTCAACAGTGACCTCTATGAGCCTTTGTGCTCCTTCTCCATCCCTTGCCAACTCTTTGGCAAGCTCCGTACAGACATACCTAATGGCTTCAACAAAACTATCAGCACCTGCCGAATTTCCCTGGATCTGTTCAGTTCCTGAAGCACCATTCGCCAAAACAATTACGGA
>DLRJ01000065.1:569-8649 GCA_002500485.1 Dehalococcoidia bacterium UBA7891
TTAGTGCTTTGATCACCATCAACATCAGTCATATTAAAAGAAACAGCTACGGATTCGGAAAGGACACTTTGTAAAAAACTTTGATCAACGTCAGCATCTGTAGTAATGAAACATAGCATTGTCGCCATATTCGGATGAATCATCCCTACCCCTTTCGCCGCTCCTCCAACTGTGACAGTCTTTCCGTCATGCATAAATGAAACCGCCCGCTCTTTATGCTTGGAGTCTGTAGTCATTATAGATTTCGCAAACTCTGTACCACCATCATTGGAAAGAGTTATATTGACAATATTCTGACGGATCAATGCCATCGGAAGTTCCACTCCAATCATTCCGGTGCTTGCCACATAAAGATCATCTCCAGACACACCAACATGACTGGCCGCCAAGGAGGCAAGTTCTTCTGCGTCGGTCAGCCCTTGGGGGCCTACACTGCAATTGGCGCATCCGCTATTAGCAACGATACCCCTTGAAATACCAGCCTTTTTTCTCTTACGACTGACTGTCACTGAGGGTGATTCGATGCTGTTAGTGGTAAATGTCGCCGCCGAGTTGGCCGGTAGGTCAGATAAAATTATTCCTAAGTCAGGAAATCCCGCTTCGGTTTTTAACCCTGCATATGTGGATCCAGCTGTGAAGCCAGTAGCTGAGGTGACCCCACCTCCATTTATTATTTCTATCAACCTGGGCTCTCCTTTTTCCATTGACAACCTACCAGTTAGAAAAGCAGACAAAAAATGGCGGAATATGTCCGCCATTCAAAAGCTTCGAAATTATAGCATATAGGTACACCTTAGGTACGAAAAAATGGTATTCCCTATGCTACAATCCAGCGGAAAGGTACATCATTCAAAAGACTGTTCCCAAACTTAATGTAGTAAACAAAAGGAGCATCATTCAAACATTTTTGGATTAGTAAGGACATAAATTAATGACAATCACAAACACAAATCAAAAATTTACCTCAGTTGGCAGCCGCCCAATAAGACACGATGGTTTTGACAAAGTAACGGGAAAAGCTCTCTACGGGGCCGATATCGAGCTGCCTGGGCTTATCCACGGGAAAATATTGCGGAGTCCTCACGCTCACGCCAAGATACTATCAATAGACACCTCAGAAGCAGAGAAAATGGGAGATGTTCATGCAGTAATCACAAACCACCATTTCCCAGCCCAAGAAGACAAGTCTGTTTCAAAAATCCCCGGTCCTGCAATGAATCTAAAACAACAAACTAGTAATATTTTAGCCTCAGACAAGGTCTTATATAAGGGACATGCTGTGGCAGCTGTAGCAGCAAACAGTGCTCATGCAGCAGAAGAGGCCCTTGCCCTCATTAAAGTGGAATATGAGCAATTACCCCATGTGTCTACCGGGGAAGAAGCAATATCGGATGGGGCCCCGTTATTGCACGATCAATACAAAAACAACATTGCCAGTCACGACGTTTTAGAAATGGGAGATGTGGATAAGGGTTTCGGTCAAGTCGATCTTGTGGTTGAGAGAGAATTCAGAACCTCAACTGTGCACCAAGGCTATATAGAACCCCATTCAGCAACTGGCTGGTGGACTGCAAACAATAAAATAACCATTTGGGGCAGTTCTCAAGGACATTTCCAAATTAGAGACAGAACATCTTTGGTCCTAGGGGTGCCTGTATCAGCAATCAAAGTGGTACCAATGGAAATTGGAGGAGGATTCGGGGGTAAAACCACGATATATTTGGAGCCAGTGGCGGCTTTGTTATCTAAAATTACAGGATATCCAGTAAAAATTACGATGTCACGTTCGGAAATCTTAGAAGCTACGGGTCCAACCTCTGGTTCATACATGAAGGTAAAGATTGGCGCCACTAAAGATGGGAAAATCACCTCAGCTCAAGCAGATTTGAAATTTGAAGCTGGTGCTTATCCCGGGTCCCCTGTAGGAGCAGCAGCAAATTGCATATTCACTCCATACGCAATCGAAAACGTAAAAATAGACGGCTATGACATAGTAAATAATAAGCCAAAGACCAACGCGTACCGGGCACCTGGAGCACCTATCGGCGCGTTTGCCGCTGAGACTTTAATCGATGAATTGGCGGAAAAAATTGGTATGGACCCGTTGGATCTAAGGATAATGAATGGTGCCAAGCAGGGTACACCTAGAGTTTCCGGAATAAATAATCCTCTAATTGGATGCATAGAAACCTTCCAAACCACCAAAGAACACGACCATTATCAATCCCCGAAAAGCAGCAAAAAATCAGGACGAGGAGTAGCCTCCGGGTTTTGGATCAATGGGAGTGGAGCAGCCTGCGCTGTGGCTAACGTAAATTTCGATGGCACTGTAAACCTTACTATAGGTTCTATGGATATCGGAGGTTTAAGACCAGTTGCGGCCCAGCATGTTGCAGAAGTACTAGGAATACATGTTGATGACGTAATTCCACAGGTGGGAGATACCGAAACTATCGGATATACCTCCATGACAGGAGGCAGTGGTGGAGCCTTCAAAACGGGCTGGGCCAGCTATGAGGCTGCCCAGGATGTCAAAAGACAAATGCTAGAAAGAGCCGCGGAGGTATGGGAAACATCCCTCGACGATATAGAACTTGAAAACGGTATCTTCAAACATTCTGCTGACACCGAGTTGAAAATGTCATTCCAGGAATTGGCAGGTCATCTTCCAGAAACAGGAGGACCGGTTGTGGGTAGAGCTAACCTTGATCCAAGAGGTCCAGGTAGCGCGTTTGCCACTCATGTGGTTGATCTCGAGGTTGATATAGAAACAGGAAAAGTGACCATTCTCAGATACACGGCTGCTCAGGATGCCGGCAAGGCGATACACCCTAGTTATGTAGAAGGCCAAATACAAGGAGGTGCCGTGCAAGGGATTGGATGGGCGTTAAATGAGGAATATTTCATAAATGATTCAGGAGGTATGACCAACGCTAGCCTGCTCGACTACAGGATGCCCACTTCTTTGGATTTGCCGATGATTGAAGCCCTGATAATAGAAGTGCCGAATCCGCTGCATCCATATGGAGTCCGTGGAGTTGGGGAGGTTGCAATAGTACCTCCGCTGGCGGCAATAGCAAACGCTATATATGATGCCATCGGTGTAAGGATGACTGAATTACCTATGAATCCAGCCGCAGTAAGAAAAGCTATAAACGGAGAATAATTTGGTGAAAAGAATTTTAGTCACTGGGATGAGCGGATTAATTGGAGGTCTCCTCAAGGACCATTTGATTTCTATCGGCGAATATCAACTTTCGGCCCTAAATCGGAGTTTTGTCGAAGGAATATCTACCCATTCAGCTGATATCGCAGAATTAGAACAAATTAGGCCCGCTTTTGAAAACATAGATGTGGTAGTTCATTTAGCCGCATACCTAGGTTCAGACAGTTTTGAAGAGCAACTTCCAACCAACATAATAGGTACATATAACGTCTTTGAGGCTGCCAGGGCAGCTGGGGTTAAAAGAGTTGTTTATGCCAGTAGTGGTAGCACTGTAAGAGGGGTGGAGAACATCTACCCATATGGGGAGATCGCCCAAGGTAACTACGAAAATGTTAAAGGACCTATTCCACTTATCACGCATCAAGACATACGACCTGGGGGAGTTTACGGGGCCACGAAAGTCTGGGGAGAGGCTTTAGCACGACACTTTTCAGATACTTACGATATGTCTATCCTTTGTGTTCGAATAGGTTCAGTTACAAAAGAAAATATTCCTTCTGATGCCCGTCAAAAGTCCATATATCTAAGCCATAAAGATGTATGCCAAATACTGCAATTATCTATCGACGCACCAAGTGAACTTAAATACGATGTTTTTTTAGCGACATCGAACAATAGGTGGTCGTACCGAGATCTAGAGCACCCAAGAAAGATATTAGGATATGAACCTTTGAACTCAGCAGAGGATTTATAAATGCCTTTAGTTATAGGAATTACAGGGGCAATAGCTTCAGGCAAAAGCACAGCCTGTCAGATTTTAGAAAATCTCGGGGGGACACATTGCGACGCCGATAAATTGGTTCACAGAATGTACGATCCTGGTAAACCGGCTTTTCACCGAATCGTAGAATCCTTTGGAGATGAAGTTGTAGGAACCGATGGTTTTATAGACAGAAAACAACTTGGGTCCAAAGTGTTTGGAAACCCTGAAAAAATGTCTGAACTCACCACTGCAATTGGCGATATCAAAGCTGAAGTGAGCGGGGTAATGAAGCAGTGGAGAAATACTCTCAGCCTCCATGAGGTCGGCCTCATGGAGGCTGTTAATTTCATAGAAGCCGGATACGGAATATATAGCGACATAACCTGGCTATTCGCCGTGGATGACGAGATGGCGATAAAAAGACTTAAGGAAAGAAACAGTTTTAGTGAGGAAGAAGCTACACAGAGGCTTTCAAGTCAAAAAAAATGGCAAGATCGCGCGCCTGCCTCAGATATTGTAACGATGAATAACGGGTCTTTAAAAGAATTAAAAGAGTCCGTAACAAAGCAATATGCTGAATTAACCGACAACTATTCAAAAGGTTTACTCCCACCTTCAAAATACATAAATTGGTGGGAAAAACATTCACCTAAAGATTAATTAAGACCTTAATTCCAACCGCTTAAAGGCTTCTGCAATTTCTGCATTGACCTTCGGCCCATATACTGAAAATCTATTTCTTAATCTCACGCGGCCCTCATCTTTGGACGAAGACATTTGGCTTGCATGGCAATAGAGGGCGTTTACTTTATCTTCGAAATGTTCATCAATATCTATAAAAGTATCAGGTTCATCTGTGCCCCAGAGATACACTTCCAAGGTTTTGTGTGGTTCCAGACCTTCTGCAATCAAGTCCGGGTATGCTAAATAGTCACGAGCGTAAGGAAAAACAGCATCAAGGGCTACTCTACCAGTCACATAATGATCCTGATGCCTTATCCATTTTCTCTCCGGATCTATAGTCACAACTATATCTGGACGGTGGGCACGTATTTCCCTCACTAGCTCCTTCCTAAAGGGATCTCCATTCTGTACACCTTGATCAGGATGGTCTAGAAAAACAACGTTTGTAAGGCCTAACAATTTGGCAGATTCTAACTGTTCCTTTCTTCGAGTTTGTGCCAATTCTTCGGAGGATATGGAGCGATCACTAGTGCCTTTATTCCCATTAGTACAAACCACCAAAACAATGTTCGCACCAAGGTGAGACCATTTCGCTATAGTTCCCCCTGCTCCACTCTCAGCATCATCTGGATGGGGAGTAATAACTAAAACTCTTTTCTCTTTCATATTTTTCATGAATTTGGTTTTAATCCTCTTAATTAAAGTGTCAAGCCTTTGAAAATTATGGGGTTTTTACCTTCGGCATGATTTCCTTACCAAATCGATCCAATTGCTCAAGTATCACTTTTTCTGGAGTTCCTATAACTTGTCCAACGTTTATAGCTTTGAGACCTGGATATCTAGCTTGAATTTCCAATAATTTTTCGGCGATGGATTCCGGGGTGCCCACCAGCCAGCTCCCTGATTCTACTGCTTGTTCGAGTGTAGGCAAATTTGCGGTTTTGGCAAACTGTGATCCTTTGGATAGTTGGCCTATTTGATCATCAGTAAGGCCTTTTACCATTCCTAAAGGAGCGAACATTTTCATGTTTTCTTCGAAAAAAGGTCTGGCTTCCTCAATTGCTTGTTTTTCACTATCTGCTATGTGGAATGAAAAGCCTATGCACAGATTTCCGCCTAGGTCTGTTTCTATCCCATATTGTGACTGTACTCTTTGCCACTCTTTGATCACATTTTCGCTGGCCCCACCAGGAGCCGCACCTCCTCCAATAACTCCTTTGATGGCATGCTTGGCCATAAAAGACAAACCCCTTTCACTAGCACTGACTATGGGTTGCCAGCACTCTACCGGGCGTTGTAGAGGTCTAGGCACCAAGGTTATTTCCTTTAGGTCATATCCCCGGTAGGGAATCTCGGGCGGAATCACGTAATTTTCCCCCACATGAGAAAAGGAATCTGAATGAAATGCCTTAAACATTACATCAACCTGTTCCTCAAATAATTCCCTGTTGGCATCTCCATCCAACATTGGGTTGCCGAAAGATTCAACTTCCCTCGTGTGATAACCCCTACCCACTCCAAAAACTACTCTTTTATTGGTTAATATTTCAGCCGTGGCATAATCTTCTGCCATTCTCAATGGATGCCACATCGGTGACACATTGAACCCACATCCGATCCTTATATTTTTAGTCAAATGAGCCAGATGAACAGCTAGCATTAACACGTTAGGGATACATTCGTATCCTTCTTTTTGAAAATGGTGTTCTGCCATCCACAAAATATCATAGCCATTGGAGTCCATAACTTTGGCTATTGCTTCAGCTTTCGCATAAACGGTGTTCAGCTCTTCTGCTGAATAGGTGCGGTCATTAGCAGGAATCGAATCAAATCCAACTGATTCAAGGTCTATATGTCCTGCGTACAATGTTCCGATGCTATCTATCATGCTTGACCTCCTAAATTTTGTACCTAAACGTATTTTCTTATTGAAAAATCAGCCTACACATTCCTCTTTGCTCTCCTATATTTAGATACAAGTTCGCTAGCCTCTTCACTATCCCAGCCAGGGAAAATAGCCAAAAGGTCTTTGGCACCCGGAACACCGAATAAAACTGACGTATGTGGCGGCCTGTTCAAATAGCTCCCTAAAGTTAAATATATCCCTGCTGTTGCTGTAAGCATAGAGGCTAAAAAATAAAGTGACTCTATTAAACCAGGTAATTTACCCAAAATATTGGCACCAAAAAAAAGATAGGGGATCATTTGCAGGCCAATCATGGCAAACCCAATAAGGAGCAATCTGTATCCCAACCATTTCCTAGTTGTCTTTCCTGCATTTTTCAATTTCGGGTCCAAGCATTCTTCCAACTCAGCTTGCTCCCACACATTGGAAGTTCTGCCTGGTTTGCTTGAAACCATCAACCGTTGGTTGGTTAATATAAACGTGTCTCCTTCATGAATTGTCTCTTCGGAATCAAGGAGATTTATTGTGATATTTTGGCTTTTCGTTTTCATTACGAAGCAAATTATACTGCAGGGTATGAATGTTAATAGGTAAAATAAATGCCTATTTGATTTGAGTTGAAAATTAGGCAATATTCCATGTTGACTAGCAAGTTAGTCAGGTATAGACTTTATCCTCAGAGTTTGAAATAGGATGACTACAGAGATTTAAACATAAAGACCTATAGAATCCTGACTTCGGTCGGGGGATCTCCCCCGGCTTTTTTTTTGCACCTTAACAACTGAATTCTGTCGAATTATAACGAGTCCCGACCTCACTTATGAGGTCACGGCTTTTGGTTTATTTATGCACCAAAAGCCAGGAACAGGCAAACAAGAACAATAGAATTGCCTTAATGTGGGTCAAGTTATTAAGGGATTACGGTGGATGCCTTGGGTCCAAGAGCCGAAGAAGGGCGTGGTAAGACTGCGAAAAGCCTCGGCTAGCTGTCTAACGAGCTTAACCGGGGATACCCGAATGGGGAAACCCGTCCTGGGTTGTACCAGGACATTCCGTAAGGAAAGGGAACCGCGTGAACTGAAACATCTAATTAACGCGAGGAGTATAAATCAACCGAGATTCCCCTAGTAGTGGCGAACGAAAGGGGAATAGCCTAAACCAGACGGGCTTAGTGGAATGAGGTCCTATGTCCGTTTGGTGTTGCAACACTTCTCCGCCTGAACCTCGAATGAGGGCGAAGAGTAAGAAATTTCTGAACTAGCCAAACGCACCTGGAAAGGACGACCATAGAAGGTGATAGTCCTGTAGGCGAAAGTGACGAAACTCTTGAGAATTTGTTAAGTACCACGAGACACGAGAAATCTTGTGGGAATCTGGGGAGACCACTCTCCAAGGCTAAATACTCTTGGACACCGATAGTGAACCAGTACTGTGAAGGAAAGGTGAAAAGTACCCCGAGAGGGGAGTGAAATAGACCTGAAACCGTAATCTTACAAGCCGTAGAAGGCTCGATGCGTCGGGCTAACTGCGTGCCTATTGAAGAATGAGCCGGCGAGTTAAT
>DLRJ01000057.1 GCA_002500485.1 Dehalococcoidia bacterium UBA7891
CGGCGGTGGTGGCTGGGGTAACCCATACGAGAGAGATCCGGAATCCGTCTTGAAAGATGTCATCAAAGGTTATGTCAGCAGGGAGAGCGCAAGAAAAGACTATGGCGTCGTTATCAGGGAGGAAAATGGTATCTGTATTTTAGATGAAGAAGCGTCGAACAAAATGCGTGAATCAAATGTAATCGCGATTTAATTTCCCATAAATCCCGGGAATAAGGAGAGTCAAATGTGGAAAAGCAGAAAGCATTAGATCCGATAACGGTTGAAGTGATTAAGAATGCGCTTACTTCGGTTGCTAATGAAATGTCGATCAGCCTGCGCAGGACCTCTATGAGCCCGATACTCTATGAAATGCTTGATTTTTGTGTCGATTTATACAACAGTAAAACAGAATTGATTGCGGAAGGACGGGGAGCTGTTGTTTTCCAGGGAACCGTTAACTTCGGTATCGATAATGTTACCAACCACGTTGGCAAGGAAAACGTCGAGGAAGGCGATGTTTTTATAGCGGCCTGGAGTTATTTTGCCGGTTCACACAATCCGGATGTGTTGGTTTTCAAACCTATATTTTACGAAAAAAAATTATTCGGTTATGCAGCGACTAAGGCGCATTGGGCAGACATTGGTGCCAGTTCCCCTTTCGCTGCCAATTATACGGATATGTATCAGGAAGGGCTTATACTCCCCGGGGTAAAAGTGGTTAAAAAGGGCATACTCGATAAAGAGATCGTTGATATCATTCGCCACAATACCAGGCTTCCAGATTCTACCATTGGTGATTTGACCGCCCAAATTGCTTGTTGCGATGTGGGAGAAAAGGGTCTACTCGCCCTGGTGGACAAGTATGGGAAAGAAACTATCGATCTGGCCATAGAAGCGATCATGGATCAGGACGAGAAACTTATGCGACAGACAATTGCCAAGATACCGGAGGGAGAGTACTCTGCGGAAGGCGGACTGGACAGCAACGGGCTGGATGACAATCCTCTCAAAGTACGGGTGACTGTAAAGGTCAAAAAAGATGAAATGACAATCGACACAACCGGCTCCGCTCCGCAAACTCCGGGACCGATAAACTGCCCGTTTCCCTCGACTGTTGCTGTATCCAGGTTGGCCGTAAAAATGCTTCTGGATCCCCATACCCGATCCAGCGGGGGTCACTGGCGGCCACTCAAAGTTATAGCACCCGAGGCCTCCATATACAATCCTCAACAACCAACGGCCACTTACCTGTACGGTTGGACGGGCGAACCTCTCGGCGAAAGTATTTTCAAAGCACTGGCTGAAGTTTTACCCGAAAAAGCGGTGGCTCGCTCCGGCGGTGACATATGCGCGGGTGTCCGTTTTTATGGGATAAGTCCCAGGGACGGGAAGTGGTTTTTCTGCGTTCCCGGCCAGGGACCTATTGGCCATGGGGCCTCTTTTGATGGTGATGGGGGGGATGCCTTGATAATCTATTTAATGAGTGGCAGTGAATCGATCCCGCATGAGGTTATGGAAGAAAGGTTTCCGATCCTCATAGAAAAGTGGTGCCTGAGGCAGGACTCGGGAGGACCAGGTAAATTTCGCGGCGGATTGGGAATTGAGAAGGATATTCAGATACTAACCGATGTCGTTGGAGGAGCGGTTATTGAACAGACCAAATTTCCTCCTTGGGGTCTTTTTGGTGGCAAGAACGGTCTTCCCAATCTTGGGATTCTTTGGCCGGGGACTGAAAAAGAGAAGAAGTTTGGTAAGGTTACTGAAGTTTCAATTAAAAAAGGAGAAAGACACACTGTTTTAACCGGCGGCGGTGGTGGCTGGGGTAACCCGTACGAGAGAGATCCAGAATCCGTTCTGAAAGATGTTATCAAAGGTTATGTTAGCATGGAGAGCGCAAGAAAAGACTATGGCGTCGTTATCAGGGAGGAAGACGGCATTTGTATTTTAGATGAAGAAGGATCGAAAAAAGTGCGTGAATAAAAAAGCCACTGGTGTTTAAGATGTTATTTCTCAAGTTTCGCTTCGCTTTAAAGAAGTGTGATTTTCACCTTCAAAATATCCTTGTTTAAGGTTCTTTCTGAGATTGTTTCGCATTGCTTACAATGACATGAAAAATATTTATCATTTCAGTCTACTACAGAATAACTTTAAACTGTTGAGATAATAAGAGGAGATAAAATAAAATGAAGATCAAGGCTATCAGTGTAAGATCTAGCACCGATGACTTTGCTATCAACTCACTTCTACCGGCTTTGCAAGGGTATTATAATTCAATCAAAGAACCTGACACTGAAGTTGATTTCGTCTTTCCTAGAAAAGGGGCACGGCTCATGGACCAGCAATATTGGGAGAGCTTGTATACATCTTATATTATGGAGTTAATCAATGAGGTCGATGAGAATGTCTATGATGGCGTATTGATCTTGTGTTTGCTTGACGCTTGCTTAATAGCTGCTAAAGAACGCCTAAACATACCAGTAGTCGGTCTTTTGCAGTCATCCCTAGCCTTGGCTTACAACTTGGGCCGAAGGGTTACGATTCTGCAACCTAAAGCGACTTCCAGTAATGTCCGAGGTGCAATAGGCCCCGGTGGCGGATCCCATGATGTACAGGACAAAGCCAGGCTGTATGGTATGGACAATATCCTTGTTTCTGTCCGGTGTATGCAAGCAACCGGACTGGAAGTTGACAACTCTAATGAAGAACAAAGAAATGAAATTCTTCTGGCAGCTAAGCAGGCAGTCGAAGAGGACGGTACGGATGTTCTCATACTAGGTTGTGGTGCTATGTTTGGGATGGTTGATTTCCTAAAAGATAAGCTGGGGATCCCGGTTATAGACCCTAACGTTGCAGCATTAAAGACAATAGAAATATTGATAAAGATGAGATTATCGCAGAGTAAGTCAGCTTACCCACGACCGAATCTTGAGGCGATGGAGTGATAAATCTAGGCTGCGGCCTCACACCTGACTTTACCTTTTGGAGGATTTTATGACGACTGCCTTTGTAGATGGAACCGTCATTATCGGTGACGGCAGAGTTTATGAGCACACGACAGTTATTGTGGATGAGGGAAGAATCGTCAAAGTAGCCAAAGGAAAATATCAAATTCCTCGGAATGTAGAAAAGATTTCACTGCAGGGAAGAACCCTGCTACCGGGATTCATTGATTGTCATGTTCACTTCTGTTTGGATGGTGGTCCTGATCCTGTATCGAGTTTAACCTCCGAACCGGAAACAATGGCCACTTTGAAGGCAGCAAATTCTGCTACGAAGACCCTGAAGGCCGGCATTACTTCCATTAGAGATATGGGCGGAATATCCGGAATTGATTTGGGTCTCAAGCTTGCCATACAGTCCGGATTGATACCCGGACCGCGGATGCTCGCCTCCGGTCAGCTAATCTGTATGACCGGAGGTCACGGCTGGCAAATTGGGTTGGAAGCGAACGGGGTTGATGAAGTTAGGAAGGCTGCGCGACTCCAAATCAAGGCGGGCGCCGATATTGTAAAACTCATGGCTACTGGAGGAGTTCTGACCCCTGGAGTTGAACCGGGCAGTGAACAGCTAACCAGGGACGAACTTAGAGCAGGAGTTGAGGAGGCACACAAGGCGGGCAAAAAGACAGCAACGCATGCCATGGGCACCAATGGGATTCTCAACGCACTGCATGCCGGGATAGATAGCATTGAGCACGGGGTATATTTGAATGAAAGGGCGATCTCTCTGATGGCGAAGCGAAGAGTTCCCTTAATCCCGACGCTATCGGCCCAATATCACATTGAGAGCAAAGGTACTAAGGCGGGAATTCCTGCTTTTGCTGTGGAGAAGGCGCTAAAGGTCAAACCTTTCCATCTTGAAAGCCTACGAATGGCAAAGGAGGCAGAAATTCAGATAGCGATGGGAACAGATGCAGGAAGCCCTTTTAACCAACATGGAAAGAATCTTGGTGAGATCAAACTTCTGGTAGACAATGGTTTTTCACCTATGGAGGCTATTGAATCGGGCACTCGTGTTGCGGCCCACGTCCTAGGTTTAGAAAAGGAATTGGGTACAATTGAAGAAGGCAAGCTGGCCGACGTGGTGATGGTGGAAGGTAACCCGCTGGAAGATATAGAAATTCTTCTTAAAGAGGAGTCTATTCGATTAGTCATGAAAGAAGGGGTCACCCATCAGAATCTTGGCTGATAAAGGATTTCCTGCTTAGTGGAGCCCGCTGAGTGAAACCCGCCAATGATTTATCGCCGGAGGGCCTGACTCGGAC
>DLRJ01000068.1 GCA_002500485.1 Dehalococcoidia bacterium UBA7891
CTTCCCCACGTTCAATCAGGTACCTTACAAAGTCCCCGCGGAAGGGTCCTGGTACAAGGTGATACAGGTCGGTGTGGGGAGTGACATGCCCGCAGGTTCGAGGGTAGACTCCCTGTACAAAGTCCTCTTCGAGTCACTCAGGGCCACGGCCAATCTCACCACCCCCTCCACGACCGGCGGTAGGTCCACATTAGGTATGGTCCGGCTCACGGAGGTGGAGCTTGGACGGTCACTCGCCGCCCGTAATGGCTGCGCATCGTGTCACTCCACCGGCGGCGGCCCGGGGGTCGGCTCAACCAACTACGTGGGCACTCCCTGGGATGGACTCTTCGGGCGGGAGGTAGTGCTCGAGAATGGCTCGAAGGTGACGGCCGACGAAGCCTATCTTCGCGAGTCCATCATCGACCCCAACGCCAAGATCGTGAAGGGATTCTCGGCTGGAATCATGCCGCAGGGATTCGGCGACCGACTCTCCCCAGAGGACATTCAGGCATTAATCGAGTACATCAAAGCCATCAGGTAGGTAATTTTCGCGTCCGAACCAACCGGTGCAGCAGGTCCCACCGTCGAAGCCGAAATCCTGGCATGACCCCCGATAGAGTGCTAATACGGAATGACACCAGTGATTTCACCGGTAGAAAGTCCGCTCTCCCCCTTGGAACTCCCAAGGCCCAGCACCACACTCTTCTCCACCGAGCGCCTCTATAGTATTCGCCTGCATTTTTCATAAACATGAACGATTTATATGAAAAATTCATCACCCAGATACTGATTGAAAATACTGATAACTTTAGAGTTGAAAACCGAAAAGACATATATTTGGATGAAACCAATAGATATAAAATGAATCCCGACATCCTGCTGCGATTCAAGAATTCTGACCGGGTTGCTTTGGTCGCAGATTATAAATACAAAAAGCTCAGACACTCGGGTTCCAGTAACCCTGATATGCATCAAGTTTTGTCTTATTGCACTTCAACTATGTCAAACCATGAGGTTTTAATTTATTCACTGCACGAAGTTGAAAATACTCCCCCTGCACCAATTTTAAACACCGAAACCGCCATCAGACAAATGACCATAGACTTAGGTGGCCCAATGGAAAATTTGGTTAATGAATGTAGCCGGCTAGCATTTCAAGAAAAGGAGGTACAAAGACTAGGGTAGGGGTGCAAAAAAGTGGTGCCCAGGAAGGGACTCGAACCCCCACTCTCTTACCGAGAAGCGGATTTTAAGTCCGCCGCGTCTACCATTCCGCCACCTGGGCATTTTACATTCCAACTGCTAAAAGCAGAGCCCACATTATAACTGGTTAAGAGTAAGAAATGTGCCCTGGTTAGATTTGATCAATAATGATCAAATCTGTCTGGCAAAAGGAACTAAATTCGGCGTTGTATAGAACCGTTAGTGACCATTTCAACCAAAAGTTCTCCAAAATTATGCCTGGGCATCCGGACTGAAAATCCCCCACCCGCAATGTAATCCAACAGCCATCATAGCATCAGGTTATACCTTCATATATTCAGCTATATGGGTTACAAATTGCTTCGAAAATAGGCACGGGCATACTATAGTTAAGGTAGAAATTTAACAGTTAGTGCAGAGAGGTTTTTGGCATGAGTGAGAAAAATTTCGTCGCTACCCTGCTTCTAGCTATTTTGTTAGGTAGTCTTGGTGCACACCGATTCTACGTCGGTAAAACAGGCACAGGAATAGTGATGCTGCTGACGCTCGGCGGTTTAGGAATATGGAAGTTAATCGACATTATTATTATTGCAGTCAGTAACTTTAAGGACAGCAACGGATTACCTATAAAACCTTAGACAAAAAAAAGATTTCATTTATTTGAATTTCACGGATTTTTCATATGGTTTGCCTGAATTGCAGATCTAGCAATGAAATAGGGACTTAATTTTGCAGCTCCTGTGGTAGCAAATTTGGTACCCAGGAATCTACCGGGGATTTTTCAGATTCCTCTCGCAAACCCTATGTGACAGCTGTATGTCTCGCGGCAGTTTTGGAACCGTTGGTGTCCATCATTTTTATGTCGGAAGGTGGCTCCATGGGTTATTTGACTTATCTCTTTTGGTTGCCGCTGGGATATTCTTTTTTGCCTCTGCCTGGATTCTAGCGGGACTGCTTATCTTTGTAGATGTAGTACATAACACCTATTTCGTCTACAAATTGATAATAGGGGAATACCGAGACGGTTACGGGAAGCTAATCAGGGTCCCGGGCCCATCATAAAAGCCATCTGAAAGTTCTTCTGCCTATCTTAAAATAACCATAAAGCTACCTTAAATAAAAATGAGGGCGATGATACATCGCCCTCATTCAAATTCACAACATAGTATATATTTCTGATTCTTATGCTATAAACAAAGGTCCAAACACTAATGCCACTATGGACATTAATTTGAGTAGTATGTTCAGTGCTGGTCCCGATGTGTCCTTAAATGGGTCTCCAACCGTATCACCTACAACCGCGGCTGAGTGCTGATCTGATCCTTTTCCTCCCAAATTACCTGCCTCGATATACTTCTTGGCATTGTCCCAAGCACCGCCTGCATTTGCCATCATTATTGCAAATAAGAACCCGGTGGCAATGGACCCTATAAGAAGCCCACCTAGGGCTCCAGGGCCCAAAATTATGCCAACCACAACTGGAACCACAACGGCTATAAGGCCTGGGAGAACCATTTCTTTCATTGCGCCTTGCGTAGATATATCTACAGCCCTTGCGTAATCTGCATCAGCTGTTCCTTCTAGCAGGCCTTTTATTTCTCTAAATTGTCTCCTAACCTCTTGCACCATAGCATATGCAGCTCTTCCTACAGCCTGCATAGTGAGCGCCGCAAACAAGAAGGGCATAATAGCACCAATTATGAGACCCATCATAACTTTTACATTCATTACATCCAGGGTCTCAAGGCCTACTACCTGAGCATAAGCAGCCATTAGGGCTAGTGCTGTAAGAACAGCGGATCCTATAGCAAATCCTTTTCCTGTAGCTGCAGTTGTATTCCCCAGCGAATCTAAAGCATCAGTTCGCTCTCTAACTTCTGGATCAAGTCCGGCTTGCTCAGCGATCCCGCCAGCATTATCAGCCACTGGGCCATAAGCATCGGTTGCAAGAGTTATACCTAAAGTTGACAACATACCGACTGCAGCAAGGGCAATTCCATACAATTCTGCGAATTCATAAGAAAGCCACATCGCTACTATGATAACTAGACCGGGGATTACTGTGCTAATCATCCCAAGGCCAAGTCCACCGATCATAATTGTTGCAGGGCCAGTCTCCGACTGTTCAGCTAATTTTTTAGTAGGGCTATATTCATATGAAGTATAGTACTCAGAGGCAGTACCTATTAATTGCCCCGCTACCAGACCTATCAACACGACCCAGAAAAGGTTGAAATTAAGATCCAAAAGAACTATCAATCCTCCTGTTCCAATTAAGACAAGGGCACCAGCTGAAAAAATTCCAGTCCTCAAGGCCCATAGGAGGCGACCCATGTCAGCTCCTTCCTTTGTTCTAACTAAAAAAGTACCGATTATTGAAGAAATGATTCCTATAGATGCAACCAAAAGAGGAAACAGCTGTAACTTTAAAGTGTCGGCCCCAAGGAACGATGCACCTACCGCTGCTAATGCAACAGTAGCAATTATTGACCCTACATAGGACTCAAAGAGATCAGCCCCCATACCTGCAACGTCACCAACATTATCTCCGACATTGTCGGCTACAGTAGCTGGGTTACGGGGATCATCCTCGGGTATCCCTTGTTCTACCTTACCTACCAAGTCAGCCCCCACGTCAGCGGCCTTGGTATAAATCCCTCCGCCTACCCTGGCAAACAAGGCTATTGATGATGCTCCAAATCCAAAACCTGCCACTATAGAGTAATCATTGCTAAAAACAACGAGCATTAAAGTCACCCCTAAGAGTGCAAGCCCTACCACCGACATTCCCATGACTGCACCACTGTTAAAGGCTACCCGTAAAGCTGAGTTCAAACCTTGCATTGCTTGTACGGTGGTTCGGGTGTTCGCCCTGACAGCTATGCTCATACCTATAAAGCCAGCCAATCCTGAACCGAAAGCTCCAACTAAATAAGCAATCGCAGTGCCAACAGGTATTGAAGAAGTGCTTTGTTTGTCCATTCTACCGGTGACATCGAGGTCGACAAACACGGCTAGAATAACTGCCATAATGACAACAAATATAGCTAAAAGACGATATTCTCGCGATAGAAATGCCATCGCCCCTTCTTGAATGGCCTTACCGATAAATCGGATCTGGTCACTACCTTCGTCTTTTCCTACAACTGCGTACGCTAGGAAGGCCGCAAAGGCTAAAGAGACTAATGAGGCAACAAGAGCAACAATCTGTATCAGTTCCATTGTATCCTCCTACATCCATGGAAAATTTCTGTGCAAAAACACACAATAAGGTCAAGTTTGCACAAGGTTTAATTTTCTTCTCTGGAAAATCCGCGGTCAATATAGATGAGGCCCATAATATGAGTAATAATCAATATTAACCTTATCTATACCTGTCCCAAATATTTACCAATTGACGCGCGGCCGCTTCCGGGTCTTCAGACATAGTTATGGCGCTCACCATACATACAGAATCAGCACCTGCCTGAATAACATCGGGGAGGTTTTCAATGGTGATACCTCCGATGGCAACAATTGGCAGTCCTGTCTGTGATTTTACCTCTGTAATCATGGAAGGCCCAAGTGGGCTTCTTGCTGACTTACCCATCGTAGAAGTTGCATATATGGCTCCTACAGCAAGGTAGTCAACACCGAATTCTTCAGACTCTGTCGACTCTGACACCCCTCCGTTTGATCTACCGATACATTGAGAAGGTTTTAAAATTCGCCTGGCTTCTTCAACAGGCATATCTGACTGGCCCACATGGAGAAAATCCGCGCCACTTAATCTGGCTATATCGACCGCGTCATTCACTACAAAGGCAGCATTGTATTGATCACAAAGCTCTTTGATTTTGTAACAATTTTCCAAAAACGGAGCTCGATCATTCAATTTATCCCTGTATTGGACTACCTTTACGCCACCCTCTAATGAAGATTTAGTCATGTCATAGACGTCTATATTATTGGTTGCCTCCGGGTCCACTATTATGTAAATGCCATCCATCTTATTTCTTATCGATAGCCTTATCTGTAGGAAAAAATAACTCTCAATTTTGAGGAGAATTTCCTTCGCTTTTTTATTACCACCATCACCTATCCCAATAATAGCTAAAGCAGCCGCACACAGATTCAGAGCTTTTTCAGGCTTTTCAGGTACTGAAGTACTTGATTTTGATAATTTACTCGTCCCGACTATAAAACCTAATTCAGTTTTTAAATCCTTCTCATTATTGGGTATGAAATCTGATATTTCCTGGCATATAGAAACTAAAAGTTCTGGCATATATTATGTTTCCTTTATAGATCTAATCCGTCCGGCATCTTGCCCCCTCGGGCATCATCAATAGATTTCCTAACGCTATCTGGCATATCCACACCATGTTTTGAAAAAGAAGCTTCAACATTCTTCCCTATATTGGATGCGTCAGAATAATAATTATCCGATTCACTCTTATCAAAGGATCCTCCAAATTTAAAGGTTACCCGAGATATTTTTTTACCAACCTCAATCGACCCGCACGAAGGGCAAACTGGGTCTTGGGTGAAATTGAAAGACTTGAAGAACAACTCAAAGTCATCTTTACAATCTTTACATTGATACTCGTATATTGGCATTTTTAACCTGGATAGCGTTTCATACTAGCTACCGGCTCAAAGCTCCCTCTATGAATGTCAGTTGGCCCCCTAGATTTTATAGCAATCATATGGTCTCTTGTCCCGTAGCCTTTATTTTTTTCGAGGGAGTATCCAGGGTATTCCATACTCAAACTAGACATATGAAGATCCCGAGTGACTTTAGCAATGATTGATGCTGCGGCAATTGTCCTTGATATTAAGTCTCCTTTTACAACAGCCTCATATGGAACTGGGCATTCATCCAATTTAACTGCATCAACGAGTAAATAATCTGGCTGAATGATGGATTTTTCCATAGCCCGCATCATCGCCAATTTTGTAGCAACAGCAATACCTAGTTCATCTATTTCAGCAACACTGGCCCAACCAACTTCGGCACATAAGGATTCAGATTTTATTGCCTTTAGGAGGTGCTCTCTTTTCGGAGCAGTGAGTTTTTTACTGTCAGTGACAGAAGAAAGTAGTGAGTCATCAACATACGGAGGAAATATGACAAACCCGGCTGCCACAGGCCCAGCCAGGCACCCTCTCCCAACTTCATCAATACCACCTATCAAACGATAACCTTGGGAAATTAATTTTCGCTCGATTTCAAGCGAGGTCAAAAGTATCGTCACCTCTAAGCTGAATTAGAAAACGGTTATAGTTTCACTGTTGCTGTTAATGGGAGCATTCACCACTAAATCTTCGATGATCCCACCTCCGATCATCTCCTTATCTTGATAAAATACTACGGGTTGGCCGGGAGTTATAGCCCGCTGAGGTTCAACAAATCTTATATCTGCATAACCATCTCGAAGTATCACCAAAGCCGGTTCTTCTTTAGCTTTATATCTAATTCTTGCCTTCACTTCCATCTCGGCATCGACTTCTACTTTTGAGGTAAAACTCAATTTATTTGCTGTGAAATCAGTCTCCATGAGATCTTCATCGGCTCCCAGCACAACTTCATTACTTTCAGAATTTATCTTTATCACGTACCTAGGTTCACCATCGTTAGGATTTATGCCTAGTTTACGCCTCTGGCCCACTGTGAAAAACTGGATCCCTGGATGCTCTCCCAAAATGTTTCCATCAGTATCTATATAATTTCCTGTCTTGGGTTTTACTCTTTCTTTGACGAAGTCACGATAATTGCCACTTGGAATAAAACAAATCTCCTGGCTATCAGGTTTTCCTGCAACCAGTAACCCGGCTTCTTCAGCAAGTTTTCTTATATCCAACTTGGTATATTCACCAACTGGAAACTTCAGACGGCTTAATTCTTGCTGAGTAAGGGTATATAAAACGTACGATTGGTCCTTGCTTCCATCTATACCTTTTAACAGATGAAAATTTCCATCGGCGGCTGCAAGCCTTGCGTAGTGACCTGTTGCTATGTAATCAGCATCAAGAAATAGAGCTCTTCTCAATAAAAAATCGAACTTGATTTTGTCATTACAGGCTAGGCATGGGTGAGGTGTCCGACCTGAATCATATTCACTGACAAAATAGTCCACCACATGTTCTTGAAATTCTTTTTCGAAATTCACGAAGTAGTGGGGAATATCTAGCATTTGGCAGACTCGTCTAGCATCTTCCACATCTTCAACTGAACAACATCGGTTATTTGCCCCATTGGAATTCTCAGAGTCTTCTGTCCAAAGTCTCAATGTCATACCAACGACGTCGTATCCTTGATTCTTCAACAGTAATGCAGCAACGGAAGAATCGACCCCACCACTCATCGCAACAATTACTTTTTCCTTTTTCATACAATTAGGCTAGCACACAAATGGTCAATTGTTATCTATAAAAACATCTTTTAGATAAAGAATATATAATTCTACCCTTATGAAAAACACGGGGGAAAATAGCGGGTCCACATCAGCTGAATTGGAAATTGGTCACGCCTCTGATTTAAATGAAGACAATATACGACCTATTGACCACGGTAGGTCTGCTTCTGATTTAGCAGTCGAATCGGCCGCAAATTTACAGGCTGAAAATATACACTTGCTCGATGTGCGAGGCTTAAGTGATTTCACCGATTATTTTGTGATCCTAACCGCTACATCTTCTCGCCATCTAAGGGCAGTCGCCTCAGATATTGAGTTCTCGCTAAAATCCGAGGGGCATGTCATCCATCACAAAGAGGGAGACCATACCAGCGGCTGGACATTACTGGACTATGGGAATCTTGTTGTCCATCTGTTTGCGCCAGATTATCGAGAATTTTACAATTTAGAAAGTGCGTGGTCAGAAGCCAAAACTTTGAGAATTATTCAATAATCCATTGGTCTATGGCTCTGTCATAGTCCGTTATTTCCGATTCATCAAAGAATATAGATAATTCCCTTTCAGCTGATTGCAATGAGTCTGAACCGTGTATTAAGTTCATCCCTATGGTCAAACCATAATCCCCTCTGATTGTTCCAGGAGCAGCTTCTTTGGGGTTTGTGGACCCCATAAGGTTCCTAGCTACTTCCACAGCGTTTTCTCCCTCGAGTGCCATGGCAACTAGTGGCGAAGACGTTATAAATTTAACTAGGGAGTCAAAAAACGGCTTACCGACATGCTCTCCATAATGTTTGTTTGCTAACTCCTCATTAACATGGACCATTTTAAGTCCGGCAATCCTAAGTCCCTTTCGCTCAAGCCTGCCTATAATTTCTCCCACCAATCCCCTTTGAACACCATCAGGTTTCACCAATATTAATGTCTTTTCCAATAGATTTTCCTCATGACTTATTTTTTACTGAATTATCTGCCGATTCAATTTGAGCACTTCTTACGTAAATAGGCTCAAGTGAAATTGGGTCATCAAATTCCCCAGATTCAAATTTACCATAACCTAATTTCATCAAAACCGATGCAGCCCTAGTGGGAGATACATCTCTTGCATATTTACCACCAATAATATCCGCGTATTGGGATTCCAAGATACCTTTAACACCTTCTCCACAAAAAAATGTGTCGTCGGTTTTATCAAAATCAATTTGGTCATAGTTACGAACGATGATGTCTCTCTGCTCTACATCACCATCAACATATGTAGCGATATATACCCGCTCTCTGCCTGCAGGAACCAGTCCAATTATATTTTGAGATACGCCAAGATAAGGTTCCACTTCAATATCAGTCGTTGAAATTCCAACAATTGGAATCCCGACACCGGCGCTCAAGGATTTGGCAACACTCATCCCAACCCTTAAGGCGCTAAATGCACCCGGACCCTTTGCTACAAATACTCCAGCCAAATCTTTTACCGATATTTGCTGTCTACTTAACACACTCTCTATAGCAGGGGCGAGTTCAACTGAATGGTTTCTCTGAGAATGCCATGTTAACTCCTGAAGCAACTCCCCTTTCTCAGAGATTCCAACCATAGCGTATCGAGTGGAAGTATCTATACATAGTTCCATTATTTTAATTCACCCGGCTTATAGATCTTGTGATTTCCCCACCTATTTTATCCAACCGATCCGACGGCCATTCTATGTCTATTTTTCTTTGATACTCAGAAATAAAGGAAAAATCGACCGTTAAACTTTTATTTGGAAACGATTTATTCGCCTTATCAGCCCATTCCACAATACAAACCCCGTCACCATACAAATATTCGTCAATTTGCATTCTTTCAAGGTTTTCAACACCGTCTAATCTATAAAGATCCATATGGTATATCGGAAATTTCGCTTCATATTCAGTTATCAGTACAAATGTGGGGCTCCTAGCAAAATCATCAGACCCAATACCCTTAATAATCCCTTGAGTCATTTTTGTTTTCCCACTTCCCAAATCTCCACTCAGCAATATCACGTCTCCAGGGACAATGAATGATCCTATAATTTCGCCGATCTTAATAGTATTTGATTCACTTGTGCTGACTATAGTTAAAGTCATAGATTCCTGTCACAAAAGGGTTGATTGAAATACACTACAACTAACGATACCAAATATATGTAGGGAAAACTTAATGAATTTTGAACAAATAAATGAAACTGCCTTGCCAACAGTTATCGGAACTCCTGACAATTATGATCCTACACAGGAATATGGAATGGTGGTGCTGATGCATGGTTTCGGCAGCCATATGGGAGACCTCGCGGGATTGGCACCGCTAATCAATGAAACCGATTATATTTACGTCTGTCCAAACGCCCCAATCGAGATGACCATTGGGTTCGGCCAGCAGGGCTATGCATGGTTTCCAGCCGGCGGACAAACAGAACCTGATGACATTGACAAAGCAGTTTCCCAACTTCAAAAATCTGTCGATTTTACTATAGATAAATATAGACCAACCCAATCCAATATCTATATTGGTGGATTCTCTCAAGGCGGAATGATGACGATGCATGCAGGCCTCACTCGGCCAGATATTTATAAAGGTGCCATCATATTGAGCTCCCGACTCACCCAGGAGGACCTCTTCACTGACAGGATCGTTGATTTGGACAAAATTCCCATATTTATGTCGCATGGGACAAACGACCTTGTCATATCTATTGAAGATGGGCGTGACACAAAGGAGTTATTGGATGAATACGGGTATCAAATAGAATATCGGGAATACCCCATGGCACATGAAATCAGAGAGGAGACCATATCTCACTTAAAAGATTGGCTCAGCAAAAACTAGATACAGTAATTTGGACTTGATAGGGAGTATGTATGAAAGCGGCCTTTTATAACGGAAACGGTAAAATGCAAATAAAAGAGCATCCTGATCCAACTCCTGAAAGCGGGGATGCAATTATTCAGGTACGGGCTACTGGAATATGTGGCTCAGACTTACTTATGAACAATGACAAGGAGGAGGCAGATGAACTCCCTACTGGCCATGAGGTCACCGGTCAAATAGTGGAAGTAGGATCCGAAGTTGATAGGAACCTTATCGGACAAAGAGTAGCTATAGAGACTATCGGGCAGGGAAGGGCCTGTTCGACATGTTGGTATTGCCGAATGGGGCAATATCGACAATGTCAGAACATGGCAGTCGTAGAAGGAGGTGGATTTGCGGAATTCATCCGAAGGAAAGCAATAGGTTGTTATCAAATTGGAGAATCTATGACATGGGAGGAAGGAGCACTAGTGGAACCTCTGGCTGTATCCATACATGGGATCAGACGGGGACTTATGAATGGGGCGGAAACTGTGGCCATTCTTGGTTCTGGCACTATAGGTTTAACTGCTGTTGTTGCGGCAAGACAACTCGGTGCCGGAAAAATTTTCGTTACTGCTCGTCATAAACAGCAGGCTAACATGGCTTTAGCCCTAGGGGCAGATTATGCATGTGATCCGTCTAACGGAGATTTCGAGAGGTTGATACTGGAAAACACAGAAGGAAGGGGGGCTGATCTTACGGTAGAGACCGTTGGAGGAAAGAGTAACGCCACCTTGACACAATCGGTGAAATCCACTCGAATGCAAGGCAGAATAGTGATATTAGGTGGATTTAGAACACCTTTAGAATTTGACTGGCTTCAGCCTCTTCTAAAGGAACAATCTTTTATATTCTCATCGTGCTACGGAGTATTAAACGGGTACCACGATTACGAGATGGCAATTGAACTACTTTCCCAAAAAGAAAATAAACTGAGCGAAATTGTCACCCATAAATTCTCACTCAAAGATATTCAGAAGGGATTTGAATGCGCCTATGACAAAACTACCGGTTCGATCAAAGTTCAAATACACCAAGAATAATCTCCAGAAATAATCGAATGTGTTTTAGAAAGCCCTAGGTGCCGAAAGAATATAATTAGCTATACCTTGTATAACTTCCCAGTCTTGGCTAGTTGGAGCGAATCTTTTGTCTGAAGTCAATGTCCACCCTTGGAATCCCTCTGACTGACTTTTAATTTCCAGATTACCGATCTTTTTTGACAATTCCTTGGTTTCGGTGTCTTGAGATAGTGTGTTTATAAGACCGCTAACACCGTCATCACCCTTCCAATTGACGTCAACTACCTTGCCGAATAAAGGAAAAGCTTTCTTTCTAACCGTCTTTATTGAAATTTTTTGGCCAGTAGTGCCATCGCCATCAAATGGAATCCCCATCACAACCCACCATTTTGGTGGACTATCTTTGCTCCGGTCTCTCTTTAAAATGCTTATCCATTTTATTGGTCCATCTGTAATGTCTATAACCCCCAATGACCTTTGATACCAAGAATTTTCCACCTTTTCTTCCGGCCGTTCACGCTCACTCATTTGTGCCTTGACACCGGCTAAATTGGTAAGATTCCAAGTTAATTCATCTCTAGATTTATCTCTAAAATTTTCTTTCATCCCCATAGATTTTTTCTCCTTCAGAGATGTAGACACTGTGGCTTCTGCAACTGTTTCCCGCCGCATTAAATCACAGTAAAAACCATCCAAAATAGCTAGATATCTAGTCGCTTTGCAGTGATTCGGCCCTCAAGAAATCGAAGTCACACCCTTTATCTGCCTGTAAGATATGCTGGGCATGAAGCCATTTATAACCGCGTTTAAAGTCGGGCGCCCCATTTTTATGAACATTCAGCCTTTCAGCCAACTCTTCATCCGTTACCAGTAAATTTAGTTTCCTGTTAGGAACATCTATCTCAATCATGTCACCATCTCTAATAGCAGATAGAGGTCCACCACCCGCTGATTCTGGGGTAACATGGACCACTACAGTACCAAATGCGGTACCACTCATCCTTGCATCACTTAACCTGACCATATCTCTTACGCCTGTTGCCAAAATCTTCTTTGGAATAGGAAGAAACCCCCATTCAGGAATACCTGGCCCCCCGATGGGACCACTATTTTTCATAACCAAAATATCATCAGGTGATACTTCAAGATCTGGATCATCTATACGGTTCCCTAAGTCATCATGATCTTCAAATACTATTGCTTTCCCTGTGTGGACCATTAGGCCTGGAGATGCCGCAGTCGGTTTTATCACCGCACCGGTGGGTGCTATATTCCCATAAAGTACTGCCAATCCTCCTTCTGGGTCGAGCGGGTTGCTCATCGGTCTAATAATATCTTCATTATGAACAAGGTGGCCCGCAATATTCTCACCTAAAGTTCGACCTGTTACTGTAATGTTCCCTAGGTCCAAAATGCTCTCAATTCTCCCCATTAAGGCGGGTACTCCACCCGCATAATAAAAATCTTCCATCAAATATTGTCCCGAAGGCTTCAAGTTGAGCAAAAATGGGGTTGTTTTAGATAATTCGTCGAATCTCTCTAAGGAAAGATCTATACCTACCCGACCAGCTATAGCAGTCAAGTGCACTATAGCGTTTGTTGAACCGCCGATAGCATGCAAGCACTTGATTGCATTATCAAACGCCTTCTCATCCATTATTCTCGAAGGTATTAGACCTGAATTCACATTCTTCACTATTTGCCTTCCAGCTTCTTCTGCATGTTGTTTCCGGCGAGAATCGACGGCTGGTATTGCAGCGTTTCCAGGCAATGACATACCTAAAGCTTCTCCCATTGTTCCCATGGTAGAAGCCGTCCCCATCGTCATACAATGTCCGTTGCTCCTAACTATGCAACTTTGTAATTCAGCCCAATCATCTTCATCAATGGTGCCAGCCCTAAGTTCAACTTCATAGCGTCTGCAGTCTGTACATGATCCTAGCTCTTCGCCTTTCCAATTACCTTTGAGTTGAGGTCCACCTGTGACCAATATAGCTGGTATATCAGCACTAGCAGCCCCCATTAGAAGAGCTGGGGTGGTTTTGTCACATCCGCCTAATAGAACCACACCATCCAAAGGATTGGCTGTTATTGATTCTTCAACATCCATACTTAATAGATTTCTGTAAAGCATGGTTGTCGGTTTCATGTTGTATTCACCGAGTGACATAACAGGGAATTCCATAGGGAATCCTCCGGCCTGCCAGACGCCAATTTTCACGGATTGTGCCAAGTCTCTTAAATGAGAATTGCAGTGGGTAAGTTCACTCCACGTGTTACAAATTCCTATTATTGGCTTCCCTTCATATGAAGATTCACTAAACCCTTCCGCTTTAAAACCTGCCCTCCTCAACCATCCATATAGCTCTGGCGTATCGAACCATTCTCGACTTCTGTTAGGGGGTAGGTCAGTACTCATTCGACTTCCTTATCAGTATTGTTTGAAACCTCTTCATCGGGTTCAATTTGACTCTCCTCAAAGCTTTTCTGTATGAGACCTACTATCGACTGTTTCAATTGGTTTTGAGATGGAGGAGACACGTAAAAGACCTGTATATCCGACGGAAACTGGACTCGATGGTCTTCTGATATAAATAATGCAGCGACTCCGTCTTCTTCAAGAGTCTCATCAATCTGTTTGCCTATATATTCATACCTATCACTCATTGCTGTTTGATAGTTTTCTGATGCCAGGTCAGATACCTTTTGACTTACTAGGCCCATCGAGAGACATCTTTGCCAGTCAGATAATTCAAACAGTAAGTCTTGATCTTCAGTTTGTTCTAAGTGTCCTGAAGAGTCCGTAATCTCTTTAATTAAAGAGGCCGACCTGGGCGCAATTTGAGATAGTAACTGCTCTCCGGCCTTGCCTTCGTCATGAATTAATTCATGGAACACGTGTCTAATGGTGCCCAAAGATTTCTCCAGGTTTTGTAGCTGGGCTTTGACTTGATCCCAGTGTGTGTCTGCGAGTTCGGAAATCTGTTCTTCTAATTGAGGTGGCACGGTCACTAAAGGCACCAAAAACAATTTCCTTTTTCTATCAAATTGCTGGGGATCCGCTTTTCCTGTAGGACCTAATGTCGCCATTTAATTTCTCTCCAATCTTACCGCGCAAACTTTGTATTCAGGTATTCTGGAATCTGGGTCCAGAGCGGCATTAGTTAGGAAATTAACCGCATGTTCTTGTAGTTTCACAAATGGAACAAAAATCTCACCAGATCTCATCTTGTCAGAATAAGACACTCTTCCTTCAATGGTTCCTCTTCTAGATTTGACAGTGATCCATTCACCGTCCTCAACTTGGTACTTTTCCCCGTCCTCCGGGCTTATTGATATGAGCAGTTCGGAGGCTCGGGCCAGTAGCCCTTCAGCCCTCTTTGTGATCGTGCCGCCATGCCAGTGGTAAAGTATTCTCCCCGTATTTAATATCAAAGGGAACCTGTCTGTAGGTAACTCATCTGAAGCGGGACCTTGATCGAACCCAACAAATTTTGCTCTAGCACCTCTAGGAAAATCCTGCTCATAAAGAAATCTCGTACCTGGATGGTCTAAATCAGGACAAGGCCATTGAATGCCGCCTCCTTCCAACCTGTCATAGTTTATACCTGCAAGCATAGGAGTTAATAAGGACATTTCATCCCAAATTGCAGAGGCGTCTCTATATTCGAACTGATCTCCTAGACCCAAACTTTTTTTAGCTGATATCCGTCGAGCTAAATCACAAATTATCTCCCAATCTGCCCTCGAGGAGCCAACTGGTTTTATAGTCTCTCTGACCCTTTGAACTCTTCTTTCACTATTTGTGAACGTTCCGTCTTTTTCTGCAAAGGAACATGCCGGCAAAACAACATCTGCTATTTGCGCTGTTTCATGAAGGAAAATGTCCTGAACAATTAATAATTCGAGTTTTTTAAAGGACTCCTCGGCATGATTCAGATCAGGTTCGCTTAGAAGTGGATTTTCACCAGTGATATACATGGCCTTAATACGTCCGTTATCAATTTCACGAACCATGTCAGTTACTACCAACCCTGCTTTATCAGGGAGGGGATTACCGCCCCATGCGGTGGAAAACTTTTCTACAGAATCAGCATTTATTGTCTGATAGCCTGGGAATGCATTCGGTAAACATCCTGCATCGCCACACCCTTGGACGTTGTTCTGGCCACGAAGGGGAGAAATGCCAGAACCTGGTTTCCCAAGCTGCCCGGTAGCAAACGCCAAATTCAATAGGCCGTGAGCGTTCGCAGTACCCATCGTATGTTGTGTGATTCCCATACCCCATATAAGACATGAGCCACTGAATGGAGGAGTGGCATACATGTTAGCGGCATCAATAATATCTGCCGCAGCAACTCCTGTTATAGCTTCCACATATTCCGGCGTGTATTTGTTAACAATATCTGACCAATCATCAAATCCTTCAGTTCGAGTTTTTATGAAATCTTCGTCTGCTAGCCCGTTTTCCAAAATCACATTGGCCATACCGTTTAGCAAAGCAACATCTGTTCCTGGTCTTGGCCTGAGCCAAATATCTGCATAATCGCACATGTCTATTCTTCGTGGATTTATGACGATGAGTTTCGCGCCACGCTCTACTACAGCCCTTCGCATTCTGGAGGCGGCAACAGGATGATTAGAATTAGCATCTGACCCTATAATTACAAGGCACCCGGCCTCTTCATAATCAATGTACGAATTGCTAGTCGCCCCACTTCCAAGAGAAGTCAACATGGCCTCCACTGATGGTGAGTGGCAAAGCCTTGTACAGTGATCAATATGGTTACTTTGCATGACTAGACGTGAGAATTTTTGTTGTATGTAGCCATCCTCATTGGTTGCCTTTGCAGAACATAATGTGGCAAAACTATCACCTTCATAAGCCGCCAATTTGTCAGCTATAAAATCCAAAGCCTCATCCCAAGTCACACGCTGCAACGACCCATTTTTCCGAACCAAAGGCTCAGTCAGACGATCTTCATGATGAACAAATGTGTATCCAAATCTTCCTTTTACACATAGCATCCCCAAACTTGAATCATTTTCTGGATCATCCAGCATTTCGACGATGGTGTCATCCGATGTTACTTGTGCCTTTATTCCGCAACCAACCCCACAGTAAGGGCATGTGGTAGTAACTGTTCTTTCGATAACTGCCGGTTCCTCTTTGGTGGAAATAGCACCTGTTGGACATACTGATAAACATTGCCCACAGGTGGTACAGATAGATTCCAGCAATGGCTTGTCCATGAAGGTCCCGATTCTAGTCTGGTTGGATGTTCCCAAAACATCTATAGCCCCAATAAACTGATGGCCTGTTTGGCATGCCTGGGCACACCTACCACAAAGGATGCAAGAGTCCATTGCTATATTAAATATTGGGTTGCTAGCATCTGTTTCCTCTCGAGACCGAGATTTCCACACCTGACCATTTATTGAATTGGATTCCATCACTCTAGACAATTCTCTGTAATCGTCTTTATCTGAATCGACCATACCAGCAGTCAATTCCAGAACACTCTTTCTTATCAAATCCAGCTTGTTACCGGTCGTCGAAATCTTCATACCCTGCAAGATAGGGGTCGAACACGACGCTGGATAACCACGAACTCCCTCAATCTCCACTAAACAGGTTCGGCAAGCACCGATAGGTTTCATATCAGGATCTTTACATAACTGAGAAATCGCCGTCCCGGAAATGTTGATAGAATCAAGGACAGAACTATGTTCTGGCACCTGAATTTCTTTGCCATTTATAAAAACTTCCATTAAATTCCTCCTCTTTGGGATCCCGGCGATACTTCCTGAAAATAGGAGCCATAGCTCAGCACTGGATTGCCAGCGGCTTGGCCTAATCCACAGAGAGAGGCAGCATTTATAACTTCAGCCAGCTGGCCAATTCCATCCCAATTAATTGGGTCATCACCAGAATCATTTGCCATCAACTCGAGTAAACGGCTAGTGCCCTCTCGGCAAGGTGTGCATTTTCCGCATGATTCCTTCGCATTGTATTCAGAAAGCTTCCTGACCACATCCAGCACATTAGTATCTTGAGATAGGCCTATCACACCCCCTGCGCCCAACATCACTGATTTGCCATCTATAAAACCTGGGCCAATTGATAAGTTGAGGGATTCAGAAGAGGGTATAACCCCACTTGAAGGCCCACCTACGGCAATGGCTGATAGCGCATTTATACTAGCTATACCCCCAAATTTAACCATCAACTCAGCAAGGTTTGAACCCATTGGTAACTCTGCAACACCGGGAGTGCTCACCGATCCGCTGATACTCATGATTTTCGTTCCTGGAGTATCCAAATCTCCTATTTTTTTAAACTCGTCAGGTCCATTAAGCACAATCCAAGGTAGATTACACAAAGTTTCAACATTGTTAATGATTGTAGGCTGTTGGTTTAAACCAGATTCGGTCGGAAACGGTGGTCTCAAACGTGGTTCCCGTCTTTTACCCTCTATAGTATTGAGTAGGGTGGATTCCTCACCACAGACATATCCACCAGCACCTTTTAAAATTTCTATATCAATGGTGAACCTACTGCCCATTATATTTGGCCCCAAGAAACCCTTTGAACGACATATTTCCAATGCGTTTAGCATCCTCTGATAAGACAGGTGAGCCTCGGCATTCACATACAACCTAATGGAAGTAGCTTCAGTAGAATATGCTGCAATCAAGGCCCCTTCTATAAGACGAAATGGAACGCTTTCCATGACGTGCCGATCTTTAAATACTCCGGGCTCGCCCTCTTCTGCATTGATTACTAAATGTCTTTCTTTGGAGACAGTGGATATTGCGGAGCGCCATTTAATCGAAACTGGAAAATATGCCCCACCTCTACCTCTGAGACCGGATTCTTCCACCATATCCACCGTTTGTTCAGGCGGTTGGGAAAGAACCTTGGCAAGAGCAGAAAAACCCTTATTAGTTATATATCCATAGATGTCACAGGCACTTATATTACCTGCATGCTCCAAAACTATTCTTGTCTGGGAATTGATGTAATTACTGACATTTGAATCGCCCGTACTCGTCACTCTAACCCCTTCTAGATATTCACTCACGTCTTTTTCAGAATGAATCTTGGGACCGGCAAAGCAGGCCCCATCGCAACCTGCGTAATCAACGGCAATTGAGGCAGGCAATCTTTCTTCTAAGGTCCTGTAAATTTCTTGGGCTCCAACAGCTATGCTACATTGGGCAACTTGAACCAGTATTTCGGCTGGATTCTTTACAGCTCTATTGGCTACGGAGGTTATAAAATCTTGAGAATTCATTTTAATTTTCTGTCAGCCTCAGTAAAACATCACCGGGAACCTGTCTCCCAAACCACCTGTGATTCACTGATACCGCGGGTGCAACCGAACACAAAAATGCACAATCCGTCTTCTGCACTTTCAAATCAGAGTTAGTTTTGTTAGATAAAAATTCCAGTATCTGAGTTGCTCCATTTTCACGACAAGCTACACCATCACATACCGACACTGTTTTTTGCGCAGGGGGGGAGAGCAACAATTCTGTGTACGTAGTTGCAGTGCCATATACTTCGCTAGCAGGGACACCTAAATGCCATCCTAATACTTCTAGTCCCCAATCAGGCAGATAAGCAAATTTTTCCTGAAGAAAGTGCAAAGCAGGAAGGAGATACGATCTATCCCGTGGAAACTTATCTATTAATTCCCTGCGTAAATCGTTTCTTCTTTTTCTTTCCTCATTATTTGAAGACATATTGCTGCGGTTCAGCATTCTATACCCAAACTTTTCAATTTCGATTCCGGTATAAGGCCATCGCTTGTCCATTCCCTAGCATCATAGTAGGACTTAATCATAATACCCAAATCAGATTCACTAAGTGACTGTCTGTTCTCATCATCTGATAGAGGTTCAGTAAATATCCTTTTGGGTAAGTTATCCTGATCCTTAACCCATCCTTCTCGGATGTTAAACTGCTTTTTCAGATTATTTATTCTTTCACCGCACCGGGCAAGCTGATTTGGGTCCATATCCCACCCTGTTACGTTATTGAGTATTTCAGAAGATTCAACATAAAATTCATCAAATACCTTTCGAACGAATTTACACCAAATTAGGGAATCCATAACCGCACTATAATCTTCTCCTTCTACAACCATCCGGCCTTTTGAAGATTTACCACCATTGGAGCTTGATGCAAAATCATACTCATAGGCAGAAGATCGATTGTGGCACGCACCTCTGGTACTTACAGCCAAAGCTAGGGCCATCGTATGCAATGATCTAGGCTCATATCCAGGCATTTCAAGACCTTTGACATGCATGGCAAAATCTTCTGTCCCAAGGCCAATTTCTTTACTTGCCCTAGCACTACCTTCTGCCAATATATCCCCGATACCTGATCGTTCAGATATAGCATTCAACAATTTGGTAAGAAGGTCTTCGTCATTTTCATATATAGGCAGGAGTTCCAACCACCTTTTAGGAATCAACCCTTTTTGCATAGCCTCCATAAACCAAGCACATGTGGATCCTGCACTGATGGTATCCATTCCCATTTCATCACAAAATTTGCTGCTTTTAAGTATCGTCTCTCTGTCAGATATACCGACAAGAGGTCCCAAGGCAAATAGTGATTGATATTCCAATCGCACTTTTGCTGAACCACCGTTTGGTATGGTCACCAATTTTTCACAACCTATTGTGCAATTAGCGCAATGCGAAGTGGAAACTTTTTCCTCATTATGAATTGCCTCACCAGATATGCTCTGAAAGTCTTTATTTGATTGGTTCCTGAAATTCCCAATGGGAAGAACTTTCAATCGCTCGAACACCGATAGGTTAGCCATCGTCCCTAAGGTCCTGTATTTTTCAGTAGCCTCCCCCAAGCTTTTTATGGCTAGCTGCCTTCTGGTTTCGGAAAGGCTCAATTCATTAAAATAATTCAATTTCTTGTATCCCTTAAAGGATATGGCTTTTATTTTCTTGGATCCCATCACGGCCCCGTTTCCGGTCCGGCCTGCCTGTCGTCCTCCATCATTACTTATGCTGGCAAACCTCACCATATTTTCTCCCGCCGGGCCTATGCAAGCGGTACCATAACCTGGGCCTAAAGTTTCTATTAGATGGCCCTCTGTTGTGGAAGTGGTATTCCCTATGAGATGTGAAGCGTCGTTGAATTGGATACCAGATTCATCAACCTTCAGAGACAACCATTGGTTGGATGAACCAAGAATTATAACGGCATCCGCTCCTATCCCTTTAATAGATAAGGCCAGTGAACTTGAAGATAAAGAATCCCCTATGAAGCCTGTTTGTGGTGATTTGGAAACCACTGCGAACTTCGAGGTTGTGGTGAGACGACTCCCCACAAGAGGACTCGCACAAAAAATTAATGGGTTCTCCGGAGAAAACGGGTCCGTCCTAGGAGGGCAATAATTAAAAAGAAGATAGGCTCCTAAACCGCTGCCACCAATAAAATCTTTGAGAACCTCTTCTTGAAGGTCTTCCCACCTCCAGGATTTTGAGGAGACGTCTATTATTAAAATTTTATTGTGATAACCGAACACCTTACCCTCCTGCTTGACTAGGAAGTATCAATAGCGAATCACCATCACGTAATTTCAGCTTCTGAGGACCCTGAAATCCAACCCCATTCAAATTGAAAACGTAACTTGACAAAAGTTTCTTGCCACCAAGGTCCAAAACTTTACCGTCAAGAGATGGGAAAAGTAGTGCTAATTCCTTAATAACATCAGCAGCACCAACTTTAGATTCGGCAAACTTCAACTGAATAAATTTCTGGCCAGCAATTATCCTACTGTTTCCGTACAACTCAACCGTCAAACTAATCGCCATTGAAATATTTTTCCATCCGCAATGCGGTCTCAAGATCATCAGGTGTATTTACATTAAAAAAACTATCTCCAGAACCTTCAATATTCAGGAATTCATCCTCTGTTATCTCACACACGGTGATTTTCGAAAAATATCCGTCCATTTTCAAAAGTCCAGCCTCCAATCTCGCCTCAATATGCTTAAGGCACGATTTATTGTATAAAGCATGCGTAGTTTGCAATCTCCCTTCAAATTTAGGGATGACAACATCAGGAGAATGATTCGAGATTTTGGTCATCATAAATTTTATCAAGGTAGCTGATAAAAACGGCATGTCACAAGCTGTTAAAAATGACCAGGGAGTAGGGGATTGACTCAAACCTGAAAATAACCCCCCAAGAGAACCTGTTTCGCTATAGGAATCTACCACATACCGAATTTCTTTTTCTATGTTAAGTTCTTTGATTCGGTTCAATCTATCCACCACCACCGTCTGAGATGTAGTAACTCCTGCTAAGGTTTGTATGACCCTATCGATGATACGTTCACTACCGATACGTTCTACGGCCTTATCACGTCCTAAGCGCCTACTCCTACCGCCGGCTAATAATATCCCGGTTAATTCAATAGCTTCCATTTACCTTAACCTACCTCCTCGGCAACATTTCCCATTAGTGAAACGTCGTAACCTCCAAGGGAGGCAATCTGGTTTCGTAAATCACTACTCAAAAGGTGCTCTAATAATATATCCACGGTCTTAACCGAACCTATAAATTTAGACGGAACTACTATCTGGAATCTCTCATTCTCCAAAGGTATGAATTCCAGATCACTGGCCACCGCCGCTGCCATAATTCCCACCCCGGCATCAACAAACCCGGAAGACACCGCCGCCGCTACATTCCAGTGAGTATATTCCTCGTTTTCGTAACCAATGATTTTGGCCGGGTCCAAATCTGACTGCTTTAACAAATAGTCAAAAAGAAGGCGGGTTCCAGATCCTCTTTGCCTATTTATAAATTTTGTACCCTTTACAATCAAATCTTTGACATCTGTTATTTCTTTTGGATTCCCTTTCTGGACCATCAAACCTTGAGTACGACCGACAAAGTCATAGATCCGGACCTTATCGTTGGGCATGTGCCGTTTTACTGCAGAAAAATTATATTCACCTGTTTCCTCATCCAGTAGGTGGCTACCTGCCATATGAGCGTAGCCTTTGGATAGTGCCAACAACCCACCTACACTTCCTACACTAGAGGAAATTAATCTGACACCGTTTTCTGCGAAGGTTAATTCGCTTGCCAGTATATCCAAGGCAATATCATGACTTCCCGATATAAGTAGAGTTTTATCTATCTCAGAGCGTTGCCTATTTAAAATTACTGAAACTGTAGAGCCTTCCTCAAGACCCTCAGAATTAGCAGGTATTCTTATTACCCCGTCAGATTTGGATATAGAAAGAGTCATAGCGGCCCCACGGGTGGTTGGATTAGCTATATAGTGTCCATTTACGGGTGCCACTAGCACCCTCAAAAATTCTTCTTCTCCCAAAGGTGAAGCTACCTTTTTTCCCATAACGGATTTTATCTGGTCTGGAATAATTTCATTGGAGTTCAAAAAGTCATAGATGATTGGCTTTAAAAATAGTTCCGCTGTAGTGAGGGCTGAAGAGGGATACCCGGGCATGCCGATTACTGGTTTCCCAGATACGGAACCCAATATGACTGGATGGCCAGGCCTAATAGCTACACCGTGTACAACCACCTCACCTAATTTGGATATAACGGAGGATGTAAAATCCTCTGAACCCGCTGATGAGCCCGCAATAACTACTAAAACGTCACAGTCAGCTATAGAGTTAAGCAACGCCTGTTCGAGCAAAATAGGATCGTCAGATACAGGGTTCTGTACTGACGCTTTGCCCCCCCAACCTTCCACCAGCGCTGATAGGAAAACGGAATTAAATTCGATTATTTGGCCCGGGCCTGGAGTTTCCCCGATTTTTACCAATTCAGTACCAGTTGGGATAAAGCAAACCTTAGGTGGAATATTAACTTGGATATCTGACACGCCTGCCGCCCCAAGACAAGCCAAGTCTAAAGATCTAATTATGGCACCCTGTTGTAATAACAACTCAGGTGCAGCAATATCTTCGGCTATCTTTCTAACATGCTGATATGGGGCTACAGGATTCCGAATAAGAATTTCAGTAGCAGAATATTTCTCTAGATCCTCAATCATAACCACAGAATCGAACCCTTCAGGTACAGGATCTCCAGTATCGACCCATCTAAAATCGGATCCCTCCATTAGTTTAATTGGCCTGGTTTCCGTTGCTCCTAACGAAGATTCGTATCTTATGGCGACTCCATCCATAGCAGATGTGGTCACATTAGGCGAAGATATCTTGGCAAAAACAGGCTGAGTGGAAACTCTTCCAACAGAATCTTTGATGGAGATTATTTCGGTATCTCTTTTCAAAATGGGACCGATATCCAATAAATGCTCTTGGTATTTATCATGGGCAATCTGAAGTGGAATATCTTTCAGGAAATAATTTCTTTCAAAACCGGCTTGTGGCGACATTGTTAGCCTTTATAATTAATCTAAATAAACCTCTAGCAGTGCACCTTTATACACACCTGAAGATTCAGAGTCGATTTCAACGTATCCATCAGAATCCAATATAGTGGAAATTAGATTGGATTTTCCATGCACGGGTACAGCGAAAGTTTCACCATTTTTATTTTTTAACTGAACCCTGACATAATCTGTCCGGCCACTAGTTGAAGATAGATTAGAATTCAGAATTGCCTCAACAGTTTTGAAGCTGCGAACTATTTTTTTACCAGATATTAGCCTTAACAAAGGGTCTACAACCGCCTTGAATATAGTAATTGCAGACACAGGGTTACCGGGCAGACCGATTACAGGCTTTCCGGCCGAAAACCCTAAAATTGTAGGTTTACCTGGTTTTACAGATAAGCCATGTATCAATACTCCAGGGGAGCCCATTTTGTTAATCACTTGTGCTGTGAGATCTCTAGAACTTATTGAACTACCCGATGTAAAAACAATCATGTCAGAGAGTTCCATTGCCTTTTTACCAACTTCCAATAACTCATCAAATTCATCTGGAACCCTAGGAAAAAAGGTAGGTGAGGCCCCAAGCCCTTCAATAAGAGCCCCAATTGTGTAAAGGTTAATATCCCGTATCATGCCTTTCGCTAACTTTTCTTTGGGTGGAACTAATTCATCCCCTGAAGATATGACTGCTACTTTCGGCGTGCGATAGGCTTGGATAGAGGTTATCCCTAAAGACATTAACGATCCCAATTCCGCATGACCAATTGTTTTTCCAGATTCGAGTATCGACTCACCAATATGGAAATCTTCCCCAGCCATAATAACGTTCTCTCCCGCCGCTACGGGTCTATAAACTTCCAGAAGGCCGGTAGGTGTTATTTTTGTGTGTTCCACCATCACCACTGCGTCAGCATTATTCGCCAACATCCCCCCTGTATAGGCGATGGCAGCCTCACCAGGGGACAAGGGTAAAACTGCCTCGCTGCCCATAGGTATTTCTCCCACTAATTCAAGATACGCGGGAAGTGAGTCAGATGCTCCATAAGTATCAGAAGCTCTTACTGAATAGCCATCCATAGAAGATCTGTTAAAGGATGGGGAATTTTCCTCACTAATAACTCGTTTTGCAAGTGTTCTACCAATAGCATCTTCAGTGTCCACTGTCTCAAATCCAACAGGAGATACCTTTTCAGACATCAGTCGTATCGCCTCTGGAGGTGAAATCACGTTGAAGAAATCAGCCATCAAAACCTCGTCTAACCAGGATATTAAACCATGGCCAACCCAGATTAAATTCTAAAGTCCCAGAATATTACCAGAGGGATCCACATCTAGTGACCTAGGTTCTCCAGGCAATCCTGGCATTGTCATGATACTTCCAGCTATGGGGTATATGAATCCTGCACCAACAGATGCTCTGGCATCAGACACCCTAAAGTCATAGTCAGAAGGAAGGCCTTTCAATGATCGGTTGTGTGAAAGCGACAAGTGTGTTTTTGCCATACATATTGGAAAGCCACCCCATCCATTTTCTTCAAATTGTCTTAAGGCTCGTCTAGCCACGGGAGTATAATTGACCCCAGTTGCGTTATAAACTTTGGTAGCTAAAGATGAAATTTTGTCTTCTAAGGAATCAGACAATTCATACATATATGAAATTGCATTCGGAGAGTCGTCGGCGGCTTTAATAACAGCATCAGCAAGGTCAAGGCCGCCCTCTCCTCCGTCTTCATAAACTTTCGATACAACAGCATGCTCTGCACCAGCTTCTATAGAAAGGGATTTGACGAGTTCTGTCTCTTCAGAGCCATCCGTGGGAAAACTATTTACCGCTACAACTACGGGTAGATTAAAGCTCTTAATGATTCCAATTAGATGTTTAAGATTAGACATGCCTTTAACCAGAGCTTCTTTGTTAGCCGCATCCAAACTACGAAGTGGAACTCCGCCATGTGATTTAAGGGCCCTTACAGATGCCACAATGACTGCGGCGGCAGGTTCAAGATCATTTAACCGTGCCTTTATATGCATGAATTTCTCAAATCCCAAATCAGCTCCAAAACCTGCTTCGGTTAAGACATAATCAGCATAACCAAGTGCTAATTGGTCTGATACTACCGAACAACATCCATGAGCTATATTCCCAAACGGACCAGTATGAACGAAAACCGGCTGCCCTTCGGATGTTTGTACTATGTTCGGTTGGATAGCATACCGCAGCAACGACATCATGGACCCAACAGCCTTTATCTCTGCCGCTTGTACCGGGGTGCCGTCGTCTTTATATCCAACGACTATTTTGCTCAATCTTTCCCTGAGATCTTCCAAACTTGATGACAAGGCTAAAATTGCCATCACCTCAGAGGCTGTGACAATGTCAAATCCTGTCTCACGGAGAGGAGCATTTGCTTTCCCACCGAGACCTGTCAGCACGCTTCTAAGAGACCTCTCTTCCACGTCTGTGACTCTTCTAATAGTGACACCTTGCGGTGAGAATCCTTTAATTTTATTTCTTTGGGCGACGTTATCAGTCAAAGCAACCAGTAAATTGTGAGCCGACCCTACGGCATGTGCGTCACCAGTGAAATGGATATTCACTTCATCTTCTGGCTCAACTTTGGAAGCACCACCACCTGTTCCTCCTCCCTTTATTCCAAATATAGGTCCCAGAGAGGGCTCTCGCAATGTAGCAACAACATTTTTTTTCATCTTACCCATCGCTTGCGCTAAACCAACGACGGTGGTGGTTTTTCCTTCTCCAGCCGGAGTGGGGGTAATACCAGTAACCACCACCAGCTTCCCTTTTCGTTCT
>DLRJ01000077.1 GCA_002500485.1 Dehalococcoidia bacterium UBA7891
AAAATTGAAATTCCTAATAAATAACCAACACCGTAGGTGAAGGTGGCGGCTAAGGTACCTGCTAAAAGCATCCTTGTTGCACCTAAGAAGGTATTTCTTCCACTCGCTACTGAAACAATTCCTCCGACAATGAATAGGGCCGTTGAGCTAAATATTGCACTAAAGACGATAGATATATTACCTGAAGAAAAAAGAATTGGAATTATTGGTATCAGTGCTCCCAAAGCGAAAGCTAATAAACTACTAATCGCAGCTAACCATGGAGATCCTAAATCCTGTGGATTAAGTCCCAATTCCTCTCTCACCATGGTGTCTAGTGCTTGATTTGGATCAGCCATCAGTGCTGACGCTATTATTTTGGCTTGGTTTTCTTCAATGCCCTTTGCTTTGTATAGTAGTACTAATTCCTCCTCTTCTGCCTCAGGGCACTCTTCCAGTTTTGCCCTTTCAATATCTATTTGATGTTCATATATATCTTTTTGTGATCGAACAGAAATATATTCACCAGTAGCCATTGATAAACTACCAGCAACAAGGGCTGCGACGCCTGCCAAAATAATAAAATCTAAATTTCCAGATGCTGTTGTTCCACCTGCCACACCCATCATTAAGCAAAAATTAGATACTAATCCGTCGTTTATACCTAAAATTGCCGCTCTCACATTGCCGCCGTTTCCACGGGTGTTCCATACTTCTAGGATCTGTTGGTTATGAGGGTTTTCCATTGCTATTTTTGATAGGATTCTGGCATAATTTCCATCTTCTTTTAAAAGTTCTTGACCTTCGATTTCATGTACGTATGCTCTGATCTCTTTGGACTCAATTTTTGCCAGCCAAGGCAATATTTTTTGTGCTCCTAATAGGGAGCAAACCACCTGTATATAAAAGCTTTTGGGTGTAGGTGTGAAGAGTTACATCCGCAATAGGATTACCAAGTTTTATTGACCAGTGTCGAGCATGTTTTAACTCAGATTGAGAAAGCTGGTCAAAGATTTCAGATTTCTCAGGATCGGTCTCAAAACGCGCAAGTATTTTGTACGTTGACGCAGCCTCAATTTCCAACCGCAAATATTTCTTGTAGCGAGTAGGTTCGGATCTGGAAAGGTCGGAGGACATCCCGTTACTCTTCTAGTACTTTGTTTCTTATTGATTTCAACCGATTGATATTCTCTTTATCGGGGCCCTCTCCATCAAAGCCGGGAACTTCTAGGAAAAATGGTACCTGAGAAAATGCCGGGTTCGCGAGTATGACTTCAAACCCTTCTTCACCGATGTAGCCTTCACCAATATTTTCATGTCTATCTACTCCAGACCCAAATTCGACTTTAGCGTCATTAGCATGCACAGCGACCAGTCGCTCCAACCCAATTTTAGAGTCAAATTCCTCCATAATCGAATCGATATCGTCCCCAGAGGCTATGTTGTACCCAGCTGCAAAACAGTGTTCCGTGTCTAGGCACACTTTAAGATTAGGATGATTCACTGCTTTTATGATGGCCCCGATTTCATCAAAGGAAGAACCTATATGAGATCCCATACCTGCGCTATTTTCGATGCACAACCATGTGTCATTTGGAGATTCTTCTAGAACTGCAATGAGACATTTTACTGCTTGGTCTAGTACGGTGTTGAAGCCTCTACCCTTATGGCTTCCTCCATGGAAAATAACTCCTTCTGCTCCAATATTTCCGGCAGTAATCATGTTATTTGTCAGGGATTCGATTGATTTTTCGAGTTGGCTTTCATCTCCTCCTATGTTTACCAAGTAACTACCATGTATGTAGCAGGGTCCTATTCCAGTTTCCAAACTTTTTTCTTTAAAAAGTGCAATTTCCTCTTCCTTAGGGAAATTGAATTTCCAGGCCCGAGGAGATGATGCAAATATTTGTATAGCTTCTGCACCAATCGCCTGAGCCCTATCGATTGATCGGCTTAGTCCACCAGAGGTGGATACGTGTGCACCTAATTTCATGTTGGGTTCCTGTTTGTGTCGCTCTTTTATTCCAGTTTATCATGGGGATGTGAGCCAAGCTCATTAGAACTATGATCGATAGTAAGTATTGCCTATAATTAAGGTTTTATGAATATAAGAACACCATTGGAGAGATGCCTGTGCGAATCAATACTGTAGCGATTATGAGTCCTGGCGATATGGGTCATGCAGTTGGTAAGGTTTTATCTGAAAGTGGCTTGGATGTCATTACCTGCACTGAAGGGCGAAGTCTTAGAACCCGTAATTTGGCCAAAGTTGCGGGGTTCAGACAAGTTGCTAGTTTGTCAGATTTGGTGAGTGAAGCTGATCTAATATTGTCCATTATGGTTCCATCAAGGGCGATGGATTTTGCGACAGAAATCGCTCCACATATGGAATCCACGGCGAGTCAAACCTTTTATGCTGATTGCAATGCAGTATCTCCGCAAACTTCGCAAAATATCTCAGAGGTGATAAATAATTCTGGAGGGGTATTCATCGACGGAGGAATAATCGGAGGGGCCCCAACGAAGGGGGATATCCCAAGATTTTATGTTTCTGGTCCTGATGCAGCAATTGTGATGGAATTGGATGGTAAAGGTATAACTGTCAAGACTGTAGGAGATCAGATTGGACAAGCATCGGGTATAAAAATGTGTTATGCGGCTTTGACCAAGGGGACCCATACACTCCATGTAGCTTTGCTTACCGCTGCTAATAAAATGGGTTTAACTGAGGATCTTAGAAATGAGTTTGAATTCAGTCAAAAAGCACACCTCAATGCAATGGAGAAAGGAATTTCAAGACTGCCAGCCAATGCACATAGATGGATAGGAGAAATGGAGGAGATCGCATCCACTTTTGAACATTTAGGTGTTACTCCATATTTTCATAAGGGCGCTGCTGACGTCTATAAAATGCTCAACGCCACTCCCTTCGCGGAGGAAACCCCGGAAACCATCGATAATGACAGAACTGCCTGGGAAACTATAGAGGCTGTGTCTAATTTAGACTAATAAAGGGATCAACGAAAAAATCTATGAAAAGTCTAATTCTAAAAGAACCCGGTCAGAGCCCTGATATACGGGTTCTTGATCTTCCTGAACCAATTTTAACCGCCGACGGAATCATTATAAAAGTTGCCGCTGCAGGTCTGTGTCACCATGACATATCTGTGATGGATGGTACTCTAAGAAGAGGAACTAAGCCTGATGTCATATTAGGTCATGAAATATCTGGCACAGTAGTGGATATCGGTAATGAAATTAGGGAATTTCGTTTAGGAGATCAGGTAGTGACCACACTTACCTCCTCATGTGGAGAATGCGAAACATGTGTAAACGGGGATGATTATATGTGCGGATTTGGGCTAGGGTATGGTCACGGTGTTGACGGGGGATTCGCTGAATATATTTTGGTCCGAGAAAAAAACTTGGTAAACGTAGGTGATATGGATTTGGTTCAGAGTGCGCTCTTATCCTGCCCTATCGGGGTTTCTATAAAAGCTATTTTTGATAGAGCTTCTTTGGAAACAGATGACTCATGCGTAGTTTTTGGGACTGGAGGTGGATTAGGTATTCATGCCCTTCAGGTGGCACAAGCTTATACATCTAATGTTATTGGCTTCACGTCCTCCCCAAGTAAATTGGAAGAGATTGGTAAATATGAAGTTTCCCCAACTTTTTTACTTGATGAGGGCATAGATCCGACTGATTTAGTAATGGCCCTCACTGATGATAAAGGGGCTGATGTTATTTTTAATTCTGTTGGGTCAAAATTTTTGAAAAGTTCAGTCAGCTCTTTAAAGCATGGTGGCAGGATTTTGATGATGGGAGAATTGTTAGGAGGAAATGCTTCAATTAACACTTCCGATCTACTGTTTAAAAATGGAAGCATTATTGGTTCTACGGGAGCTAGTAGGCCGCATATACAAACTGCGATAAATATGGTCAGGGATGGAAACGTGGTTCCAGTGATAGGGGGGATGCATCCTTTTCACGATATTCAAGAGG
>DLRJ01000076.1 GCA_002500485.1 Dehalococcoidia bacterium UBA7891
TATATGGACAAAACCCTAAAGGACCAGGCATATTTGATCAAAGTGATTGGAATCTAATAGAACATATTCTTAAAGACTCAAGTGCTGGCAAAAGAATTAGATATCAGGGAAAGGACCATAAGGGGAAGCTTTTACATTTTGACGAAGATTTACCGAGAATAGTTATTTTCGAGGGAATAAGACTACTTCAGCCAAAGTTTAGTCAATATTTTGACATGAGTGTATGGATTGACTGTCCTCAAGATTTCGCCATTAAACGTGCGAAGGCTAGAGATCGCTCACAAGGAGAAGATGAAACGACTGTAGCTGGCTGGGATACTGATTGGGGGCCCAAAGACAAGAAATATTTTGACACCTATAGACCTGATCAATTAGCGAACTTTATCTACAAAGATTATCAATAAGTGCGCAAAAAGATTTATAGTTTATCCGATTCTTGGAAACCGTTTGATCGAAAGCCTAATTATAGAAGGTGAGGAATATGCCAATAGATAACTCCTCATTCCCCTATCTTCTTGACACCTTCTGCCAGTCTCCATAAACTTTCAGAAAATCAAACTCATCTATGAAGTAATTCATAAAGGTTAATGGGAGAGACGAAGTGGCCGATTCAGTAATAACACAAGAGATGAAAGACGCGATCGGAGTTGAATCCGAACCGGTAGTCAACGATGTGGAGAAGGGAGCAATAATTAAATTTGCCCAAGCTATAGGAGATGAGAGTCCGGTTTTCAATGATGAAGATGCCGCTCGGCAGACAAAATATGGTGGGCTAGTAGCTCCTCCAACTTTTTTAAGGTCAATGAGACTAGGGGAGGCAAGAGTCACCGTGACTAGTCCATACCCTGCCAATTTGGACGGTGGAAGTGAATGGGAATATTTCGAACCAATAAGGCCCGGAGATCGTATTACCGTTACACAATACCTAGCTGATGTAAATGAGAGACAGGGAAGGTTAGGAAATATGTTGATAATGGTTAGAGAAACTAAATATGTAAACCAATTTGGCAAAGTAGCAGCCTTGCAGCGATCTACAGGGATAAGCTACCAACCAACAGAATAGGAGTACAAAAATGGCTGAACAAATTTATTTTGAAGACATAGAAGAAGGATCTGAAATCCCTACTCTTCGAAAGGATCCCACAACCCAACAATTAGTAAAATACGCGGGTGCTTCAGGAGATTACTACCAAATTCATTATGACAAAGGATTTGCACTTAATAACAATCTCCCCGATGTCATTTTGCATGGCGCACTCAAGAATGCTTTCCTTGGTCAGTTAATGACAGATTTTGCTGGCCTTGGAGGTGAATTAAAAAAGTTGAGTGTTCAGTACCGAGCTATGGATGTTCCTGGTACTCCTGTATTCGGAAAAGGAACCGTGAAGAAAAAATATGTCCAAGACGGTGAAAATTTCGTCGAATGCGAGATATGGCTTGAGACTCACGAAGGTAAAACCACCACCCCTGGATATGGAATAGCCACACTTCCTAACAAAGAATAACCTTCCCCCACAGAAAGTAAAAAATACCCGCTTGAGAGTTATTCTCAAGCGGGTATTTTTTATCAGTTAAGTGTCGAAATCCGTGTACCCTAAATAGTAAATCCGTCCAAAACACTCTCGATAGGTTTCATGTCCTTAACCCCAATAGTCTCATGAATTTTTTGATCAAAGGTTGCCCGACTGGAATCTCTATATACCAATCCTAGTGGTATTCCGTCAGTATTTAACAATTCCTGAGCCGCCTCAATATCTGCTGGGTCATGCCCTTCGGGGATGTCATACGCTAAAGGTTTTATACCTTTGCTTTCATTACCTTTCAGTGCCTCGTAAGTATTGTTGTACTCTGTACAAGGAGATTGCACATGGACAATGGAAAATCCCTTGTGATTCATAGCTTGGGCCATCAATCCCGTCATATCTTTCACTTTATTGGATATAGTAGAAGCTATAAAGGACACTCCAACGGTTAAATAAGTCCTAAGGGGGTTTAAAGAATCCTCCACCTTCCCATATGGAGTGGAGCTTGTTATCACTCCCAGATCAGTTGTTGGTGAGCTCTGTCCTTTCGTAAGACCATAGACTCCATTATCCATCACCACTGCCGTCACATTTAGGTTCCGAAGAGCCTGTGGGGCGATGTGTTCCATTCCAATACCCAAAAAGTCTCCATCGCCGGCAACTACAACAACATTTAAATCAGGATTTCCCATCTTGATTCCCATAGATATTGGTAAAGACCTTCCATGGATACCATGGATTCCAAAAGGTTGTTCTTTTTCCAACATATGTACCATGTTGCCTGAGCAGCCTATACCAGACACCACTACCGTATTATCTATCGGTTTTTCATTTTCAGTCGTATATTCACTCAGAGCCACTTCGAGTGCTCTCCTCACTCCAAAGTCTCCACACCCCGGACACCATTTGAAGTCGTATTCAGGATTTTTTAATGTCATACCGCTACACCATCCTTGATGAGTTCATTAATTCTAGATACAAGTTCACGCACTTTAAAGGGCAGTCCAGTATATTGGGTAAGACTTACCGCATTAATCCCCTCTCCTCTAAGCACAGACCCAAATTGACCCAAATAATTCAACTCGGGGACAATGACTAATTCTTTTTCTTTCAGTGCAGCTAACATTTTTTCGGGCATTGGATGTATATACATTGTGTAATACCAACCCAAATCTTTGTTTTCCGATCTCAGTTGATTATATGCATCCAAGGCAGGGCCTTTAGAGCCTCCCCAGGGGACAAGTGCAATATTCGAATGTTCGTTGTCTGATTCGAAAGTACCATCATTCAAAAGCTTCAGTTTGCTGAACCGTCTTTCCGTCATCTGTACGTGTCGTGCCGGCAAATGAGTTGTGTCTCCCATGGCATCATGCTCGCTTCCATTTGCAACATAGCTGCCAGGCCCACCCGGCAATGGCATAGGAGATAATTCCCAACCGTCGTATCTGTGATAGCCGTTTGTACCTTCATAGATTTCTCTCTTCTCAGAAACAAGAGATTTCAGATCAGGTCTCGGAATATTCTGTCTTCTTTCTGATAAGGCCATTTCACTCAGAACAACTACCGGACCTTGGTATCTTTCCGCCCAGTTAACAGACATGACTCCAGCCACAAAACATTCCTCCACCGTGCCAGGGGCCATCACAGGCATTTTCATATCTCCATGTCCCGGATATAAAGCAGTAAGCAAATCTGACTGTTCCGTTTTTGTAGGTAATCCAGTTGACGGCCCACCTCTCTGTACGTCTATAACCACCAAAGGTATTTCAGCCATCCAAGCCAGGCCTATCCCTTCACCCATCAAGGTAAATCCCGGACCTGCAGTACTAGTCATGGCTTTTTTACCAGCGTATCCGGCTCCTACGATACTAGTGATGGATTCAATCTCAGATGAGGATTGATGAACAAATTTACCTTCTCCAACCAGATTCTGCTCCATCCACAGGAGAATTGGAGTTGCCGGAGAAATTGGATAGCCAACAAATACATCAAGCCCTGCATGTGCTGCGCCAATGCTAAAAGCCAGGTTACCATTCAAGAGAACTTGCTCTCCTTCTGGCTTGATAGGATCGGATAATTCTCCTAAATTGAATCCGCTCTTCTTAGCCTCCTCCGACCCCAATGAAAGAGCCATGTTATTAGAATCAATAATTTGCTGATCGCTAGGACGTCCCCTTGTGTAGCGTTGCCTATTAAATTCTTCGAGGATGTTGATAGGAAGGTCCACCAATTGAGCCAGTGCTCCCATTACTACGAAGTTTGCAGCTCGGTTATTACCAGTCTGCTTGGCTAGTTCATCAAAATCCATTGCTAATGCTTTGTCAGAGGCATCTATTTCAAACTCCCCCGAGTTGTAAACGATCACACCGTCATCGGCGACCTCATCCTTGTGATTATCGTAAGCGTATTGATTGAAGGCGACCAATACGTCTAACTCATCACCAGAGCTAAGCACAGGGCTGGTTGATATCCTAGTCTGGGTCCAAGTCGGGCCACCTTTAATCTGGGAAGGAAAGGTAGAGAAAGTCTGGACATTATATCCAGACTGCGCCATGGCTTGAGCAAGTCCCTCTGCTGATGTAACTACCCCTTGTCCACCTTCCCCAGCAAATCGGACGACAAAGTCCTGCTTCTTCAATTTATCCTCCCGAAAAACTTCTTTTCAATGGCAGCCATTTGCGGCTGCCAAAGCATGTAATGCCCATTGTACCGAATCACACCAACCCAACCCTAAAAACATATCTAAGTATAGTCAGTGTAAATAGCTATTCAAGGGCTAATGTACAACACCATCAGAAAATATATCAACCGAGTTTTTATAGTGTCAATTTTGTGTTTGTGTTCACAATCTAAATTCATATTGTTTATCTTAAAATATCCCGTCTAATTCTTAACAGGTCAATCCTC
>DLRJ01000005.1 GCA_002500485.1 Dehalococcoidia bacterium UBA7891
GGTAAAGGCAATGCATTGGAAAACAGATGAAATCACCATATGAAAATAAGAAATTAAGAAAACTCGTTAAACAAGGGCTTTATGATCCTGTATTTGAGCATGATGCCTGTGGAGTTGGGATGGTTGCCAACATAAAAGGAAAGCAGTCTCATTCCATAGTTTCGCAGGGGTTAGAGGCTTTATCTCATTTAGCACATAGAGGGGCTGCAGGTGCTGATCCTGAAACAGGGGATGGAGCTGGAATCCTCATACAAATGCCTCATGATTTTTTTAAATTGGAACTGTCATCCACAGGATGCGATTTGCCCGATCCAGGCCAATATGGGGTGGGCATGGCATTTTTACCATCTGACAAAGGTGAAGCAGAATTAAGTAGGTCTTTGATTGAGGAATGTGTTTTAAAACAAGGTTATGACTTTCTTGCATGGAGGCAAGTTCCAATAGACCCAGAAAAAATAGGTGTATTGGCAAACCGAGACCGCCCTCATATAACTCAATTTTTTGTTACTCCCAAGGGAAATGTTCCTAAAAACATTGACAGAGACTTGTACTTACTAAGAAGAGCTATTGAATCTTCATTTGACTCAGCTTCTTTAGAAAATGCTGACGACTTCTATATCTGCTCATTGTCTTCCAGTACTATAGTTTATAAGGGCCTTGTAATGGCTGAACAGCTAGAAGATTTTTACAAAGATTTGACTGATGCCAATCTCGTCAGTTCATTTGCTCTCGTACATTCCAGGTTTAGTACCAACACTTTAGGGAGTTGGAAACTAGCACATCCATACAGATTCATAATCCACAATGGTGAAATAAACACGGTGCGTGGCAACACCAATTGGATGTTGGCTAGAGAACAGGTTTTCGAATCATCGGATCCAGATGTAAACACAAGTGATTTGGTTCCCGTTATTAAACCAGGGCAAAGTGATACTGCTGCTCTTGACAATGCGCTTGAACTCTTACTAGCGACCGGCAGAAGCATAGAGCATTCAATGATGATGTTGATACCCGAAGCGTGGGGTGATCACATACCGATGGAACAATCGAAAAAGGATTTCTATGAATATCACTCAAGCATGATGGAAGCTTGGGACGGCCCGGCCCTTGTGATAGGGACAGATGGGACGAAAGTCTGCGCGGTATTAGACCGCAACGGCCTTAGACCTTGCCGCTATTTAGTAACCACTGATGATGTACTGGTAATGGCCTCTGAAACTGGAGTGATTGACGTCCCTCCCGAGAAAGTTCTTTACAAAGAGAGAATCTACCCAGGCCGGATGTTTTTATTGGACACAAAAAAAGGAGAGCTCGTCAACGATCTCGATCTGAAAGCAGGTTTAGCCGGTTCCAAACCATACGGCGAATGGCTTTCTCAAAACAGGATATTTCTAGAAGATTTACCAGAAGCGGTAAATGCAACCTATGAAAAAATCATCGACATAAAGAAGCAACAGAACACATTCGGATACACATTAGAAGATTTTAGAATGATATTGGAACCGATGGCAGTGAACGGGTACGAACCAACAGGTTCGATGGGTAACGATGCCCCTCTTGCCTTTCTTTCTGACCATAATCCAATACTGTTCAATTATTTCAAGCAACTGTTCGCACAGGTCAGTAATCCCCCTCTGGATGCAATCAGGGAAGAATTGGTAACCTCCTTAAGAGGCACGTTAGGTGAGGAAAAAAACCTATTCGCCGAGACTCCAGATCATTGCCGTCAGATCACTTTAAGACAGCCGATAATTACAGATTTAGATCTCGGCCGCATTAAAAACTCATCCCAAAAAAACCTGACAGCAAAAACTATATCTACATTATTTGACCCCAGTGTCACTAGTGGTTTCAAAGATGCGCTGAGCAGAATAAATAAAGAAGCATCAGACGCTATAAAAGAAGGGCACTCGATACTGATATTATCAGATAGGGGGGTAGGTAAATCCCAGGCTCCATTGCCAAGTCTTTTAGCGACTTCGGCCGTGCATCATCATTTAATTAGGAAAGGGGAAAGATCTAAAGCCGGAATAGTTGTGGAGACAGGTGAAGCGCGAGAAGTAGCCCATTTTGCTGCTCTAATAGGGTACGGGGCTGCGGCAATAAATCCATATTTAGCTTTCGAGACCATTCGGAATCAAATTTCACAGAAAGAGTTTGAAAACGACATAGATGCTACCGAGGCAATTCGCAATTACATTTCAGCATGTCACAAGGGCATTCTGAAGATAATGTCAAAAATGGGTATCTCAACCATCCAAAGTTATAGGGGAGCACAAATTTTTGAGGCCGTAGGTTTAAATCAATCTGTCATTGATGAATACTTCACTTGGACTCCATCTCGAATAGGCGGCATTGGAATTGAAGAAATAGAGAGGGAATATATCACCCGTCATACTTCCGGTTATGGAACTAAAAGAAATGCGGCTAACCTGGAAGTTTCGCAGGGCGGGCAATATCAATGGCGAAGAGATGGCGAATTTCATATGTGGAACCCAAACACAATTACATCTCTTCAACACGCTGTTAGAGAAAACAGTTGGGACAGCTATGAACAATTTGCGGATTCCGTTGATCAAGAAACTAGAAGGCTAAGCACAATCAGAGGGCTCCTTGATTTTAAGAAGTCCGATAATCCGATATCGATTGATGAAGTTGAGCCTGCTAAGGAAATTGTGAGGAGGTTCGCAACAGGAGCTATATCTCTTGGCTCAATTAGTAGAGAAGCTCATGAAACCATGGCAATAGCGATGAATCGGATTCAGGCTAGAAGCAATACAGGGGAAGGTGGTGAGGATCACTCTAGGTACGTCTTAGACCCTAATGGGGATTCAAGAAACAGTGCAATAAAACAAGTGGCCTCAGGAAGATTTGGCGTTACCATCAATTACCTGGCCAATGCAAAAGATATACAAATCAAAATGGCTCAAGGTTCCAAGCCTGGAGAAGGAGGGCAGCTTCCTGGCCACAAAGTTGACGAATACATCGGAGGAGTGAGAAATTCAACTCCAGGTGTAGAGCTTATATCTCCCCCACCGCACCACGACATATACTCTATCGAAGACCTAGCTCAGTTAATACACGATCTGAAGAATGCTAATCCAGAGGCAAGAATTCATGTCAAACTAGTTGCAGAGGCTGGTGTTGGCACAATTGCAGCAGGGGTTTCGAAAGGGCACGGTGATGTAGTACTGATAAGTGGTGACACTGGAGGAACGGGTGCATCCCCAGAATCTTCTATTAAACATGCCGGGCTGCCGTGGGAATTGGGTGTAGCCGAAACTCAACAGGTCTTGGTCATGAATGACCTCAGAGGTCGTATTGTGGTGCAAGCTGATGGGCAAATTAAAACTGGCAGAGACGTCGCAATTGCTTGTTTGCTAGGAGCAGAAGAATTTGGGCTTGCTACTGGTCCGTTGATCGCAATGGGTTGCATCATGCTAAGGAAATGCCATTTAAACACATGCTCAGTAGGCATAGCGACACAAGACCCTGAATTGCGGGAGAAATTCGCTGGAAAGCCAGAACATGTAATAAATTATTTTTTCTTCATAGCTGAACAATTGAGAAAAATAATGGCCGACCTAGGAATCAAAAAAATCGAGGACATGGTAGGGCGAACGGATCTGCTCGATAAAAGAGATCTAATCGCACATTGGAAAACAGAGGGTGTGGATTTTAGTCAATTACTTCACATGCCGGATGTCCCAGAAGGAGTGGCAAAACATAAAATAATGGAACAGGACCACTCATTAGAAAAAGCTTTGGATAATGAGTTAATAAAGGACGCAACTGTTTCAATAGATACAGGAAAACCAATAACCATCACAAAGGAAATCGACAATTCATACCGGACCGTAGGGACCACATTGAGTCACACGATTGCAAAAAAATATGGGGAAGATGGATTGCCAGAAAACACTATTTCCCTAGATTTTAGTGGTTCTGGAGGGCAAAGCTTTGCCGCCTTCCTAAGTAAAGGGGTGTCAATTGACCTCAAAGGTGATTCCAACGACTATTTTTGTAAGGGTTTGTCTGGTGGAAAGGTAGTGATACGTCCCCATGAAAAATCCACTTTTACACCTGAGGAGAACATAATTATTGGTAACGTAGCATTGTATGGTGCGACTGGGGGACAAGTTTTCATTAGAGGCATCGCCGGTGAACGATTTGCGGTAAGAAACAGTGGTGCCGAGGCTGTCGTTGAAGGAGTTGGAGATCACGGGTGCGAGTACATGACAAGAGGTAAAGTTGTAATACTTGGGCCAACAGGACGTAATTTTGCAGCCGGAATGAGTGGTGGAGAAGCCTATGTATTCGACGAAGAGGGAAAATTTGAATCTCTTTGCAACAAAGGCCTAGTTACCTTAGAGAAAATCTCTGAAGAAAAAGATTTGAAAGATCTGAAAAGATTAATTGAATTGCATAAAAAACATACCGGAAGCAAAAATGCTGAAAGAATTATGTCAGATTGGAGTTCAATGACTAGGAAATTTGTAAAAGTCATGCCTGTTGACTACAAACGGGTTTTGGCTGAAAGACAGGCCCGGCAGGCAGATAAGGTGGTGAGCGCCAATGGGTAAGGCAACAGGATTTAAAGAATTTGGAAGGTCAACACCCAAGAGACAGCCTGTAGGAGATAGACTACAAAATTTCCATGAATTTTATACGGAATGGAATGATGATGATGCTCAGGCGCAAGGCAGCCGATGCATGAATTGCGCAGTTCCTTTCTGTATGAGTGGATGTCCTTTGGGAAATCTGATTCCGGACTTTAATGATTCGGTTTATAAAAAGCAGTGGGAAGGAGCCTTGAAAGAACTTCATTCAACCAATAATTTCCCTGAATTCACTGGAAGAATATGCCCCGCCCCGTGCGAAGCTTCATGTGTACTAAATATAAACCAGGACCCAGTCACAATAGAGTACATAGAAAAAGCAATATCTGATAAGGGGTGGCAAGAAGGCTGGATCAAACCTGAACCACCCAAGGTACGATCAGGAAAAAAAGTCGCCATAGTAGGGTCTGGACCGGCCGGTCTCGCAGCAGCCCAACAGCTTAACCGGACAGGACATCATGTGACTGTCTATGAAAGATCACACAGAACTGGTGGCCTATTGGCATTGGGTATCCCTGATTTTAAACTCGAAAAATACGTTATTGATCGTAGAATTGATCAAATGGAAAAGGAAGGGGTAATATTTTTTACCGACATTGAAATCGGAACAGATGTGCCAGCGTCCACACTAGCTGATGATTTTGACGTAGTTCTCTTGACCGGAGGATCTACGATACCAAGGGATCTGGATATCCCTGGAAGGGAATTAAAAGGGGTTCATTTTGCGATGGAATTCCTCACTCAACAGAACAATGTTAATGCAGGTTTTGTGGTTGAAGAAAAAGATCGAATTGTGACAACAGAAAAGAATGTGGTTATCTTGGGTGGTGGAGATACTGGGTCAGACTGTCTTGGAACGTCTCACCGGCAAGGAGCCGGCCAAGTGCATCAGCTTGAACTCCTTCCAGAACCGCCAAAAGAACGACGAGAAAACGACAGGTGGCCAAACTGGCCTATGATTCTTAGAACCTCATCTTCTCACGAAGAGGGAGGGTTCAGGGACTACAACATACTCACGAAGAAATTCACGGGTGAAAACGGAGTTTTGAAAAAACTCCACGGCGTCAGGTTGGAATGGGGAAAACCTGACGAAAACGGACGACCTCAAATGATGGAAGTTGAAGGTAGCGAATTTGAAATAGAAACGGACTACGTCTTCTTGGCTTTAGGTTTTCTGCACCCTCAACATGAGGGACCAGTTAAAGAATTAAAGTTAGATTTGGATCCACGTGGAAATGTAAAAACTGACTCCAATAAGATGACTAATGTACCAGGTATATTCGCCGCAGGAGACATATCTAGAGGTCAATCCTTGGTGGTATGGGCACTAGCTGAAGGAAGAGAAGCAGCACGCGGGATAGACGAATATTTAATGGGAGAGACTAGTCTTCCTAAATCTGCTGGTTCATACATCGGTTAGAATACGGTGTTTACCGTTCAGCTAGGTCTCTCACTTATTTTACACAACACAATAATTTTATAGCTATAATCAGCCCATAAAAAAACATTATTTCAATTGGGGAGATGATATGTCGAAACTTAAGGTGGCTATGATATCCAGAAGCAATCCTGAAACTAGCCTCGTTCAACAACAGCTAGAAGGAATCGATTGCGAATTCGATGTATATGTTTGCCAGAGCGAAGGTGAAACTATAGAAGCTGTAAAAGGAGTGGACGTAATAATAAACCAAGGTGTTCCCATGCCAAGCACCGTGATGGACGAAATAGATTCAGCTCAAGGGATTGTTAGCTTCGGACACGGTTTCAATCATATTGATCATGAGTCCGCTACAGACAATTCCGTTATGGTGATCAATACGGCAGGTTTTTGTACTGAAGAGGTTTCAAACCACGCGATAATGTTCATATTATCTTGTGCCAAAAAGCTAACGATTCTTAATGACTTAACAAAGGAAGGCAAATGGGGTACTGAAACTGGCTCTGTCCTTTCCAATATGGTGCCCGTCACAGACCAAACACTTGGTATAGTGTCTTTAGGTAACATAGGAAGAGCCGTTGCCAGAAAAGCACAAGCACTAGGAATGGATGTCATTGCATACGACCCATATGTTCAACCTTGGGTAGCAAAGGAATACCGCGTCGAGTTGGTTAGTTCTCTAAAAGAACTCGCCTCACGATCTGATTTTGTTTCCATACACACTCCTCTGAACAATCAAACGAGACATCTAGTCGGATCAGATTTTTTCAAAGCTATGAAGCCAACCGCCTATTTCATTAATACTTGCAGGGGAGGTACGGTAGACGAGGATGCTCTAATCAATGCCTTGAAAACCAATGAGTTTGCAGGGGCAGGATTAGATGTTTTTGATATTGAGCCTACTCCAACTGACAATCCCTTATTTCAAATGGAAAATGTCATGGTGACCCCTCACTCAGCAGGGACTTCCAATAGGGCTGTCATAGCGGCTCAAATACAAGTCGGGCAGGAAGCTGCTAGGTTATTAAATGGGTCTTGGCCTATGTCTTTGGTGAATCCTGAGGTTAGATCCAGCATCGACGTTCGGTCTCTGGCAACTAGAGGTTAAGAAGGAGACCAGGTCAGATTCCAACTGGCGATCTCAGCCTTTAAAGGTCCGTAAGTTAAATCAATCTACTGTAATTACTAGTTTCCCGAAAAAATCTAGGCCCTCCATGGCTTCGTGTGCCTTTCTAACATCTTGCAAGGAATATTCTGAATCAACTACACCCTTTATTGTCCCCTGGCCGGCATGGTAGATAATTTGTTCCAAATCTTCACTACGGCCCATAAACACTCCAAACATGGTCAAATGACCCGTGAACATGGCACCCATCTGTAGCTCAGCCTTGTACCCTGATGTAACTCCGCAAATTCCGTATCTCGCGCCTTTAGCAAGACGCCTATTAGCGGCATTCCAAACATCCGTTCCCACATGGTCTATTACCACATCAACACCTCGTCCTTCGGTTATTTCCTTCAAACGCTCAGAGACATCTTCAGTTTTATAGTTGATGACATGGTCGGATCCAAGAGCAGTGGCTTTTTCAGCTTTTTCAATTGTACTAGTAGTAGATATAACGCTAGATTTCGCTATGTTTTTTGCAACTTGGATAGCTGCGGTGCCGACACCACTAGAGGCTGAGGGAACTAGTGCCGTTTCCCAGGGCTTAAGCTGAGATCTTCTAATAAGTATATTCCAACTTGGCATAAATACAGTTGGTAAGGAGGCTGCCTGTACGTAACTTAAATCATCTGGAATGGGAAAGGCGTTAGTCGCTGGCACTACTACATATTCTGCATATCCTCCTCTAATGGCTGATCCAACCATCCCTGCTGAAGAGCAATATTCGCTTCGATTCGATTGACAATATCGGCACTGCATACAAGTTATTCTTGGATTCACAACGACTCTGTCCCCTTCAGATACCTTGGTTACTTTGGGTCCAGTCGCGACAACTTCTCCAGACACATCTGCACCCAAAACATGGGGCTCGGTAAGATCCATTTTAGTGCCACGCATACCGGCTCTGGTATAAATATCGAGTCTGTTGAGAGCACAGGCATTCACTTTAATTTTTACCTCCCCTTCCCCCGGGGTTGGTTCCGGCAATTCTCCGAATTTAAGTACCTCAGGGCCCCCGTGTTCTGTAAAATAAACGGCTTTCATTTAAAATTCCCCTACTCAAAGTTTTTTGGAAGTAATAACACATTCCTTTCTAGGATCAGGAATGTTGCTATTCTTAACCACATTGTATCCTTACCAATAAGCAGTTGCTATCAACTAATGCGGGTACTTTATTTGACAGGTAAGAAATAATGACAATAGATTGCCATACTCATATTCTCCCCCCAGACATTATTAAAAAAAAAGATCAATATCTAAAAAAGGATTCAACCTTTGAAGCGTTATTTTCATCCAAGAATTCAGTCATGGTTACAGCAGAAACGCTAATTAATGAGCTAGATCAATCAGGGATCTCCAGTGCGGTAGTGTTAGGAATGGGTTGGCAGGATACTGGTCTAAATTCTTATGTGAATGATTATATTTTAGAAAGCTCGTCACAAAATCCATTCCGGCTGTACCCGTTCACCGGAATAAATCCTGCTTCTGGTAAAGCCGGAATCAAGGAAGCTGAAAGATGTGCAAATCTTGGGTCACATGGTTTTGGCGAAATACACCCGTCTTTCCAAAAGTTCAATTTGAACGATAAGTCCATTATGGAAAACTATATGTCCATTTTAGAATATAAAAACCTTCCCATAACGATTCATTGTTCAGAACCTGTGGGACATAATTATCCAGGAAAAGGAACTGTTAACCTAAAAACAATAGAAGATTTCGTGATTGATTTTCCTGAAAATAAAATAATTTTGGGTCATTGGGGAGGAGGCCTACCTTTTTACGAACTGATGCCTGAAGTGAAATTGGCCTTCAAAAACGTTTACTATGACTCAGCAGCATCCCCGTTTCTTTATAGCCCCGATGTTTTTTCAATTATGGCTCAACTAGTCGACACCAAAAAAATGCTGTTCGGAAGTGATTACCCCGTGATCAAGCAAGATAGGGTACTTATTCAATTGGAAAATTCATCCCTATCGGAATCACAAAAATTAGCTATACAGCACACTAACATGAAAAATTTGATTCCTGGTTCTAATTAAAAATAACGCCTCAAAACCGCAGGTAGCCACAGTATTTCGGTTGTTAAATTTGTCACAATCCTGTTATAATTTCCTGAATTTTAAACACCCAAGGGCGGTGGAAACGAGGAGAAAAAATGTCAGAGAATTCATATCCTGAATGTAGAGATTGCGGAAAAGGGAGTTTGCTACCCTTGTCGGATTTTGGAAGCCAAGGGGCCCCTATCCATTACAAGGCTTGGGTTTGCAGTGATCCTGATTGCGGATTCAATATTAAGATCCGTAATGGAGACGTTTATTTAAACGAGCCGATTGCCAGTGGAGCTTCTCATTCCCCAAGAATGAGGTAATAAAGAAACATATACAAATTGGCAGAAAAGCCCTCAACATGGAGGGCTTTTCTTTTTACCACTGCTGTACCATATAGGGATACAGGATATCGTTAATGTCTACCTATGAGTCTCATTTACCTGGAAATGGTCGCTCCTCAATGATGAAGCCCGTCGGGATCATTTTAGTGTCCTCAGGCCTCATAATACTTGGGATAATTGCTGTAGCCATTTTCTTACTAAGAACACCCGCCGCCGAACTTGAATCCTTAAACGCGGAATATGGAAACCCGACTATCAATGCTGTTCATGGAATCACTCCCACTCCAAACATGAACCAATTAGACCAAACCATGAAAAGAAAAACTATCTCTGAAACAGGAACAATAGATATTAATGAAGCTTTAATTGTCCATGAGGATATTAAGCTCAACCCTCAACCCGACCAGTATGAAGTGGAAAATTTTTCTGAGCTGCTAGATGGATACGGGGAAAATGCGCCCCTGAGGAAAATACACCCCAAAAGCTGGTCAGATCCTAATTGGCTTTTGCCTGACAAATTTGATACCTCAGACTATACCCAAGGTAGTTTCGCTTTCAGTGTGATCGATATTTCTGATATCAGTGTTGAATTGCTTTCAGGCATACCTGGGAAAATCTCAATACCGATACTGAACCTGACAGCCCCTGTGGAAAATTTAGCGATCATAGAAAAAGATGGCCGCATGGCCTACGAAACCCCAAAAAATTTAGTAGGTCGCATACCATCATCTCCCAATCAATCTGACACCTTCACAGGATGGTATTTCGGGCACCTAGAAAGTCCTCTAAAAGGAGAGGGAAACGTTTTTCATAACTTACCCGCAATTGCTGAACATTTGCTCAACGGTAATGAAGTACTAATTTCTTTAGAAAAACCTGAAAAAAAGCTAGTGTATCAAGTAACAAAATCCGAAGTAATTCATGAATCAGACCTAAAATTGTACGATCCCGGTCTGGGAAAGATAATTTTAGTGACCTGCTCCAACAGGCCGATATACGACCACAGACAATTGGTCACAGCTACTCTTGTCGGAGTAGTGGAATAGTTATTTCGTAACCAACATTGTTCTCATAACTTCCATGAACTTTTCAGCCGGATCTGACATATTCTTCCCTGGTAGAGTCAGTATTCCAGCCTGATCTACCGGCAAGAAATTAGCGAGGGAAACCATCCCAAGCTTAGATAAATCATCGTCTTCAATGGCCAATCTTGGCCCTATTGACACTCCCATGCCAAGAGCAACATATTTCTTAATCATGTCCATGCTCTCTAACTCCATGATTACCTCATATTTGAGAGCGTCTTTCTGAAGCTGTTCTTCTAGAATGGTCCTAGTATAAGTACCCTTAGCCATCAAAATTAAAGGATACCTAGCAATTGGCTCCAATGACTGAATATTTCTTGAGAGTAATTCGTGTCCTTTTGGTGCTATAAGCACCCTCTCATAAAGAAATAAAGGTTCAAAATGTAAATCATCCCCTCTTTCTGGATGCTGTATTATGCCAATGTCTACTTCCCCTGTCCGTACCAAATTGGTTACTTCATTTCTATTGGCGGATTGAATTCTTAAATACACCGCTGGGTATAGCTTATTAAATTTCTGTACGACACTAAGTAAAGTGTGCGGAATAATATCTGGAGTCGATGCAATGGTCACCGGCCCTCTTTCCTCAGCCAATGAAATTATCGACGACAAAGAATCTATTCCTTCTAAAAGGGGATTGGAAAGCTCATATATCGTTTGGCCAGTTAAGGTAAGGCGAATAGGTCTTGTCACCCTGTCGAACAGGGGAACTGACAATTCTCTCTCCAATTTTTTTATGTGGGTCGTGACAGTAGGTTGTCCAATATTCAATTCCTTTGCCGCTTTAGAAATACTTCTAAGTTTGGCAGCTGCGACAAAACTTTTTAATTCTCTCAGTTCCATGAGGTTAATTTCTCGCTTTATTACAAATCTTGATGCATGATAGTGTACATTATTTCATGGCGCCATATAAATAACAGACTTAAATTGGCTTGCGATATAGAATAAAATTTGTAATCGCTTTTGATATTTAAATCCATTCACCCTGACCGCTTTAAAATTTGATAAATATTACAAATGAACGTTTTCAAAAAAAGAAACCCCACCAAATTCACTGAATCTCTTGAAAAAACCCGAAGTAGTTTAGTCGGCCAATTAGGAGATCTATTCAAAAAATCAGAACTAGACACTGAATTCTGGGAGGATCTAGAGGGCACATTGATTTCAGCAGATACCGGGTTAGAAACCGCTGAAAAGATAGTTTCCCAACTCCGAGAAAACGCAAAAGCAAAAAACATATCCACCGGTAAAGAATGTCTGAAAGAACTTCGAAGTGAATTGAAAAATATATTCGACCTCAAAGACGAAGATCCACTTACTAGAGCTCAAAAGCCAGTTGTTTTCGTGATGGTGGGTGTGAATGGGGCAGGTAAAACTACATCGATAGCAAAATTGACTCATTTACTAATAAGTCTGAATCAAAAGGTAATATTAGGTGCTGCTGATACCTTTCGTGCAGCAGCTGTGGACCAAATACAGATTTGGGGAGATAAATTGGGAGTTACTGTTATTGCTCAAGATCCAGGGTCAGATCCAGGGGCCGTGGCTTTTGATACTATCAAGGCCGCAAAAAGTAGAAATATGGATGTTGCCATCATCGACACAGCAGGTAGACTGCAAGGCAAATCAAATCTAATGGAAGAGCTCAAAAAGATATCAAAAATAATCATCAGAGAATCCGATGAATCCTCAGTGAAAATTATCCTCACAATAGACGGCACTACGGGGCAGAACGGTCTAATCCAAGCTATTGAATTCACAAAATTTGTGAGTCCAGACGGAATATTTCTCAGCAAATTAGATGGGACTGCTAAAGGGGGAATAGCGATAGCTATTGCTGATCAGTTAAAGATCCCCATATGGTTCGTTGGAACAGGCGAACAGCCTGATGACATTGCAGTTTTCGATCCCAATTTGTTTATATCCAGGATAATAGACTAAATAGTAAAATAGAGACGATTTCATAATGCTTTACGGCATAACATGGCTGATTTTAATAGAAGTTGTGGGATTTGCTACATTTGTAATTTTCCTTAGTATCTTTAGAACGATACCTGATAAGGGTTATTCAATCAGCAAACCCCTCGGCATAATATGCCTGTCCCTCGTGACATGGTTACTTTCGATTTCCAAAATAATCCCGGCCACCGATATTACAACAATACTAGTTTTTATCGGGTTAATTATATGTTCCTTAACTATAGGCACAATTCGAGTTAAGAGTTTAAAACAAATTGTGAAAAATAATTGGCGAATAATTTCCTTAACAGAATTGATATTCCTGCTAACCTATCTGATTTTTTTTAGCATTAGATACTTTGACCCTGGAATAAATCACACTGAACAACCGATGGATTTTGCTTTTTTAAACTCATCTATAAGAACCGTAAGTGGACAACCTCTTGATCCTTGGTTCCATGGTGACACCATCAGTTATTATTATTTCGGTTATTGGATATTTGGCACACTCTCAAAAATTTCATTAATCCCCACCATAGCCACATATAATCTTTCGTTGGTTGCAATACCTGCGATGACCGCGTCTTCAATATTCACACTAACTTCAATACTTTTACGATTCTCCCGAGTGAAATTCGATTTCTTGAAAATTTCGTGCGGTGTGATTGCATCGCTCACAGCTGTATTTATGGGAAACTTACAAGGGTTTTTAGAGTTCTTAAGAATCAATTCGATTGGATCATCCGGGTTTTGGCAAAGAGTTTGCATTGATGGGATGCAAAATCCAGCAATCAATACAATAGACAGCTGGAGACCTACTGAATTTTGGTGGTGGTTTAGAAGTTCAAGAATAATCAACTATTTTGGCCCTGCATGTGAAGGACAAAGCTTTGATTACACTATCAATGAATTCCCTTTCTTTAGCTATCTCCTTGGAGATCTGCACCCGCACGTTATGGCCACGCCATTTGTATTGACTTTCGTATACATTGCTTATGATTTATCCAAAAAAGACTTAACCAAACCCCTTGGAATAATGTATTGGCTGGAAGTTGCATTGGCAGGAGTAATGCTAGGGTGTGTGAGTTTTATCAATATGTGGATAGCCCCTGTTTGTATAGCCATAATCCTCGGAATATATAGCCTACATTGGCTTTCAAATAGCAATCTCAATCCGATTAAATTAGCGAAATCTATTTCATTGGTATTCTTCCTAGGTGCGCTCGTGCTTCTACCTTACCTATGGTCTTTTCAATCATCCATCGATAGCCTATCAAAAACCCAATATCAGACATCAATTATCCATGGATTTGTGGTTTGGAGCCCTTTATTAATACTTTCAATTCCCTTAGTAGTGGGTACTTTTTGGACGACCCATATCAGTACAGCTTGGAAATATCACCTGGGTATTTCTTTCACAGTAGTCAGCATACCCTGGATGATAAGGTTTTTGATCCCTGAAGCCAATATTGATTCCGAAGGACCAGGCATGCTTGGTTTTGCTTTCCCTATAACCATTTTATGTTTCATTTCCACATTGACTTTATTGACCCTAACGACTAGAAAAGGCGTTAGTAGGCGAATCATAGTTCTTTCAATTTTCTCTTTATCAATGTTTCTGATATTAATACCAGAACTTTTTTACGTCGGCGACGTATATGGAAACCGAATGAACACAGTTTTCAAACTCTACTACCCTGCTTGGATACTACTATCAATCTGTGGGAGTTACTCAGTATATTATTGGTTGGCCGGATATATACGGCCTCAAAAGTTTCTCAAATATCTTTACACTTCAATTGCAGCCATAATCATTCTATGTGCCTTCTTTTATACACCAGCTGCTACCATGACTAAAATTAATGAATCCAGCATTTCAGGTTTTAAAAATTCCACGGCAAGGCTAACAGACCTAGAAGTGTCGGCTCTTGCATATGCCAACCAAAACATAAGCCTTGACCAGGTAATATTAGAATCCGTCGGAGAATGGGATGGTTCGGGATTCATCTCCCGAAATACCGGTATCCCAAATTTAGTCAACTGGCCGGGCCATGAAAGTCAATGGCGAGATTCTGATCCTGCCATATATCAAAGAGCCGCTGACGTAGAGACGATATATTCTACTAGGGACCTCGCCCAAGCAAAATCATTATTGGGAAAATACGAAATTAACTTCATTTACGTGGGTGATCTTGAATTGAATCGGTATACCGCTGAACAATTAGAGAAATTCCAATCTCTTGGCACAATAGTGTTTGGAGATTTGGGTAGTGTCAGCATTTTTGAGATTGACCGTTGAAATATATACAGAGATATTTCCATATTAAAAAAATGGCAAACATAACTCGAATAGAGGGGTTGCTGTATTTAGGCCTGTTTGCTCTTGCTTTGTCACTGCGGCTCTACGATCTGAGTGCCAAGGCGATGCACCATGATGAAAGCCTCCATGCATATTATTCATGGGAACTATTTCAAGGATCGGGGTTAATACATAATCCTATGCTACATGGTCCATTGCAAATGCAGTTGACATCCTTAATTTTTTTCCTGTTTGGTGACACCGACGTAACTGCTCGGATCCTATATGTTTCCGCTGGGACTATTCTAGTCATCCTACCCATACTTTTTAGAAATCTACTCGGCAAACATGGGGCAATAATGGTCGCCGTATTACTGTCCATATCCCCTTCCATGGTTTACTTCAGTAGGTTTGCTCGAAATGACATACTTATAGCGCTTTTTACTATTGGCATGGTCATTACTATGT
>DLRJ01000028.1 GCA_002500485.1 Dehalococcoidia bacterium UBA7891
TTGAAATCCTCTTTTACCTGATTCCCAGTTATGAATTCCTTTACGATTAAATGTTGCCAATTTAAAGTTTTATGTTGCCTATTTTAAAATATAGATTAAAGAAATGGTATTTATACTGCTTAAATAATATACACGTATTCCTGTATCTTTCAAGGATATTTAAAAACTCATTTCAAAGATTTGTTAGGCTATTTCCTAAACATGTAATTAATCGGGGAATGTAAAAAAAATTGCGAAGTAAGTATTTAAAACCCTATGGAACTGTGGTCTCATAATTTCGGGTGAGGGGGCGAAAATTATGGTGTATTTAGTTCACGGCAACCTATTGCAGAGGTGCCAAGTATTAGTTATCAGGATAAACGGGATTGAGCTTTCATTTAATATGGCCCCAGCCCTTTAAATGCACCCGAGTAAAACGAAATGAGTAAAGAAGTCATTATGGTAATTGCTTGAATAACGTTCCGAAAAAAATATTGGGGAATGGTAAATTTAGGCCGCCGGATTGCCAGGATAGAAGAAATAAATCCCAATTAGGGTTCTTTAAATAAGAGGTTGGGTGCCTTATTAATAAAACGATTAAGTAGAGCCCACTCCGGTCAAGGAGCCAACTTTACCGAAAACTATGGGTGTGGAGATAGATTTATTTGAGCCGGTTTCGGATAAAAAAAATACCGATCCCAATGACAAAACCGGCTGCTGTAAGTTCAACATTTCCTTTTACAAGCCCTCCGGTAACGAGCCCCAATGACAGAGAAAATAGACCGACAAGGATAAACCACCCCTTACTCATAGAATACTTTCCTTTGTATTAATCGACTTTAACGTTTATCTTAACCGGTAAGAGGACATTACAAATAGATTGTTTAGGGCAGTCTTCAGTAGGTATATCAAGGAGTAGGCATGGATACTGAGATTTTGCGACTGGCGAACCTAACGGCGGATCTTCTAATTGAAACTAATCAAACTATCGGAATTGCGGAATCATCTTCTGGTGGTCTCATTTCAGCGCATTTACTGGCGATACCCGGAGCTTCTAAGTTTTTTATGGGTGGATCGGTGATTTATACCAGAGTAGCCCAACGCAATTTATTGGGAGTGAATGATGAAGAAATGGAAGGATTAAGAGCTTCCACAGAGCAATATGCCTCTCTAAATGCCAAAATGATACGGAAATTGTTGGGTACTACATGGGGACTGAGTGAAACTGGCGCTACGGGTCCTACCGGGAATCGATATGGAGATTCCGCTGGACATTCTTGTATTGGTGTTTCGGGTCCCTTATCACGCACTAAAACTATGGAAACCGGAGAGGAAAAAAGAGAGGAAAATATGCTCTCTTTTACCAAGGCTTCTTTGGTGTTTTTAATAGGATGCTTGGAAGAGAATCGTTAGGTTTGTTGCGTTATGAGATAGAAGCAAAAATTTGATATTTAACCCGAAGTCTTTATTTTAATTTTTGGACATAAAGTTTCTTTCGGGAGTCCCCATAGCATTCAAGGCAAGGATTCCTATGGCCATAACAATCACAGTTCCATAGAAAATCGGGCGATAGCTATCAAGGTTGTCGTAGGATAAACCAGCTAGCAAAGGGCCAACGGCGAATGATACAGCCGTACCGTATCCCGCAACCCCCATGATACTGGCAAAACTTTTCAGGCCAAAATAATCCTGAACAATCATGTTTGTAAGTGTTCCAAATGCTCCCATGCAAAGACCCCAGAGTGGGGAGCAAACCCAGATGATTCCGGGGACAGTGGGATTTACCGACAATAGGAGGGCTACCGATAATCCAAAAAAAGATACCATCATGGCATAGCGGGCGGTTATTTTTTCGCCCAGAATGCCAAATACTAGTTTTCCACTCATCCCAGCAAGTGCCAAAATGCTCATAGCTGTGGCAGCTGTAGTGGAATTCACCCCTTCATTAACGTAATGAGATATGAGCTGCGGTAATAAAGAGGCAAATGGTGTAGCTCCCACGAGAAATATATATAGAAGAATATAGAGGGTTTTTGACCGTGCTGCCTCGGATATGGACATCCCTGGGAGTTGTGCCGGTTCTGAAGAAGTGCTCGATAGGTTGCTTGGTACTTTTAGGGTTAGCAATCCCATTTTGGGTTCCCGTAGCGCTAGAAGTACCGCCACCGCTACCAAAGAAGTTAATAATCCTTGCAGGTAATAACCGGATTGCCATCCCCCGAGAGCAATTACCGCTCCAATAATTCCAGGCATAACTACCCCACCGAAATTATTACCCATCATTGCAATTCCCATGACCCTGCCTCGTGTGTTGGGAAACCATAATCCAACAATTCGGCCGACAGGAGTCATTGTGGCAGAGAAGCCGGCATATTGTAGAAAACTTAAAGCGTACCAATGCCAAAGCTCGGTCATCATTGGTCTCATGATGTAACTTAAAGCCGTAAGACTTACGCATAAAGCGACTATGATCCTTGGCCCTTTACTGTCTATAATCCGACCAAATAAAGGACCGAGGATTTGACCAATTGCTAGAAAGGAAAGAGAAGCGTTGATCTGCGTGCGAGTCCAGCCAAATTCTGCTGACATTTCATCACCGAATAAAGCGAATGTGTAGGTGCTAAACCCGACAAGAGCGGTTGATATGCTGAAACAAACCGCCACTGCCCACCATCCATTAATTGGGTTTAACGGGTTCCAAGTAGAACCGTATTTGTTGGAGTTAGTTGCCGATTTATTCAAAATGTCTCGGTATTGTGAAATGTCAGCAGAATTTCTATATTCAAAAGCTAGTCTGATTCCTCAAATTGAATTGGTTGACTGAAAATGTGCATTAACATACTATTTATAAATATAAATTGTTTTATGTAACAAAAAATACCCAATGTTATCTGATTTCTATCTGTTTGCTCATATCATCGCTAATGGAACGAAATTAGTAAATTCTACAAAGGACTAATATGAGCTACATTACGGATTTGGCCCTTCGTAGAGGGTCGGTGACGGTTTTAGCCTTCATTATTATTTTAGGTGCGGGTATATTCACTTTCATTTCCTTACCTGTCGAGGTATTACCCAGAGTCCAGTTTCCCTTATTAACAGTTAATGTAGATTATCTGAATGCTGGTTCAGAGGAAGTGGTTGAAGCAGTGACTCAGCCATTAGAGCAGCACATTTCCGGTTTAGGTAATTTGGAATCTATTCAATCCACTTCCGTGGAGGGTAAATCGATACTTCTGCTTTTTTACGAATATGGGTCCAATATGGATCAGGCGAAAAAAGATTTGGAAGCACGATTGGTCTCACTGGAATTGCCAGATGGAGCCACTGTGCCCAATGTGAGAGGAATCGATCCGGGTAGCGAGCCTATATTGCAGTTGAGCTTAACCCGGAGTGAAGGTGATTTCTCTTCTCTATCTGATGTGGCTGAAAGCCAAATTGAACCAAGTTTGAATTCTGTTCAGGGAATTCAAAATGTAGCGGTTACCGGAAATCAAATATTCGACCTCTTAGTAGCGTTGGACCATGATGCATTGGCACGTTTTGATATTTCAATGGCGGATATCTCCAAAATTCTTGCAGAGAGTAATTTTTCTGTTCCATCCGGATATTTATTTGATGGGTCAAAAATGGTTTCAGTTCGAACTAGCAATAGTGTTTCTTCGATCGAGGATGTAAAGCAAATATCTGTTGGTTCTACTGATGGGAAAGTGATAACCCTAATTGACGTTGCAATTGTATCTCTTGTGCCTTCCCCGACCAATTCCATATCTCGCACCAATGGAATACAGAGTTTAGGTATAAGTGTCACAAAAGATCCTGACGCTAACACGGTGGATGTTTCGGCTGTTGCCTTATCTAAAGTTATGGCTATCGCGAATGCAGAAAAAATTCAAGTTGTGGAAATCTACAATGGGGGACCTGAAATCGAAAGCCAATTGAACACTCTCAAAAGTGAAGGGATGTACGGGTTTATTTTCGCCGTTATCGGAGTGTTTCTTTTTCTTCTTAACGTTCGTGGTGGTGTTCTAAAAGGCCTTACACTTTCCTTAAGACCTACTTCAGTAATAGCATTGACCATACCCATCAGTATTTTGGGAGGCGTTCTGTTGATGGGTTTTACCGACCTCACTTTGAACATTATGACTTTAGGGGGCCTGGCCATATCCGTCGGTCGGGTAGTCGACGATAGTATAGTTGTACTTGAAAATGTGTATCGACACATGCAGAGAGGAGAAAGCCCTAAAGTTGCGGCTTTAAATGCAACAAGGGAAGTTGCCGCTCCGATAACAGCTTCGACTCTTACTACGATTGTAGTCTTTGCTCCTCTGGGTTTTATTCAAGGCATAGTAGGTTCTTTCTTTTCCCCTTTTTGTTTGTCGGTTACATTTGCTCTGATTTCCTCTCTGCTTGTTTCAGTAACTTTCGTCCCCGTAGCAGGTGCTTTTTTACTGAGACTGGGAGATCTTACCCCAGGTGATGACACCGAACCTTCCCTTACGACAATTCAGAGGATATATAAACCTACTTTGGAGTGGGCACTTACACACAAGCTAGCCTCGGTTGGAATTGCCTTGATATTGTGTGTAGGCAGCTTGGGTCTTTTGCGATTTATTCCGGTTACATTGTTTCCGGCAGGACCAGATAGATATATTTCTATCGACATTTCTGTTTCACCCAGTGCGACTACTGAAGAAAAAGATGCTGCCGTTCTGAGCGTTGAATCAGAACTTGAGAGATTGCGTATAGCAGGAAATGTCGAGAACTATTTGACTACGATAGGCGGTATAGGGATAGCATCTTTTCCTGGCGCGGGGCCACTAGAAAGTGCAAATATATTTGTGAATATTGATAATTCGGCGCCATCTGATATTGCCGATACTTTGAGAGATGCTCTCCCATCGACTGATGGCCGAACCTACAGAGTTGAAGAAGGTACGGGAGGGCCGCCGGCCGCCGGGCTTGAATTACAGATAATCGGCACTTCTTTTGAAGATGTAACACGTGCCAATTCCCAATTAATGGAAGCTATAACGACTGTTAAGGGAATTGAGAACATTGAAAGTGACCTTACTGGTTTGAGACCAGAAATGCTCTTAAAGGTTGATTCAGAAGCAGCTTCTAAAATCGGACTTACACCCAGAGAAGTAGCACAAAGAGTAAGTGAACCTATGAAAGGTCAAACTGTTGGTAACTATGTCATAGATGGTAAAGACGTAAAAGTAATACTTAGAGTTGGTAGAGGAATGTATGGAGGTATGGGTTCTTTTGATGATGTGATGATTTCAGGTCCTCTTGGAGATGTTTCTATAGAGGAATTGGTTGATCCTGTGTTACAGGAGGCTCCAATTGCGGTTGGAAGAACCAACGGGAAAAGATCGGCGACAATAACAGGTATGATAACCGATGAGGATGCCAGGGCGGTTGGCTTGGAAGTCGAGAAAATAAGGTATTCTGTTGAGCAAAATAACCCTGGAGTTATCATTGAGTCGGGGGGAATATTTGCAGATATAGCTGAGGGGTTTCAAGATATATTTTTAGCAATGGCTATAAGTATTGTTCTAGTGTATTTGGTGATGGTTGGTAGCTTAGGGTCGTTGAGGAACCCGTTTGTAATACTTTTCAGCTTGCCTTTGGCAGGAATAGGTGCTTTGGTTGGACTAGCTGTTACCGGAAGTTCCTTGGGGTTACCCTCAATGATGGGGTTGTTGTTGTTGATCGGCCTTGTCGTGACGAATGCTATCGTATTGATAGCGTTTGTACAGCAATTACAAGACAAGGGTATGTCTGTTCGTGATTCCCTTATTGAAGGGGGAGTAGTGAGGTTGCGCCCGATATTGATGACTGCTATCACTACTGCAGCGGCCTTGATTCCACTTGCGGTTTTTGTCGGAGATGAAGGAGGAGGAATTATAGGGTCTGATTTGGCGATTGTTGTTATCGGAGGCTTGGCTAGTTCCACATTTCTGACCTTGCTCATTATCCCCATAATTTATGAGTTTATGCATGAAACGATTCCTAATCTTTTAAGATTAAAAAGATAGCTGCTTAAACAATTAAATGTTAGTCTTCAGGGATGATTTATTTTCGATTGATAGTGTCTGTTGCCTTCTGAAATAACCCAGAATTCATCTGAAAACTCCCCCCGTGGTATTTACAAGGGCTGGGTAGTAGTAGCTGTATCCTTTCTATCTATTGGAGGGTCAATAGGTTTTGCTCAATATGGGTTTGGTCTCTTTATAGTTCCCCTGCAAGAAGAGTTTGGATGGACAAGAACTCAGATCAATTTTGCTATAACACTCGGGGTATTAGGTCATTTTGTTTCACCTTTAATAGGTCGCACTATAGATGTCTTTGGATCTAGGTATGTTATGGCGGTTTCTTTGGGCTTTATAGCGGTAGGGTTTTTCCTCAGATCAATGATGGCTGAATTATGGCAATTTTATTTGTTCTCTCTCCTGGTTTTTACCGGTACCCCCGGTACTGGATTGGCCACTGGACGTTTGGTGCAGTTATGGTTTCCTGAAACTCGTGGACGCATGATGGGTTTTGTTACTGCAGGAAACAATTTTGGGGGTATGATTTCGATACCGGTACTAACTCTTGTTATTGCTTTTGGAGGTTGGAGAAGCGGATTTCTTTTTACCGCAATTTTTCTGGGAGTATTGTCGATTGCCTCCTTCATTTTCGTAAGAGACGGTATTGAATTCGTGTTAAAGGAACAAAATAAACGTTGGGCCCCCAGAGGCCTTAATCAGTATTCTTCGAAAAAAGTGTTTGATGGGTTATCAGTTCGGTCAGCCTTGCTAACCAGGGCATTCTGGTTTATTGCGACCGGGATGACCCTACAGCAGTTTGTGAGAACCACTCTAGTCACACAACTGGCTGCCCACTTACAAGATATTCAACTTTCACCTGACAAAATAGGTCTATGTCTTTCCGTTCTGGCATTTGGTGGAGTAGCCTCTAAAATCATATTTGGAAGGGTTAGTGAGAATACTACTGCCAGGTGGGCCTATGCGATAGTTGTGGGGATTCAGGTTGTAGGTGTGGCGGCCTTTGTATTTTTTTCCTCTGATAACTTTGTTTTGATTTTTATTTCATTATCGATTTTTGGTCTTGGAATGGGGGGTATAGGTGCTCTCGGGCCGTTGGCTGTAACTGAACTTTTTGGCATGAAAAATTACGGGACTCTGAATGGTTTGATTCGGCAGGGAGTTATAATTCCCGGGATAGTTGGTCCCTTATTAGCCGGGGCTATTTATGACAGTCAGGGAAGTTACGATCTAGCTTTCAAAATAATTTTGGGATTTTTGTTTTTATCGTTCTTATGTTTTGTTTCAGCTAGCCCTCCGGCAAGGAAAGAAGATTTCCGAGACCAGAGGGCTGTCGATTCTAAACTCTAATAAATTTTTGAAGTCGGGCACCGTCTAAAGTTTCGCCAACATATAGGCTTCCCTCTGAGTCGACCCCAACTGCGTGAGCGGCCACTAAATCACCAGCTGTATGTGTGTCTGCGCCCCATCCACCCAGCCACTGTCCGTTTTTTGTCATAATTTTGACTCCGGAATGAGGAGTAACAACGGTGACTTCATCTGCATCAGGACTAGTTCCCTGCCTCATGCCAAGTTCAGCCACGTACATTGCTCCGTCACTACCATGCAAAATTTCATTCGGTCTGTGGACGCCTCTCCATTCCGAGACATATTGTCCTGATGATGTGAAAATCTGAATTCGGCTGTTCTCACGGTCTGCCACATAAACGAGACCAGAAGGGTCTACTTCAACGCCGTGAGGAATCATAAATTGTCCGGGTCCCGTTCCTCTTTCACCCCATGATCCAATCAACTTCCCTTGAGGTGTGTAATGATGAATTCTGGAGTTACCGTATCCGTCAGAAATATAGATTGATCCATCAAGACCAAAAGCTATGTCAGTGGGTTTGTTAAATGGTTCGCCACTTTGTTCAGGCGCGGGCTCATTTGGGGTACCCAGCATCATCAACTGATCGCCTTCGGCAGACCACTTTCGTACAGTATGGTCACCAATATCGGTTGTCCATATGGAATCGGCGGGGCCGACTTGTACGTGATGGGCCGATGAGAAACTATCCTCACCCCACGTGCCTAAAATAGTTCCGTTTTTATCTAATACAATCATTGGGTGTTCGCTTCTGTTGTAGGCGAAAATACGATCTTGACTATCAACACATACCCCCACCACGTGATTCCATTCCCAGCCACTTGGTAAAGGAGCCCATTCGGGAACATTTTCATATGTGTACTCGCCATAACTTACTCGTAAAGGTTTAGTTGCCATTACTTTCTCCTTGAAATATTCGTTGTCTGATCGCAGAAGCCTTACTTAGATAGAGGTTTTTTTGTAGGATCGGAACTATACTTTGTTAATTGAATGTATTCAATATATGGAATCTCCATTTGTGTTGTTTGACAGTAATTTTAGTGAACGATAGACTCTTTGCAGAGAACGTGAGTCACTTGATACTGTTTTATTAATGAGCGTGAATTAAGGGGAAAAAATGGCGAAATATAGTTGTGGGGATTGCGGAATGGAAGTACATCCTATTACGTGTGGGAAATGTGGAACAGAATTGACCCATGTAAATATTGAGAAGGATGACGGTACTACAGTTGGTGTAGCAGAATGTACTAACGGCTGTGGCAAAATCAAGTCACCAATGTGTTGCGGACATGATATGGCTGCCGCGTAGGTGGACTAATTTGAACAGAGTAATGAAATGGGTCGCTCAAAAGCGACCCATTTTTATTTGATATCACTTATGTTCACTATCTTAAATCAATATTCATACGTATTGATTTCTCTTTTTGTTTTGACGGTAGCTTTTTTGTTGGCCTACCGTACTTTTTCGATAAAAATCGCTTTATTGTCCGTTCTAATCCTTGTGGTGTGTGTGATTTTTTTCCAGAATTCCTTGACCAGCTCATCTGATGAGATAAAGGATATTTCTGGTTGGGACTCATTGCACAATTCTGATCGTCCCATATTACTGTACCTATATTCCGATTTTTGAATTGGATGTCTATCTATGAAACCTGCCGTCGACAGGTTGGAAGCACAACTGGATGAGAAGTTAATCTTTGTCAGGCTTGAAGTGCAAAGCCATGTTGGGAAGATTTTGTATAGCAAATACGAAGGAAAGTTGGTACCAACTTTCATAATTTTTGACCAATTTGGGGCTATTCGTTACACAACAAATGGTGTCCCTGACTACACTTCAGTTAATTCTATGTTTGTTGATAATTGATTATGGCTAGATTAGTTTTTTGGTAACTATTGTTGACCCAAATGAAAGGGCAATACACAAAAAGGAAAGAAAAAATAATCCAGGGGTAAAATCGTTGAATATATCAGCAGAAAAGCCCAATAAAATTGGACCTAAAACTCCACCTACTTCTCCTGCTGTGAAATAGAGCCCTCCAGCCGCACCTGTTTTTTCACCCCCTACCATTGATATTAATGTGAGCATGATGATCGGCATAACGCCTCTTGATGCAATTCCCAGAACGATGAGTACACTCAAAAGTAGGGAGTTTTCAAAATAGATTAAACAGATAGTGCAGGCTGCGGCGATCCAAAAAAGGGTAAAAACAATTCTTTTATGTGCGTTGGGTTTTGCGAACTGTGGGATGATTGCTGTACCGAATGCCCCTGTAGCAACCGGTATTGCTGCTAACAATCCGGCTTTTGATGAACTTAAATTTTTTTCCACTAAAATTTCAGGAAGCCAATTATTAGTCGCGTGATTGAATAAAAACATTCCAAGAACGATAATTAGAATTAAGCGCACTTCCCTCACCTTAACTAGATCAGGGAAAGTCTTCATGCTTGCCAAGAGATCCTTTTTATCACTGGGTTTCAAACTGTTAGGTCTAAGGTCTCTTGCAAGGAATATCCAGATTATTGCGGTAATAAAAGCCACACCAGCCAGCGTCAACAAAGTTAATCTCCAACTATTGTTATAGAGAGGCATTAAAAGACTGTTGGTAGCCGCTAACACAAGAATCCGTCCTACTGCGGGGGCAGTTAGATATATTCCCATTGCACGTCCCCGGTCGGATTCAGAAAACCATGTGCTAATTAATTTTGGTGCACCAATCGATATGAAAGGACCCCCTAAACCAAACACCATTACCGCAAAAAGTATTGTTTTGTAATCGACAGCGATAGCCCTAAGGAGTCCGGAAATACCAATAAAGATAACGCCAACCATTATTGTGAATTTCAGATTGAATCTATCTAATAAAGCCCCGGCTGGAATTGCGGTCAATATATAAATTAATGGCCATGCTCCCAATACAGTCCCCATCGTCGTGCGGCTTAAGCCTAGATCCTGACTAACCGGCCCGATTAGAGGAGGTATACCGCCCTGCACTACCCCAAATGAGAAATAGGCAAGCCAAACACCTGCGAGCATTACCCATCTATATGGAATATTTTGTTGTGAAGATTCTTTCATTAACGAGCGTTTTTTCCTGTGCGATGCGAAACGGCTCACGCAATAATAAGAGTTTGAGGTACTAACCCCACTAGTGCAAGATATAAACTTCAGTGCCAGTTTAGTATTTGATATATAGGTGTATACTTTTTCGCCCGAGCATGTGATGAATAGGAGATTTATATATGCCAGAAAAGAAAGTATTTGTTACTAGAATCATAGTTCCAGATGCAATTGCCAAGTTGAAACAAAATTTTGAAGTAGAGATCTGGGATCAACCAACACCTCCTCCAAAGGAATTGGTTATACAGAAAGCCAAAGAATGTGATGGAATGATGATCGAGTCTAATGACATCATGGATGACGAAGTGTTTATCGCGGCTGGCCGTTTGAAAGTTGTGGGGACCAGGGCAATAGGAATTGACAATATAGATCTTGAATCAGCGACTAAAAATGGTGTTCTAGTAGGTAATACCCCCGGTATACTACATGAATCGTGCGCCGATTTTACAATGGGATTGATACTTTCTTTAGCCCGTCAAATAACCCGCTCCAACAGGAAAGTTATTGCGGGGGAATGGAAAATTTTTGATCAGACTCCATATTTGGGTACCGATGTGTACGGCAAAACTTTGGGTTTAGTCGGTTTGGGGTTGATAGCTACGGCGGTCGCCAAACGGGCAAAAGGATTTGATATGGAGATCCTCTATCATTCCAGGACACGAAAACCGGATGTTGAAGATATGTATGGACTTAAGTGGATTCCTGATTTGGATAGACTTTTGTCTGCTTCCGATTATGTTTCTGTTCATGTTCCCCTCGGACCGGAAACTCAAGGATTTATTGGTTCAAAAGAAATTGGGAATATGAATGAGAACGCTTTTTTAATTAATACTTCCAGAGGAGGAACGGTAGACCCAGATGCCCTACGAGAAGCTTTAATCGCTGGGAAAATAGCAGGAGCGGCTTTGGATGTTACTTTTCCTGAACCAATATCGCCGGATGATCCTTTGCTCCATATGGAGAACGTGATTATCACTCCTCATATCGCTAGCGCCAGCGCGGCCACACTTAGGAGAATGGGTTTGATGGCGGCCGATAATGTTATTGCACATCTTAGAGGTGAGACGATGCCTGCCTGTTTAAATCCGGAGGCAGTCGGGTAGCCCGTGGCTTTTTGGTGATGATGAGTATCCGATTTTTAAGCCATACATGGATGGGTATTTTTTTAATACTTACCATTCCGGGATGTTTTTTGATCGAATCTGAGGAACAGGAGCCTATAATACCCAACCAGGAACCAACATTTGTGGCGGTAATTGTTCCTGTCGCTACTGCTGAAAATAAACAATCTACTCTTCAGGCACCATCTCCGATACCAATTTCCACCTCCGTTCCGATACCGACAGGGACTCCTGTAACCATTAGGGAAATATTTAAATCTGAAGTTGAGGACAAAACGCTTCAGAAAAAAACATTTGAGGCTGTCTCTAAAATAAATTCATTTAAATATATTCTTGAAGGTATTGCTCGAGTTGATGCGGGAGGTATTCAGGTGGGTGTGCCACTTTCAGCATCGGGAGCCGTAACTTCTTCCGTCTCCTTATCCAAATTTGAAGCCAATTTGTTAGGGATAGGATTATATGTGGAATCTGCAAAAACGGGTGATGATATCTATACAAGGGAATCTTCTTTGGAGGAATGGAAAGATAGTCGAAAGTTGGGTATCGGGCATATATCAGATGATTTTTTGAAGGCCGTTGGGGACTCTTTTTTAAAATCTCATCTTAGTGGAAGCGATATTTTGACAACACAAGAAAAAACCATTTTTTTATTTAATGATGATGGACCTGTTGGTTCTGTCACTCCATTATTTGAATTAATTGCCACTGAAGAGGAGGCTCGAAGATTCTCCCCTGAAAAATGGAAGGTGAATTTGGAGGTAGATTCTGACAACTACGAAATTTCCAAAATTATCTCCGAATTTTCTCTAAGTAACGGCGGGCAATTCCTTTCAGAAGTATTTGGTATGGAGGGGTTATCAGGGGTAGGCAATACCGATGTTGAACTCGTGATAAAGTTTAGCCAAATTGGTGAGGATTTCTCCATCGTGATTCCTCAACCAGCTCATTAGCCGTCATATCCTAATACGACGAATCCTTCAGTGTCGGCCGCTTTATGCCTCAAAGCTGCTACTGGTTTGTATTCTTCTGAATTACTAAATTTATCCATATCTTCCCGCGTGGGGAATTCTAATATGACTATTCTTTTGGGTTGCCAAGTAGTATCATCTGCCAAAATTTCACCTCCCCGTACTAGATATTTCCCACCATATTTCTCGATGATACCCGGAACTTTTTTCATATATTTCTCGTAGATTTCCCAGTCTTTAACATTAATGCTACTTATTGAATAAACGGACATTTTACTCTCTCGATCACTTAATTTTTGCACGGATGCCCTTGCCGGGTAATGCGCCTTCTTCCAAATTTGAGTTGGATACCACAGGGACCCCATTAACAATCACATGGTTTAAACCTATAGGTGGTTTGATAGGGTTTGTGTAGGTCGATTGGTCTTTTACAGTCAGCGGGTTGAATACTACTATATCGGCGTCAGCTCCCTGTTTTATTCTACCTTTATTCAAGAAGGCTGGAGCTCGACGCTGAAGTCTTTTAGCGGGCATGATAGTCATTTTTGAAAGAGCAGACATTAGATCTAAATCACCGTTTTCCCTCACGTGTTCTCCAAGTACCTTGGTGTAAGAGCCGGCCGTCCTCGGATGTCCTTTCCCATTCTCAATAATACTATCGGTCGCAATCATGGTTAAGGGACTTTTTACAGCAGCTTTCATCGATTCTTCAGGAGTCGAGAACGTTATTATCCAGCCCCCGCTCTCCCTATACTCGGAGAATGTTTTAGCAGTTAAATATTCGCCTGTATCAGGCCGCATAAGTTGTTCATAGTCGATGCCGTAATTCTCCTGCCAACCATCGTCAAATAATGCTGATTCGATTTTTGTCATTCCGGCGGTGTATGGATAGCACTCGGTGGTGACATCCAGACCCGATTGATTTGCTCCTGAAATCATATCCAAAAGTTGTGGAACAGCCCTCATTCCCGTGCTATTTAAATGGACCACATGTAAAGGGGCCCCTGTAACCGCTGCAGCTGCTATAACTTCCTCCAGGGCCTCTATAGCGTTAGATGGTTCCAAATGGCCTTTGCCTCTGAGGTGAACATGGCAGGAGGCAGCGAATTCTGCTGCAACTTTAAACATCTGTATGACTTCCCATCGACTAGCACCTCTTGTGTAATCTAGCCCGAAACCTACGGCCAGGGCACCTTTTTCTAGGCCTTCCCGTATAAGGTGCTGCATCTCCACTATTTCTGGGTTACTGGCCAGTTTTCTGCCGGCATCTCCTGAGGGTAGAAATACCCCAGGATCGTTCATTACTTTCATCCTGACTGGTATGTGGCCTATGCTTGCACCAAAATTAATAGGGGACTGGTTTTCCCATTTGGAATAAAAATGTTCTATGTCACTTGTTCCTACTTCAAGTTCGAGGGTAGTCGTGACACCATCTAATGCTTGCACTTCAAAAATTTGAGTATCTTGTGGATGACAATGCAAATCAATAAATCCTGGACATAATATTTGCCCTGGAGCATCTATCACTTGCTCACCATTTAATGGCGAGTCACTGATCATTGCTATTTTCCCTTGCGATATACCCACATTTTGTAATTGGTCAAGTCCCGATTCTGGGTCCATTACGTGAGCTTGGTTGATAACTATGTCGTAATTGGTCATGTTGTGTTCTTTTACTGTTCTAGTTTTTGTTTATGGGAGTCAATACGGTTCCTTTTGAATTTAGCCTAATTTTATATAGGCCTGTTCTAGCCGTCATGAATAAGGTATGACCATCTTCTCCCCAGCCACAATTTGCTGGGATTTCTGGCATAAGTATTTTCCCTAGTAGTTGGGATTCTTTTGAGAAAACCCATATCCCACCGGGTCCAGTTGAGTAAACCCGTCCTTCGGTATCAATTTTCATTCCATCTGGGACACCTTCCTCACCCGTGTCCAAATCTGCAAATTGCTTGCCATTGACTGGATAGCCATCATTGTCAATCTCGTACACATTAATAAATTTTTCCATTGAATCAGCCACATATAATTTTTTTTCATCGGGTGAAAAAGCAATCCCGTTTGGGCCTGTCATGTCTTTGATCAATAGTTCCAGTGCCGTACCGTTTGAAGAGACTCTAAAAACCCCGTTGAAATCTAATTCTTTTCCTTGGGTCCTATTCATCAAACCATATGGAGGATCGGTGAAATAGATCCAACCGTCTGATTTCACAACCACGTCGTTTGGGCTATTTAATCTCTTTCCTTTGTATCGAGTGGCAACAGCTCTTATATTGCCATTAGAGTCAGTTATGGATACACGCCGGTTGGTATGTTCGCAAGCTATTAAGTTTCCGTCATGATCAAGTGTTAAGCCATTTGAATTGCCACTTGGGTATTTGTACGTAGATACACTTGCCCCTTCCTCTTTGACGTCATATTTAACGATTCTGCTATTCGGAATGTCTGAGAAAAGGAGACATCCTCCCACCCATATTGGTCCTTCAGTAAATCCAAATCCTGTTGCTATGTGTTCGACCGAAGAATCCTCATTGAGTATTTCTGTGAACGCATCAGAATGGATATCAAAAGATGAGGTCATGGCTGGTACTCCTTGTTATTTTAAAAGCTTGTTGGCCATGGGCCTATTTCTGGTTTTGCTTCCCATTTTCCTGGCCATGGAGGCATAGTGGAAATAATAAATTTAAGCCGATTTTTACCAGTGTTTCTAAATTGGAATTTAGTATGCTTTGGGATAGTAAGTGATACTCCGGGCTTGACCTCTACCGTTTCCTCCATGTCTCCCTGTTGGCGCCATACCAAACCAGAACCTTCAGTAAAAAACCATATTTCTTCAACACTTCTGTGGGATATAGAACTAGAAACTAATCCGGAGGCAAGGGTGCACTCGCTTAACCCTCCTCCTTTTACTTCGTGAAATAGTCTTATTTCCGAACCATCGGGTGCTTTAACGTGAGTTGAAGGGATATAGCTGGTTTGGAATTTAGTAGGCATATGTATGTCTATATTGCTAATTATTTGGGATTAATCGCCCATAAGAGATGGATCAACAGTTTCATAAAATTCTATGTGTTGAGCTTCAAGTAGAGGCCTATATTTGGCCCCTGCTTCCATGGCTTCCTTAGGGATGTTATTCCCTTCCCTACCTGGAGACATTATTGCATCATCAAACCATTCTAGTACGACGATATTTTGCTCCCCTGGAAGGGTATATCCATTGTATGAAACGGTGAATTCCCTCCTGTGACCTGAATCTCGATAAATTTTTGCTTGTTGATAGACAAGTTTTGCCACGTTACCGGCTTCGCCAGGCTTGGTTCTGTAAACACGTCTGATTCTATACATTGATTAACTCCGGTTTTGGTTATTTTGACTACATGTTAACTGACGAAAAGTTTGCAGGGTATAGACAGGTCAAGGGAATGTAAGAAAACTCTCGATTTCAGCGAGGGTGGGCATCGCAGCGGTATCTCCTTTTTTGGTGCAAGTGAGGGCCCCACAAATATTCCCTACTCTCAATGCTTTAGTCAGTGACTCTATCTGGCCTTCATGCTCAGCCTTGAGGAAATCACGCAAGGGAATATTTTGCCTAATTAAGGTGCCGAGAAAACCGGCAACAAACGCGTCGCCGGCACCAACAGGGTCTATAACCTCGATTTTGATGCTGGGTTCACGAATGTAGTTGGTTCCATTAAAAAGTACTGCGCCAGATTCGCCGTCTGTCACGATAGTTAGCGTACCGGGTTTTTTATAGAAATTAGCAGCATAGTCCTCGGCTGAAAGGTTTAGGTGCCAGATCGTTTCTGCCTCATCGTGCCCGACTTTAAATATAGATATGAATGGCAAAAGTTTTTCTAATGTGTTTTTGGCTTCAGTTGGGTTCCAAAGTTGCTCCCGATAATTAACATCTAGACAAACAGGGATATCCATTTCATTACAGAATTCTAGGGACTTAACCACAGTTTCCAAGTTTGTATTACTGAGTGCTGGTGTAATCCCTGTAATATGCAACATGTCCGCTTTTTTTAAGTGCTTTTTCACCTGCTCGAACGGTATCTCACTTGCCGCACTTCCTTTTCTGAAATACGTTTTTACATGTTGACCGTTTGCATGGTGGTTTAGATAGGAAATTCCCGTTTTCTCACCAAAACAAATAGGGGCGTCAATGTTGATATGTTGTGAAAGAATTTTTTGGATTAGCCTACCTGAATCATCTCTTCCGAGGCGGCTGACCCAAAAAATTTCAGCGTGATTTTCGGTTAATTTAGAAAGGTTAATTGCAACATTTGATTCGGCACCTGCCACATCGGGGAAATATCTTTTCTTGGGGTCGAATGAGCCAGTGTATTCGGCGTTGTATTGGACCATAGTTTCCCCAAAAGTTATAAATTTTTGCACGGGTGCTTCCCTTGAAAAATTAGTATGGAGTTTTTTATTCGGTCGCTTTTGTTACAGTTTCGTGGAATTTTTCTGCTCCTTCGGCTAACCATGGGAGATAACTGAATGAGAAAAATCGGGCTCCGATATCTATATACCTTCCGACTGCATCGGTTCCGGCTAGTGTGCCTGCAGTTCTACCTGACGAACTGATTTTTTTGATGGCACCTTCCACAACTTCCTTTACTTCCCTCCGGCCCGCTCCTCCGGGATAGCCCATTGTTTGGGCTAAATCTCCTGGGGCTACAAAGAACACATCAATGTTTTCAACTTCGAGTATTTCGTCGAGGTTATTGACCGCAATAATATCTTCGATCAAGATGATCAGCATGGTTTGATCATTTGCTTGGTTGAAATAGTCATCCACTCCTATACCTTGCCTACTGGTGAAAGAACCTCTGTTCCCTATCGGCGCGAATTTACCGGAATCCACTACTGAAAGTGCCTCCTCTTTGGTATTGATGTGAGGAACTGTGATTGCTTGGGCACCAAGATCGAAAGTTCTATAGATGGTGGCCGGTTCATTTTGGTGAACCCGCACGATAGGTGTCATATCCCAGAGGTCACAGGCTCTTGTTAAGTCAGGTATGTTGTTGAAATCTACAGGACCGTGCTCCCCTTCTAGCCACATTGCGTCAAATCCCAAAGGACCAAAGTGCTCTATTAAATCTCCATTCATCGGTCCCATAGGGACTGACACTATTTTCCCATCGCTTAAATTCTTTTTTGCTTTATTTTGTCTCAAGTTACTCATTGGGTTCCTCTCGTTTGCTTGGTTATTAGAACCATTTCTCTTTATCAACGATATTATTCAGTCCATCGTTATCCAGAAATAGCCGGGCATTTTCTATCAGTATCTGATATCTACGTTCGGATAAGTTCTCTGCGTCTGCCACTGCAATGTGAGGCGTCATGAGAACGTTGTCTAGACCCCACAGTTTATGCTCTGAAGGTAAAGGTTCTGTTTCATAAACGTCAAGTCCGCATCCCGCAATAAGTCCTTTTTCCACCGCTTCAGCCAGGTCATCTAACTTACAGACCATACCTCTACCTATATTTATAAAATACGAGGTTTTCTTCATAAGGCCGAAAGTATCTTTATTGAATGTAAACTCTGTCTCAGGTGTGTGAGGCACTGTGGTGATCACAAAATCAGCTTGAGGAAGAAGTTCAGCAAGAGATTCAGGCTGGTACATCTCTACACCTTCAATTTTATATTCTTGTCTCGGGTCAATTCCGATTACCCGCATCCCAAGCTCGCGACATAGCCTTGCCGTTTCATGACCTATCCCACCTACTCCGTTGATTAAAGCAGTAGCATCTCCGAGAAAAACGTAAGGTGTTTTTCGGGCATCTTTATCCCAGATCCGTTCCCTTTTTGCGTCCATATACCATGGGAGTCCTCGAGATAAAGCCAATATAAACATTAGAATGTGGTGGGAGATATGATCCCAATAGATTCCTCTAGGATTTGTAATCGTTAGGGAATGCTTACAGAGATCTTCGTAGTAATAGCCGAAAAAGGGTCCGGCGTCGGGATTGTGTAGCCATTGGATTTTGGACGCAACCTCAAGAGCTTCAGGAGGTATCCATCCCATAGCTGCATCAGCATCTTTAATCACTCTTATAGCATCCTCATCTGTTTCAGGGGAATGAACATCATATTCGGGCAAAGTGTCAGAAAGTCTGGCAGCGAACTCACGTTTAAGATCATCTTGGGGCGGCATAAAAACAAATTTTGGCATATCCTACTCCTAGTATTCCTTGATGTGAACCTGGAAACTTAATGAGGATATAACACTTACCAAAATCGGTAAATTGATAGGCTGGAGATTTTAATGACCGTAGTGGATACTCACACCCATGCCGGAGTTAACTGGTTTGAACCCGTGGAGATGTTGCTGCACCAGATGACCCTGAATCAGGTGGACCATGCTGTTCTAATACAACATGGCAGACCAGAATATGGAACATATGATCATAGTTACTTATACGAATGCGTCGAAAGGTTTCCAGGGAAATTTAACATAGTCGTCATTGTAGACTCTGATAAGAAGGACTCATTGAGGAAATTGGAGGAACATAAAGAAAAAGGAGCTGTGGGTGTTCGCCTCACAGCCACCACCCGTTCCCCCGGACCAGACCAATTTGCTATTTGGCGGAAAGCTGCTGAACTTGGAATGGTTGTTAGTTGCATGGGTACCGTAGACGATTTCTCATCTGATCAATTTGCAGAGCTTGTAGCTGAATTTCCCACAATTCCTATAATAATTGAGCATTTAGCAGGGGGGGGAGAAGGGAGTGCATTCCCACGGAATGGGAAGGCTCCGGTTTCTCCGTTTTCTAAATATAAAAAGGCTATGCAATTGGGTGATTTTGGGAACACATATTTAAAAATTCATGGACTAGGGGAATTTAATATTAGACCAAATGCTTTAAAGGAAAAATTCGACAGGAATTTTTTTGATGATATCCCTCCCCTGTTAGAGATGGCGAAAGATGCTTTTGGGTATAAAAAAATTATGTGGGGTAGTGATTACCCTCCCGTTAGTGGCAGGGAAGGTTATAGAAATGCAATGAAGACAGCTATGGACAATCCTGTTTTCCCAGAACCCACAGAAATTGAATGGATTATGGGCGGAACTGCTCTAACTTTGTTCAATTTTGTATAACATTAATTTTCATCGAGGCTGGGCTATCGCTGCAGCGTGCTTTTTGGCTTCTTCTGTTGCCGTAGGTGGGTCTCAATACTCATTTGGCCATTTCGTTGAGCCTTTGGAAAATACTTTTGGTTGGACACGGACCCAAATAGGGCTGTCCTTGTCTTTAATCGCATTTGGATCGTTTATATCACCATTGATCGGGTCCCTGATAGATAAACAGGGATCAAGACGAATAATGGCCTTTTCTATGGCTGTATTTGGCATTAGTTATCTTGTTAGACCGTTCATGACAGAACTGTGGCATTGGTATTTCCTAAGTGTCGTTCAATCTTTCTCCATGGTCGGAGCCGCAATGTTGCCTCCTGGTAAATTGGTCGGGTTATGGTTTCCTGAAAATCGAGGGAGAGTAATCGGCATAACTGCGATGGGAAATAATTTCGGCGGAATGGTAATACAACCAATTATTGCATTTTTGGTTACCGTATATAACTGGAAGGTTGCTTATGCAGTTGTTGGGGCTTTGGGGATTTTGGTATCCATATATTCTTATTTGGTTGTAAAAAATCCAGATTCCGAAAGTAAAGGAATATTAGAGTCGGAAAGGAACACCGACAATTTGACTGGATTTACTTTGAAAGAGGCAATTCGCACAAAAACTTTTTATGCTATTACCTTTGCGATACTATGCGGGACATTTACTTATAGTTCATTGTTACCCCAAGTTTCTTCTCATCTCATTATTAATGGGGTGAGAGAAAGCACTGCATCCATAGCGGTAAGCTTGTTTGCTACCTGTGGAATGGTGGGCAAATTTGTCTTCGGTAATTTGTCCGATAAATATGGTCCACGCATGGCCTTAGTTTTAGATTTGTGTGGGCAAGCAATTTTCGCCTCGCTGCTTGTTTATGCAGGAGATGGACTTCCAGTGTGGGTAATTGTTCCCGCTATGGGGTTTTTTCTGGGGGCCTTTGGAGCCCTTTATCAACTAATAGTGATTGACGCATTTGGGGTGAAACATTTTGGTGCAATAATGGGGGTCATAGCAATATCCAATGCTGTACCTTCATTTCTGGGTCCCATCATAGCGGGAATGAGTTTCGATATCACTGGTAGCTATGCAGTTGCCTTTGTCATCACGTCTGTAATATTTGTGCTTGGTGCAATATCACTGAAATTCACGCGGGAAAATGGTACTTTGGGCTGATGCTAAGGGGAAGCTACTTTTTCTATAATGAGCGCAGATATCTCACTACTGGATGTGATTCCCAGTCGTTTTGGGAAGAGTCACTAACGGCGAATGATTCAAAATGGGGACCTTCTCTTTCAGAAAGGTGTGCTGCGAACTCTTGGGCATCTTCTTGGCTTTTATAATTTTTTAGGCCTTCTATTTTGTACCTAATGGTGTCATCAATATCTATGATCAAGTCCATATTCTTTTCAACTGGACTTAATTGTAGATTGTACATTTTCGCTATATCTTCCGGAATGGAAGGGTAGATCAGAAGCGGAGTGTTTTCCCCTGTAGGATTAGTATATTTTTCATAGGCAATCAGAGTGGATTTATGGATGGCTATGTGATCCGGATGGTTGGATATGCCACTTGGGCCGAAGGTCGATACAACATCTGGTTCAACCATATGCATTATGTCTAGAATTTTTATCGCTAACACCTCAGGGTCTTCTTTTTCCAGTTCCTGGTCTACGTACCGCAACATAAAGGGTGGATTTGCCCCGTAGGCTTTCATGTTTGTTTTTAATTCGCATTCTCTAACAGAGGCAAGATCCTCCCTTTTGATCTTGCTACCATCGGTTCCCAATGTACCTAACTCCCCTCCCGTGGCTGTGATAACGTAGACTTGGTGGCCTTTGTCACTTAGCTTTACCATAGTGCCACCACTGGCAGAGGTTTCATCATCTGGGTGTCCGTACACTCCCAACCAAACGATGCTTTCTTTATTAAACGATTTCATTGGTAATTCCGTAGGTCATTTTAACAATCATTTCATCGAGCCTCACACAGTCCCGGCATCTATTTCTTCCTTTAGGAGGTATTTTCATTTTGGAGACAGAATGGACTAAATCTAATATCGGCGGGATCAGTTTTTCTGGTCTTCTTTCAACTTCAATTATATTGGATTTAAATCCGAGAGCTATTCCCATCTCTGAAGTAGAGGAATTAGATGATGCGAACTCTTTTTGACTTTCCGGTTCCATAAATATCAAATAGAGGCGACTGATAGGGCTGTATCCGACGGATTCCGCTATCCACGCATAAGCATTTAGCTGCATTTGATACGATAACAGGGCAAATGTTCTTTCAGGGTTGTAGCGTGAGGTTTTGTAATCGGCAATCACATAGGACCCGTCTGAAAGGCGAAATATTGCGTCTGCTTCCCCTCTCACCCTTATCCCGGTGTTTTCATCATCCCTGTAAAATTTTCTCCAATTTGGAGGTTTTATGTTCTCTGTGACTTCTCCGATTTCTTCCAACCAGTCAGGTAACCGGGAAAATTTTTCAAAAAATGCAGAAATGACGTTTTTAGTAAAACTGTCTATCGAACTAAATATAGAAGGGAATGTTTGATAAGGAAGATCCTTGACGTGCATTCTTATCCAGGCACACCTTAAGCAAGGATATCGTGTTGCATAGTTGCCTAATTCAGTTGCCGAGATTGTAATAGCCATTTTATGTATGTGGTTATACTAGATTGAATATATTTCGGGACATTATTACAAAAAAAGAGGCTGGTTGTGGAAAAACGTCGACTTGGGAGAACTGGACACAGCAGTACAGTAATTACCTTCGGAGCCTATTCGATAGGAAAACTAAGTCAGCCAGAGGCAGATTCTGCCATCCAAATGTGTTTGGATTACGGAGTCAATCATATAGATATAGCACCTGGATACTCAGAATCGATGGAACGTGTTGCGCCATGGATGCCGGATTTACGCTCCAAGATGTTCTTGGGTTGTAAGACTCCAATGAGAACTAGGGATGATGTGTGGAGCAATGTGCAAGACATAATGGGTCGTATGAATGTGGACTCTTTTGATTTGTTCCAATTGCATTCGGTAATAGATCTTGAAACTCTAGATCTCGTGACAGGAAAAGGTGGGGCCTTGGAGGCGTTAATAGAGATGCAGGAACAAGGGCTTACGAAATATCTTGGTATTACTGGGCATGGCCCTTCTTCACCGGCTACACATCTAGAGGCATTGAGAAGGTTTAATTTTGATACTGTGATGTTTCCGGTGAATGCTTCGATGTATAGAAATCCTGAGTACCAGAAAGATTCAGATGCATTAATTCAATTTTGCAATCAAAATGATGTAGGAATCCAGACAATAAAGATGATTGCCAGAGGGGGATGGGCTGATAAAGAAAAAGACTGTGCTACCTGGTACGACCCCTATAGGGAACAGAAAGAAATAGATGAAGCTTTGTGGTGGCAGTTATCGCAAAAAATAGATACGGCCCCTAGCTGTGGAGAGTTCTCATTACTTGAAAAAGTTTTGGATGCTGGGTCACGGTTTCAACAGTTATCAACAGAGGCCCAAGAAAACATAACTTCAACAAGGGTTTCCATTGATCCAGAGCCCAAATTAGCAATAATTTAAGGGTATCTGTAATTTCTTAACCCAGTTATTAGGCGCCATACAAGAAGGACCACGCAAACAGATACTGTTCCGCCTAATAGCATAGTGTTTCCAGCTCCAATTCGTTCGGACATGAAGCCAACCTCAAATGTTCCTATATTATTTGCTGCCATCGCGCAAAAAGAATGAAAACTTACAGCTCTACCTCTCATATGGTCAGGAGTTGTTAATTGCACCGTAGTTTGTCTGGTAGTCATACCTATTGCGTCAGTCGCACCCAGTCCGGAAATTATTCCTCCCCCGATTAATAATAAAAACAACGGGTGTACGTTGAGGAACTGAATTGAGCCGAATCCGAATAACAAAAGGGAATATACTCCTGTAGCGTATAGAACCAGCATTCCTTTGGAGCGATATTTAGCCAAGAAAAGGACAAGGAAACTTCCACAAACTCCGCCCAGAGAATTGGCGGCTGAGAGAGGTCCTATAGCCCAGGCACCTTGCTTGAATAACTTATCGACTATTAAAGGCATGATTTCTCTGTAAAAGCTTACGACGGTAACCCCTATGTCCATGATATATAGACCAGGAAGTATGGGATGGTTTCTAACAAATGTGAATCCTTCCCACAATCTTGAAGTCATAGAGCCTTCTGAAGGTTTATCAGATCCATCGGTACCGTAATTGGCATTAATAAACAACGGTATTATTGAGGCTGGTAGGGAAAAACACACGCCTATTAAAAATACGGCAGGTAGTCCGACTAATTTATATGCAAGGGAAAATAATAAAGGTGTCAGGATGGAGCTTATTTGATATGTAGCTGTATTAGAAGTGACAGCATGTAGCAGGTGGGAAGTGGGTACTACATTGGCTGTTATCGCGGAACGGGCTGGCCCACCCATTGTACTTGTAACTCCGAGTATTGCGACCATTGCATATATGTGCCAAGGCTTTAAAGAATCGGTGATTAATAGAATTGTGGCGAGGGCTATTAAGAAGAAGCTAAAGCACTGAGTGATCGCTATTAGCTTTTTTCGATCAAACTGGTCAGCGAATGCTCCTCCAAATAATGAGGCCGGCATTTGGACAGCAAGTTGAACCAATCCTAGTAATCCGAGTTGTATTCCTGAACCTGTCTCCTCATAAAGCCACACACCAAATCCAAGCAGCCGGATCTGCATGGTAACTGAGGCGCACAACCCCGATACCCATAGCATTCTGAAATTTGGAAACCTGAAAGCAGACCAAGGTTTTATATTGGGAGAGTCTTCTGTATTACGCAAAAAGTATAAAACCTACTGGCGCATTTGCTTCAGGGGGTTGACTCTGATTTCTATATGGTTTCACGGATAGTTATTATAAACTAAGTGATAATTCAAAGGTTTAAAAAGCGGGGGCTATAAGATTCTGTTTATACATTTGGTATCGTCTTGCAAGCAATTCGTCGGAGTGATGGTGGCACGATTGTGGGTGTTGTTTCCCATTTGTATTGGGTTGTCGCTAGCAATAGTAGGGGTTGAGGGATTATACGAACCGGGGTCTATAAGCTTCGGCATTTATGATTGGGGACCTCGATTAGTTGGGTCTAACGATTGGGTGTATTGTTCCTTTATTCCTTCAGGACTACTGATCACGGGATATTTTTTGGTTGGCATGTCTGCTTTGAAGGACAATCCTCTGGCTCGCATCTTTAAAAAGGTCGTTCTTTACATTTTTGGATTTTTATTTCTGGGGATTGGAATAGCAGGATATTTTCTGCCGATGTTGCCCGGCACTATATTTCTTATTCTTTCTGCCGTTTGTTTCATGCGGTCCAATGAAAAGATGTATCGCTGGGTCACGGAGCATAGACTTTTTGGAAGACATGTAAAACAATTTATGGAAACGGGCGCTATGCCTAAAAGGGCCAAATTCATCTCTATTGGGTGCATATGGTTTTTCTCAGCCATATCAACATCGCCGATAACCCCTTACGGCTGGCAATTCAAAGCTATAGTGGTTTCCCTTGCTGTTATAGGTACGTTCTATATACTGACGCGTCCAAACTCCAAATAGAGATTATTTACTAGAGAACCGAAACTTTGATTTGTGGGTTAGCTTCTCCCCTCTTAAGTGCTTCTATTATGGTATCTGCAAGTTTTTTAGCTGATTGAGGACTTAACTCGACAGCAACTCTCGATCCAACCCCCCGCGATTGGTTAACAAAATCTATGTTAACGCCGTACTCCCAAGGTGCGTTGAATGGATGATCATAAGATACGTTGACCATTTCTAGGGGGAACCATCCATCCCTGCCTTTCCCACTTCCCTCGACCTCTGTTCGTTCACATATCATTGTGCACATAATGAATATTTCCTTTTAAATTTAACTCAAAGTTCTACTTAAAAACGTTAGCATTTTGTCCCATCCATCAACCGCTGAACTCTGGTGATATATGGGCCGGTCGAAATAAAAGAAGCCATGACCAGCTTCTGGATACCTGTGAAACTCTATATCCTTTCCTGCCGCTTTCAACTCTGCTTCGTGTTGGTTTACTTGTTCGGGAGTTGGGCTTTGATCTAAATCCCCAAAAATGCCCAGCAATGGGGCGTTCAAATCTTGAGTATACGAATTTGGAGAGACAGGTTGCTTATCTGTTAATTGCTCGTCAGACATAATGACGTTTCCACCCCAACATTCCACTATGGCATCAAAACAGTCGAGTCGACACCCGGCTAGAAATACGTGTCTACCTCCTGAGCATGTTCCAAATGTCCCGACTTTACCATTTGAACTCGGCAGAGACAGAACGTATTTGGCTGCAGCTTCCAAATCACCCATGACTTGATCATCTGATACTCCGCCCTCTGCTCTTACTGCTGCTGCAACGTCTTCGGGGGTACCGTGTGCCTCCCTGCAATAAAGATCTGACGATATAGCTAGGTATCCATGATGCGCCAATTTGCGTGTAAATTCGCGATATAATTCATCCCACCCTGGCAAGTGGTGAGCCAAAACTACGGCTGGAAACGGGCCTGCCCCCATTGGTCTCGCAAAATACGTATGTATTGCGTCCCCGTTTGTCCCATTAATAGTGATAGTTTCTGCGATGATTCCCTCGAATTGTTCTGTTGTATACATTTTTACTCCTCTAATTTGATTGATGGATTGATTATTAGGAAAACACGGCTGTACCTACACCACCACCCGCGGCTATCGATTCACCAGTTATAGCGGAGGCTCTCGGAGAACATAAAAATACCGCTAGAGAGGCTATCTCTTCAGCCTCCACCATTCTTTGTATATCAATAAATTGTGTAGCCTTTTTTTCGATATCCTCAACGGATAAGCCTTGGGTATGCGCGATGTTTTCTTGCATTGGTTGCGTTCTTTCTGTTCTGGTGGCACCTGGATGTATGATATTGGCCGTTATGCCAAATTGGCCTAATTCATTGGAGAGAGTTTTTGTTAGGTGGACTAGGGCTAGGTTTCGCATGCCACTGATAGCTCCTGCAGTTCTTGCCGCCAAACCCCCAATATTGATTATTCTGCCCCATTGTCCTTTTTTCATATAAGGCACAGACTTTTTTGTCGATCGTAAGTATCCAACAACTTTGGTATCTATGTCCTTTATAAGTTCTAATGGGTCAGCCTGGTCTAGTGGACCCATGACCAACCCACCTGGGGCGGCGGCATTGTTTATTAGAATATCCAGCCCCCCAAGATTAGAAGCGGCCCCATCTATAAACATGGAAATCGAGCTATCATCTCGAGTATCTGCAACTGCAGTAAAAACCTTCACATCATAATTGGAAGTTATCTCGTCAGCGGTTTCTATTAAGTCTGATTTGTTTCTTGCGCACAACCCCAAATCAACGCCTTCTTTGGCCAATTCCCTTGCAATAGCTTTCCCGATTCCTTTGCTACCGCCGGTGATTATTGCTTTTTTACCGCTTATGGAAAGTTCCACGACAGTTAACTACTCCCCTTCCATTGCCCTCAGTACTTTCTCCCCTTCGTTCTTCCAAAATGAGTAAAGTATTGATATGTCTGTACCTAATGAGAAATCTCTTACTCCCATATCTAGATACTCTTTCATTTCGTCGGCCGATTGTATTTCAGCTCTTGGAGGAACTCCCATTTTGATACCTAATTCGAAAGTCTTCTTCTTTGCTGCTTGCACTTCAGGGTCGTTCATCTGTCTTGGTTTACCAATGTTCATTGAAAAATCCGCACCGCCCCATTGAATCATCTCCACACCCGGTTCAGATAAAATTTCTTCCAGGTTGTCAACTGCGCCTTTTTTTTCAATCATGAAGGCCAATACTACATCCCCAAGCATGTCTACATATTCTTGCGTACCACCATATCCCATGTAGGAGTTTCTTCTGGTGGCAACACCATATAGGCCTCCATGATCAGGATGGTCGGGCCTAGCTGATTTGATGCATTCCCGGACTTCTTCTATGTTTCGTACGTCTGTAAAAAGCACACTTTCGTAACCAGAACCTATTCCTCTTTGAGCAAGGAAGGGCATAAGGCTTTGATCTATCTTAATCATGCTGCCAAGATTGTAGAGTTCAGATGTTCGGCACATGTTGTCGAGGTCGTGTAAGTCTGATGGCCCATACTCGGCCACGAATTCAACATAGTCATATATACCTGCATGCCCAATGGCTTCTATTTCTGCCGGCCACACACTGTGTATATGAGTACTAAGGGTGGGTTCCTCCGACTTTAATTTTTGTCTGATTAAGTTAGGCCTAACCATTGCATCCTCCGTGATATTTGTTTTTCCTATGGTATCGGTAGGTTATCAGAAAGATTACCCACAATTCATCTGTTTAAAATTAAGGCTGTAAACACAACATTTTTAACCTAGTCACGGAAGACAGTTACAGAATATAATTCTCACATAAATTTCATGAAACTGCCTTCCATTCTTTCTTAAATGTAGTGAGTAATTGTTAAAGAACACTTTTATTTTGGGACTGCCGGTACAATTTATCTTTGTTATTTTTGTTACGGGGTTGCTAGTCATTTATGTGCTCGCCATGTCAGCTTCGACTCGGATAGAAAAACGGAAAGTTGTTCGATCTGAGGCAGGGCAAACAGAAATTTATGCTTGGGAATCGACAGCGCTTTGGATGTGTCCTCTTCACTGAGGTTGGAGAATTCTTTTAAAAATGATTCAAGATAAATTAGGGACTTCTGGGGCAAAAACCTTTTACTGGCATTATGCCTGGGTCGTAGTGGTCATTATTGCTGGGATGCAGATAGTAGGGACATCCATCAGAATGGCTTTTGGGGTGTTTATCGATCCATTGCAAACTCAATTTGGATGGAGTCAAGGCGGTATTGGTTTTGCCTATGCAGTTTGTAGCATAGTGTCGGCTGTTGCATCTCCCTGGGCAGGTAACTTGGGGGATAGGTTTGGGGCAAAAAAATCGATGCTTGCCGGAACATTTGTTTTCTTAATCGGTATGTTGAGTACTGCATTTGTAAAAGAGTTATGGCAATTTTGGCTTACATATGGGGTCATTCTTGGTATTGCTCAGGCAATTTTTCTTGTACCACTTATCCCTGCGGCTATGATCTGGTTCAGAAGGCACCTAGGTTTGGCTATGGGCCTCATTATGGCTTCCTGGGGAGTAGGGCCTGCATTGGCCACCCCTCTTGTAGCTTTTATGATCCAGACATTTGGATGGACTTTTGCTTTTGTTTCTATAGGGATTGTCTCGACATTAATTATGTTGGCCTTGGTTTCTGTATTTAAAAACAGGCCGGCAGATGTAGGGGGTTTGGCATACGGTACTTTTAAAAGTGATCCACCACTTAGTGACAAACTTCCTCCTTCTATCCTTCTTGATGAGTTCAGGGGACACATGAGAAAAACTGCAGCTTATTGGAATATGAGCTCTATCCATTTCCTTGGTTGCGTGGGGCATGCAGTGATCTTGATTTGGATAATCCCAATGGCCACTAGCAGAGGTATGAGTCCAATAGATGCTTCGTTAATTCTGACCTTGTTTTCTGCAGTCAGCATAGTCACTAGATTAACTACCCCGGTTTTATGTGAAAGGTTGGGCGTGCGGACTGTTATGACATTCTTTTACATTTTGCAGGGTGCACCGGTATTACTTTTGATATTCTCATCGATGGATGGAGTTTTTCTAATTTTTGCTGTCAGTTTTGGGATTGGATATGGAGGAGAAACTGGGGGTTTCCCAATTCTTAATAGGAAATATTTCGGGCATGCACCTATGGGAGGAGCCCATGGGTTTCAAATGCTGGGAGCTGGCATAGGTATGGCATTAGGAGGTTGGGTTGGAGGTCCAGTGTTTGATATTTTTGATTCATACAATGCTGCATTTGCTATTAGTGTAGTAGCGAGTTTAGCAGGAGCTATTAGTATTATTTTGCTAGAGAACCCTGCCAAACTATTGATACCGGATTGGCAAAAATCGGAAGAGGAATTTGAACAAAATTTGAAAATCACCACGTGAGAATGGAGTTATTCATATGTCTAAATCTGAAATAGTTAACATGACTGCCACTGAAATGGTTGGGTTAATTAAAGCTAAGGATATTTCAGCCGCAGAGGTGATGGATGCCCACCTAATGCAAATAAATTCTGTAAATCCTAAAGTCAACGCCATTGTTACTATTCATCCCGAGTTAGGAATTGAGGGGGCCAAACTCGCAGATAAAGCAATTGCCAAAGGAGAAAATTTAGGTCTATTACACGGACTACCTACTGCCCATAAGGATTTAGTCCCGACTAAAGGTATTCGGACAACATACGGCTCTCCTTTGTATGCTGACTACATACCTGACTACAGCGCCTTAATAGTGGAGAGGATGCAGAAGGCTGGGGCTATCACGATTGGTAAGACCAATACGCCGGAATTTGGGGCAGGGTCCCAAACTTACAATGAGGTATTTGGAGAAACTTTGAACCCTTACGATACCAACACGACCTGCGGAGGCAGCAGCGGCGGGGCAGCTGTGGCTCTCGCTACTAGAATGGTTCCGATTGCTGATGGAAGTGATACCGGAGGCTCCCTACGTAACCCAGCAAACTTTTGTAATGTGGTCGGATTTAGGACATCTCCTGGTCGAGTACCTACTTACCCATCTAAGGTGGGTTGGAGTCCAACTTCAGTACAAGGCCCTATGGCTAGAACTGTTTCTGACTGTGCCCTTTTTCTGGCTGCTATAGCTGGACCTGATTCTAGGGTTCCCATGTCAATAACTGAAAAGGGTGAAGTTTTTTTGGAACCTCTTAATAGGGACTTTAAGAATATTAAAATCGCATGGAGTCAAGATTTAGGAGGATTACCGATCGATCCCCGAACCACCGCAGTAATTGAATCTCAGAGGTCAGTTTTTAAAGATATAGGATGCTTGATTCAGGAAGCGGAGCCGGATTTTTCCGATGTAAATGAACAGTTTTTGATTTGGCGGGGATGGGGAAGAGAAATAAACCAGGGAGATAATTTAAGGAACAACAGAGATAAATTGAAAGATACGATGATTTGGGATATTGAGCAGGGGGTCAAATTATCTGGGCCAGATGTAGGATGGGCCGAAGCAAAAAGAATGGAATTGTTTCAACGCATGAACCAGTTTATGGACGAATATGAATTTCTCATATGCCCTGTGAGCCAAAGACCCCCTTTTAATATTGAAGAAAGATGGGTTTCTGAAATAAATGGCGTCAAAATGGAAAATTTTATCGCTTGGATGAAATCTTGTTATTACATAACAGCTACAGGACATCCGGCTATTTCGGTTCCTTGCGGATTCACCCCTGAAGGTCTTCCAGTCGGAGTTCAGATCGTAGGTCGATATAGGGATGAATTTGGGGTCTTACAACTTGCTAAAGCTTTTGAAGACGCCACTGGGTTTTGGAAATCAATCCCTGCTGTCTGCACTTAAAATGGTTTCAACTTATCTCAGATGAGATCTCTCCAAGTGACATCTTATGGATATCCGGCACTTGAGCTCCTTTTTCTGCGTAACCTGCCACGAGGAGTAAGAATGGGCGTTCGTTTTTTGGGCGATTAAATATTTTGTTTAAAAATCCCATAGGGCTGGGGGTATGCGTAAGAGTAGACAGCCCTGCGTTGTGCAGAGCGGTTATTAGAATGCCAGTAGCTATACCCACTGATTCTGTTGCGTAATAGTGTTTTACCTGGGACCCGTCAGGCAGTATCCCGTAGCTTTTAACAAATATGCCAATCAGGAATGGGGCGGTTTCTAGGAAAGGTTTATTGGGATCTGTCCCTAACGGTTCCAAGGCCTTTAACCATTCAGGTGACGCTTTTGTTTCATAGAAGTCCTTCTCTTCTTTCTCAGCTTTTTCCCGAATGATTTTGCGAGCCTCTCCCTGGCCTGAAACAGCGAAATGCCAAGGTTGCATATTTGCTCCACTTGGAGCTGTTCCCGCGGCTAAAATGCAATTATCGATTATGGACCTAGATACTGCTTCGGAAGAAAAATCTCGCACGGTTCGGCGCTGCTTGATGTTCAGATAGAATTCCGTAGATCTAGATTCCATCTCTTCATTACTAAAATGTTTAGGGTTAGGTAATGGAATTAATCTTGCATTCACTTTGTCCTCCATTGAATTAGCTTCTGGTAATTCTTAGATTCTTTTGTCATCCTGTACGATTTCTCATCCCGCTGATGTTATCCTAGGTGAAACAGGCAAGGATAATCCAGATGTAAAAGGCATATTATGAAAATAACGAATGTTAAAGTTGAAATGTTCAATTGGACTACGGAAGCTTGGAAGACTGGTGTGGGTACTTCATTTGGTAACACACGCCAACTTGGGATCGTTACTGTTGAGACAGATGAAGGTATAAGTGGCAATTCGTTTCTGGGTTCTTCGAGGGTTGGGGCGGATCATTTTGCCCCAGGATTAATAGAATTTATTAAACCATTGGTTATGGGTCGGAACCCTCAGGATATCGGTGCCATTTGGTGGGATATGTGGAAGATGAATCGGTCTGTGTCTACGAATGTTATTGGGGCTATCGATATTTGTCTGTGGGATATAAATGGGAAAATAGCCCAACAACCCATACATCGGCTATTAGGAACCTGTAAAGAATCAGTCCCTGTTTACTCCAGCACCGCATTTCACGACACAAAAGAAGAATATGCGGAAGAGGCAATCAAATTTAAAGAGATGGGTTGGACTGCACACAAGATCCATCCACACGGGAATCCTACTTATGACATTGAAATATCGCAGGCTGTGCGGGAAGCCGTTGGAGATGATATGAAACTCATGTTGGATTCTATGTGGGCCTACCAATATGAAGATGCAATGCGAGTGGGAAGGGCTATTGAAGAACTGAATTTTTACTGGTATGAGGATCCTTTGGTAGAAGAAGATATTTATAACTATGTGAAATTGCACGATAAGCTAGACATACCGATTATGTCCACAGAATATGCTCCGGGCAGATACTACGGAATGACCCAGTGGATAACCCAATATGCAACTGACATACTAAGGGGAGATGTGGCTGTGACTGGAGGAATTACCCCGATGGTTCGGCTTTGCCATCTTGCTGAAGGGTTTAATATGAAATGTGAGATTCACCATGGTGGTAATTCATTAAACAATGTGGCGAATTTGCACATAACTATGGCTGTACCTAACTGTGAATTTTTCGAATTTTTCCCATGTACAGGAGCCAATATGTTTGGGCTTGTAGAGGATATTCAATTTGAAGGTGGTGTGGTTCATGCTCCGACTAAACCGGGGCTTGGATATGAGATTGATTGGGATATGCTAAAAAACGAATACACAGCTACAGCTGAATAGAAAAGCCTGTCGGTCCCATTAAAATTAAGATTTCATCTATTTTGGAAAAGCTTTTGATCGCGTTTGCACGGGTATGAAATTACCCACTATACACACCTTAGATTCATTGCGGGCCTATCCTGATTATCGATACCTGTGGACGGCAAATTTTTGTGCAAATACTGCACAATGGTTGCAGTTACTCACCTTAGGATGGTTAGTAAAATTTCTTACTGAGGATGGCTCTAATTCTGCCTTGCTTGTAGTAGGGGTAGGTGGTGCTGCTGCTTTACCCGGGATCATTATTGGCCCTTGGGGTGGAGTTTTAGGTGATAGATTAAATCGTAAAAAGCTGGTTATTTCCCTCGAAATATTTATGGTTTTCCTCGCTCTTTCCTTCGCTTTGTTGCTTCAGGCAGAAGTCGTACTTGTGTGGCATGTGTATACATTTGCACTTCTGGCAGGGTGCTGCGAAGCACTAAAAATGCCGATCCGACAAGCTCTTATCGCTAATACCGTTCCCTTCCATGCCCTTAGCAACGCATATGCTACAAGTGTTCTCACGATACCTGGCACACGAATGATTGGTCCCTTCATTGGCGGTATCATTGTCTCGAATGTGGGATTTTTTTGGAATTTCGCTATCGAGGCACTCCTGTATCTAGGGGTCATAGTGGCTCTAATCCCGATGTCCACTCCCTATTTTATAAAACGAGAATTTGTTACAGGTTTTGGAATGTCACAGATGGTTACCGATATGGTGGATGGGTTTAAGTATCTGTGGAAACAACAGCGTCCCTTGTCATTGATTTATATGTTGTCGGCCGCACCAAATGTTGTATTGCATCCTGTCATATTTTTGTTGCCTTTGTTCACCACAGATGTCCTTCATAGAGATGTTGATTATGGCGGTTATATGATGGCAGTTAACGGAGCTGGTGGTTTGCTAATGGTTTTTGTGTTTTCTGCATTTGGCTTCCCAAAATGGCGAGGCATGCTTTGTGTTCTTTCTGCTCTTGCTGGCGCTATCATGACTCTTTTACTAAGCCAATCTTTGTGGATAGCTCCAGCTTTTTTGGTGCTCGCAATTTTTGGTGCTACTCAAACCGCATTTCGAACCACAAATGGTGTTTTAACTCAAACATTGGCAGAAGATCAATATAGGGTCCGGGCGATGAGTGCTTATCGAATTGGTATGGGGATGGTCGTTTTTTTTAGTCTGTTCGTCGGCTGGATGGCAGGTATCACTTCTGTTCGACTAACTTTAGTGTTTATGGGGGCTCTTGGGGTTGTCATATCAATAGCTTTTTGGATCTTCTCTCCGGCAGTCCGGAATCAGGAGTGAATTCTAGCTTAAATTCCCTCCCAAATTCAGTACTATCCTCTGGGGTAAAACTTTACCAGTTAGTATTTGTGAGTTAATATTTGCGAATCTTAATTCCTGTATCTAATGACATGTGCAGGCGGTAGACTAATATTCCCATCAAAAACATTCTGTAATTGGAAAGTACCTAGACTTTGTTTCAAAGTGCCAAAAATAAACTAGCCGACAGTCGAAAGAACACATTCTATGGTTGGTATCTGGTTCCAGTTTTTGGTGCTGTAATGATGGTAGCTACTACTCCTCTCTTCCATGCTATGGGTATCTGGGCGGTTGCAATGGAAAAGGCCTTTGGGTGGAATAGGACCCAACTGTCTCTAGCATTGTCATTTACGAGGGTCGAAGGTGGTATTTTAGGCCCCATCGAAGGTTATCTAGTGGATAGGTTTGGTACTAAACGCATGGTTCTAATCGGGATGATAATCATGGGGTTTGGATGGATAGTGTTTAGCCGTATAAATCATTTGTTAATTTTCTATTTTGCCTATTTGGTTATAGCTCTTGGCCAAGGTCTAGGCAGCTGGTTGGCTTTAAATACTATGATGAACAATTGGTTCGTTAGAAGGCGCTCTTTTGCGATGGGTCTGTCTAATTCTCTTTCTAGGTTTGGGGCATTATTTTTTGTGCCACTATTAGCCTGGCTTGTAGACCCAGAATTTTTAGATAGGCCGGGTTGGAGTTTAACTGCGTTCATCCTCGGTATAGTCACCATATTGCTGGCCCTTCCGCTGACCAGTCTTCTTAGAAATAAACCGGAGGATTATGGATTGCTTCCGGACGGAGATACGGAAGAAGATGTTGAAAGACGGAACAAAGAAGCTGCGATCACTGGTGTAAAAATAGAGCAAGAGTATGATTTCACGGTGTCACAGGCTTTGAGGTCCCAGGCCTTTTGGTTTATAAGCTTTGGCCATGGATTCACATCGATGGTTTTGTTGGCATTTATGCTGCACCTTGCGCCTATGATGGTAGATCAAGGATACACATTGCAGACGGCTGCATTTGTTGTTTCAGCATACACAGCGGTTTCTATGGTATTCCAATTGATTGGAGGGTATGTGGGGGATCGGATGCCGAAAAATGTGGCATTGATGATGTTTACCCTATGTCAGGCTCTTGGGGTTTTTATCTTAACTTTCGGACCTCCCAATCTTTTTTCAGCCTACGGGTTTGCTTTACTGTTTGGGATAGGATTTGGTGGTAGGAATCCTATATCCTCTTCCATACGAGGAGATTATTTTGGCAGAAAAAATTATGGCAAAATAATGGGAATATCTCAGGTGCCCATGAACGTGTTGTTGCTGATTGGACCAGTTTTTGCGGGTTTAATGCGTGACTCCACAGGCACCTATCAAACAGCGTTTGCTGTACTTGGTATATTGGCAGTCATCGGAGGATTTTGCTTCCTGTTTGCAAAAAAGCCACCTCATCCTGCTGCCTATATAACCAATTCAGATTAAAATTCTGCGGTAGCTATATTGGTTTTTGCATTGGGATGAACACCCATAGATTCTGCAACTAAAGAGTAGGATTTTTTTCTGTCTTTAAAGTAGTAGCAATTCGATACTATCCCTATATCAGAGGTCTGATAGCGTTCTGATGATGAGAGGATTCCTTCTTTTACTTGGTTGGGATCACCTTCTATGTAGCTTTGGGTAGTTTGTTCCATATAGGCTTTGACCTGATCATCTAATGGCCATACGGACGCTTCCTCCGGAGGCAACAAGCCTTTCGTTGTGATTCCCATTGTAGATATAATTTTGTTTATGCTCCTCGAAGATCCTACAAATTTAGCTTTCTCCTCTGTCTCGGCACATATCACTTGCAGGCTCACATTAACGCTGGGTTCTGCTAAATAGGCAGATGGTTTGAAGTTGTTTCTGTATAAATCAGTAACTTGAGGGCCATATTCTGAGGTATTTCCGAAAAAATCTGCGAAGCTAAAAGGAAGGCCCATTTCCGCTGCTAACCTAGCACTATAATCACTTGATCCCAAAAGCCACACGGACGGATATGTGTCTTTGCCTGAAGATTGAGCCCTAATCCCAGCGAATGGATGCTCATCTTCCACTTCATCTTCTAGAAAACTTAACAAGTCTTTCACCATTTGGGGAAAGTCACTGAATACGTCCATTGTGGGTCTTGGGTATGTTAAAGCAGCGGCAGTCCTTCTATCACTACCAGGGGCCCTGCCGATTCCGAGGTCAATTCTATTAGGATGAAAAGAATCTAATACACTGAATTGTTCGGCCACTTTAAGTGCAGAGTAATGACTCAACATAACACCGCCACTTCCTACACGAATAGTAGAGGTTTTAGCTGCTATCTGCCCTATTAGGATTTCTGGACTAGTCCCAGAAAAAGAGTTGGAATTGTGGTGTTCAGCTACCCAGTATCTGGAATACCCGAGGTTTTCTGTATGTACTGCCAGTTCAACTGACTCATTTAGCGCATCAGCAGGGGTGCCGCCACGCCGAATCGGCGATTGGTCTACTACTGTTAGCTTTATGTCTTTTATAGATGCCATATCTGTAAAGAAAGGATAACAAAGTACCTACCTAGCTGTCTCCATTGAGCTATGTAAGGTAGAATCTTTTCTATGTTATCCCCACAGTAGGTTCATACAAATTTTGACCCATTCGGAAGAAAATGTAGAGACACTTGAAAAAAGAAAGCCGGCGGGGCTGCTACCCACTGTTTTTCAGATATTCCTCTCTTTGCTTTGGGGGGGGAATCACGTAAGTATAAAAGCATCTCTTGAGTATGGAACCCCTTTACAAGTTGGATGGATGAGATTTGTGGTCGGAGGGACGGTAACTTTTGCTTATATGCTCCTTAGAAAAGAGTCTTTCACGGTTAACAAAAATGAAATTCGCCCGCTTTTAATAGTAGGAGCCCTTTTCACCGTACAGATTATGTTTATGAACGTCGGTCAATATTTGACCACTGCCGGACATGCCACTGCGTTAAATTCCACTTACCCTATTTGGGCGGCAGTAATAGCCCATTTCTTGGTTCCAACCGATACTCTTACTCGATGGAAAGTATTGGCAATTGTTTTGTCCTACATAGGTATATTGACGATAGTCTTTGGGGATGTCGGAATTGTCGTACCAGGCGTTTCCATAGAAGGCGACTTGATGAGTCTTTTGTCAGCTATTTTGTTGGGGTTGCGGTTGGTTTTGATGTCCAATTTTGCCCAAAATATGTCTGAGGCGAAAATTATGTTTGGGCAACTTGTCATTGGAATAACGTTATTTTTCATAGGTAGTTTGCTTTTTGAATCCCCTCAATACACCATCGAATCAAGATTTTGGTTAGCACTTGCCTATCAAGGATTTGTGATCGCAGGATTTGGATTTCTTGCCAATGCATGGTTGGTAAAGAAATATTTACCTTCGACAGTAACATTTTACTCATTTATACAACCACCTGCCGGTGTTATATTGGCTTGGTTGGTTCTTTCAGAAGATCCGGGCCGAGGACTGCTAGGGGGTCTTGTATTTGTAGTTGCTGGTGCTATTACGTTTGGCTCTGAGTCGTTCGTTAAAGCCAAGAAACGAGAGGCATTAGTCTAATGAAAATTGTTGACGTAATAAGTGAAGTTTTTGAGTGGGAAAGGCCTGGAATTTGGAATGGGGGACACTTTTACGGCCCAGGTCGGCTTCATAAAGTCACAGTTAAGACCGATGAGGGAATCGAAGGGTTTGGTTGGAATGGTGGTACTGCTGCTGAAAGACCTTTGAATGTGTTTCCTCCTTTTGTGGATTATTTCCGTGACTTGTTGATTGGAAGAGATCCGTTTGAAACTAGGAAGATAGCAGAAGATTTGGGTGAAAAACACATAAAAATATTGGGCCCAGGGGGAGTTAACACGCAAGTTTTAGCAGCAATAAATATCGCCTGTTGGGATATAAAAGGTAAAGCCTTAGAAAAATCAGTACATGAATTGCTAGGAGGGAGCCAAGATCGTATCAGAACGTATATTGCTGGAGGTTATTATGCTGAAGGGAAAGGACTTAAAGAACTTCAAGACGAGGTTCTTTTCAATATTAATGAAATGAATGCTGGTGCTGTGAAGATTAAAATCGGCGATCCAAATGAAGGTATTAAGGGTGATATGCTGAGGGTGGAGGCGGCTAGGAAGGCTGTAGGGGATGATGTGGTTTTGATGGTTGATGCAAATTGTGCGTTAGATCTGAACCAGTCCTTAGCATTTGCTCATGAACTAGATAAATTTGGAGTGTATTGGTTTGAGGAACCTATGCCAATACATCGGTATAAAGAACATGGTGTTTTGAAAGAAAACTCGAATGTGAAGATTGCTACTGGTGAAAATGGATACCATATTTCTCATTTTGAAACCCTTCTTGACCATCAAGGGGCTGATATTTTGAACGTTGACGTAGCAATTTGCCCTGGATATGACATTGCTAAAGATATAACCGATCTAGCTAAAGAAAAAGGCGTATCGATAGCTCCACATGGCTGTCAGGAACTTCAATTACCTCTTGCTGCTGGTATACCACATGGGGAATTTTTGGAATACTATCCGGTTGCAGTTGACCCACTTAGGGCAGAGATGTTTATACCACGAATGGTTCCTGACACTGATGGATATGTTACTGTGCCTGACAGGCCCGGTATTGGATTCGAATTAAATATGGAGCTGCTAAACAGATATAAATTGTCATGATAGATTTTCCTATGATCGTGCATTATCTGGAAATATTTTCAAAAGAAAATATCAATCGAAAGTTGATTGTTCAGAGCGATTTAAAAATAACGAAGGTTAGAGAACCAGATCCTGCTTTTGCCCAATGGCTCTATAGGACAGTTGGTAGGGAATGGTACTGGGTTGATAGGTATTACTGGAGTTTAAATGAGTGGGAGGAGTGGATTTCAGATTCATGTATATCTTTGTGGATTATGGAACTTTCAGATAGGCCCATTGGGTTTTATATGTTGGATCCCCAAGATAATAACAATGTGGAAGTATCTTACTTCGGATTACTCCCAGGATACCTTGGAAGCGGATTGGGTGGTCACCTTTTGACAAATGCTTTGGACGATGCATTTTCCATGGGGGCATCTCGGGTATGGCTGCATACTTGTAGTCTAGATCATCCATACGCTTTATCCAATTACGAGGCACGTGGAATGAATGTGTACAAGGTAGAAGATGACTTGCAACATATACCTGATGGATGGCCTGTACCTGACGACCTGACTTAAAAGGCTAAGTTACTTTTCTAAGTTTACTTAGGCTACGAAGTTCTTTTGGAGGATTCATATGGCTGCCTCTGATGGTATATGAAACTTCACCAACATATATATCTCCGTGTGAATCTACGCCGATACCATGAGGTGCTATGAATTTACCCGGCTCTTCGCCTTCTTCAGGGTGCCCAATTCTTCCGAGTTTTTCACCGGAAGGACTTATGATACTTATGTTGTGGCCATGGTTAGGAGGAGTAGGATCTGCTTGTGTCATACCTGGTAGCTCGCCAATATATATATTTCCGTCTGGGCCAATAGTCAGCCCGTTGGGCATGAATATATTGTTCCAAACATCTATAACATTGCCATCTGTGTCAAAAATTTGTACTCGATGGGCTTCACGATCTGCAACTATGACCCTGTCGTTGTCGTCCACAGCTATATTGTGAGGCCTGAGGAATTGGCCAGGTTCTATACCTGGTTCTCCCCATGATTTGATGTAATTACCTTCAGCTGAATATTTATGAACTCGAAAATTTCCATATCCGTCGGTTATGAATATATCCCCACTTTTTTTTGATACCGCAGCATGTGTTGGACGGTTGAAAGGTTCACCCTTCCATATTTCGGAGGATTTACCTGGAGTGCCTATTGTCATGAGTAGTTCACCTTCTCTAGTGAACTTAGTTATTGTGTGGATTCCATCATCCGCGCAGTAGACAGTATCATCAGGCCCTATCAAAATTCCGTGTGTTCTATTGCTGAATATACCTGCCCCAAATCCCCTTAAGAAGTTGCCATCTCTATTAAAAACCATTACTGGATGGTCAGTATTGCGGCTGAATGTGTATATTTCATCTTGTGAGTCTACTGCCACTCCGGGTGTTTCTATCAGTGTGGCTCCACCAGGTAGTATTGGCCATGAATCTACGGCTTCATATTTAAAATTGCCAGTGCCGACTGTAACGCTCATTTTGCCCCTCGCTATTGTGAAAATGTCTTTGTCTACCTTGAACATAACATTAGCTAGAAACACAGTCAATTTTGTTGAAATACACAAAAGCATCCTATTATCTTAGTATTGAAAATAGAACATAAGTTCTATTATAATTATACCCCTAGCTTTATCAACATATAAAAAACAATTTAAAAATATGCCTAACGAAAATTCTAAAATCGGATGTCTTTTAATGACTCATTTCGGAGTTAAGTCAGAAATCAATAAAAATCCTGAACTCTCTAATAATGAGGTTATTTTGTATTCTCGCGAATCTACTAAATTACCTGTAGTTGAAGATTTTTCTAAAACTATAAAGAATATTTCAAAAGGAATTCCACTTTCGTCTGCATTGTCCAGATATCCTGATTCCGTAAAATTTGAATTTGATAGTAAAAATTACGAACAAATCTTCGCTTCAGTTATATCAAATATTGCAAGAATAACTCCAAAAATTGAGAGATCAAATTTGGGGGTTATTTATATAAATATGCACGGATTGAGTGAAATATATGGAGGTGAAGCTAAATTAGTTACTCATATATTGGATTCAGTCCCATATTTTCTAGAACCAAGATTTGGGATATCTGTAAATAAATTTTCTGCATATGCCGCAGCCTTTTCTTCTACCCCCGGCGGGTCTACAAAAATATTAAAAAATATTGATTCTTTCTTAGCTACTTTTAATGTGGATATATTGCCTATTAAAAGAAGTAGCATTATTAATTTCCATAAATTTGGTATGCATACAATTGGTGATATAGCAGCTCAAGATTATGGGTCGATTTATTCTAAGTTTGGAGATGAAGGCTGTAGAGCCTTATCGTTGTCTCGTGTTGAAAATAGTGATTACATTTCTTCTAATAAACCTGTTCAAGATATAACCGAACAGCTATCTTTACCATTTCCTTCTGATTCTCTTTCCGTTCTTTTTACAGCGTTAGAATTTTTAATACAGAAAGCTTTTATTCGACCTGTTTTAAGAAGTAAATATATTAGAAAAATATCCATCTTGCTTGAACTTATTGGATCTCCGGTTTGGACCAAAAGTTTGATCTTAAAGAGGCCAGTTGGTAATTCCAATGACTTATGTTTATTGCTTAGATCAGAGCTAGAAAATTTGGAATTGCCCGGATTAATTGAAGATATCTCGATTACAATTACAGATTTTGTTGGAGAGCATGGTATTCAATATCGTGCCTTCAAAGAAATTCGTGATCACCTTGATGAAAGAAAAGATCAGTTAATTAAAGTAGACCGTCATATCCGCAAGAAGATACCTGCCAAGAATTCTCTTCACAAGCTTCTTACTGTGAATCCAGAGCATCCAGTTCCTGAGCGAAGGGCACTACAGGTTTCTATAGATCCTGATACGAAATTTTCTGTTATGTCTATTAATCTACCTCAAAAAATCACGGTTCAAGAACTAAACAATATCCCTAAATTTCTATCTCTATCTAATGGATATAATCTAAAAGTTAAAGTTTTAGACATCTGGAAGATTGACTTATGGTGGATCTCGGATCCGATCAGTCGTACTTATTATAGTATCAGTACACCTGACCATAAGATTATGACGATATTTAAAGATAGTGTTAAAAAACGTTGGTATCGTCAAAACTACTGATGCATGTCAGCTCTAAATATGTAGAACTGCATGCGCATAGTTTTTATTCTTTTGGTGAAGGGGCTTCCCATATAGATGAACTTCTTTCTAGAGCTTATGAACTAGCCTATCCTGCGATGGCTCTTACGGATTACAACATGTGTGGGGCTCTAGAATTTTCTAGGCAATCTGATCATTTCGGGATAAAACCTATAACAGGTGCTGAAATAATTCTTGAGGATAATTCTCACATAGTTTTATTAGCTAAAAACAGGATCGGATACTCCAACATATCGCGATTACTCACTTTAGCTAACGGGTCGGATCGTAGGGACCCTAAGTTAGACCCTATGCATATACCTGAATATGCCTCTGGGACCATACTACTCACTGGCGCACAGAATGGCCTAATCTCAAACGCTATTAAAGAACACAAAATAGATAGAGCAAAAGCTGTACTTAATAAGTACAGGGAGTATTTTGAAGATGATTCTATCTATATAGAGTTAAATCGTAATTTTATGTATGGCGATTCTAGTCGTATAAATTCGTTAATTTCTATAGGATCAGATATGAAACTTCCGTTAGTTGCAACGAATAATGTTCATTACCATATTGCTGATAGATACAAGTTACAAAATGTGCTCACTTCAATTAGAAGTAATACGAATTTAGATAAATTAACTCACCTTCTTAAGATAAATTCCGAGTTTTATCTAAAATCAGAATCTCAGATGCAGCGGTTGTTTAAATCTATCCCCAAGGCCATTACAAATACTCTCGCTATATCTGATATGTGTGAGTTTAATTTATCTTCTGATCTTGGTTATGAACTACCATCACCCAGTGTTCCAGATGGATTCACTCCCTTTACGTATCTTAGTCGTCTTTGTTATGAAGCTGCGCAGAGACGCTACGGTGCGGTGAGTAATTCTGTAGACAATAGATTGAGAGAAGAGTTGAGACTTATAAAAAAACATAACTTGGCAGGCTTCATGCTTTTATACCGTGAAATTGTTCTTATAGCACGAGAAATAAGCGTTGATATGGGTAAGTTGGATTCAGAGGAACCTATAGAAAGCAGGTCACCTGGAAGAGGTAGAGGATCTTCAGTTGCCATGTTAACCGGGTATTTAATAGGTATATCTCATGTTGACCCTTTACTGTACAACTTAACATTAGAAAGATTTGTACCAGAGGATTTAAAAACATTACCCGACATCGATATAGATTTTCCTAGGTCAATAAGAGAAGAATTAATACCTAGAATCCATGAGTATTTTGGACCTCAATTTGCAGTACTCACAGGTATGATAACCAGGTATAAGTTAAAAGGAATTTTGAAAGATTTAGGTAAAGTTTTTGGAATATCGGATGTAGATATTAGAAATCTTTCAAAAAAAATCCATAATTCAGACCCTACCTCCTTGAAAGATGAGATGTTGTCTATTCCAGAATTTAAAAATGCCGTTGATTTACCGGAATGGCAAAATATAATTTCTCTTGCCCCTCAGCTTAAAGACGCTCCCAAGACTTTGGGTCAGCATGTAGGGGGAATGATTCTAAGCTCCTCTCCCATTTCAGATATGGTCCCCTTTAGAAAAAGCGCAATTGAAGGTAGATACATCATTGATTGGGATAAAGATAGTATTGCTGATGCAGGGTTTGCAAAAATAGATATACTCTCTCTTCCTGTTTTGGATCAAATAGATGAATCTATATCTTTAATTCAAAACACAACAGGTAAGTTAGTTGATATTACTCAAGTAACTCCAGAAGATAATGAGGTCTTTGACATGATAAACACAGGTTTATCAAAAGGCGTTTTTCTTCTCCAATCGCCTGCACAGTTAAAGATGGGCCAACGTCTTCTATCAAGAAGTTTGAATGACCTTGCCTATCAAGTTGCTTTAATAAGGCCTGGGGTAGGTGTGCAGGGTAATTCAGTTTCACAGTTTGTGGAGCGATATAGACATGGAACACCGTGGCAATATGATCATCATTTAGAACAACGTGCCCTTGAGCGGACTTGTGGGATTATTGTGTGGCAAGAACAGGTAGTACAGCTAATATCAGATATATCAGGAATAAGTCAGGCTGAATCAGATGAGATGCGGAGAGGATTTGCTAAAACTAATAATGAGAGTCTTATTAAAGGTTACTGGCATAAATTTGTAAAAGGTGCGATTAAAAAAGGGGTTTCAGAAGAAATAGCTCACAAAATATTTTCTAAAATAAACGGGCAATATATGTTTCCGGAGTCTCATTCTCATGCTTTTGCTGTTTCAGCATATCAGTCGGCGTGGTTAAAAACTCATTATCCATTAGAATTCTATGTCAGTCTTATGAATAATCAGCCCATGGGATTTTATCCTTTGGAGACCATCAAACAAGATGCGAGGAAATTTGGAGTCGATTTTTATAATCCTGATATTAATCATAGCCAAAACAAATGTACGGTTAATGGGAATTCACTTCTAATTGGGCTGGAATTTGTTAAAAATATTGGCATACAAAATTCCCAAAATATTATAGATGAGCGTAATGTTCGAGGCCCTTTTAATTCTGTGGGCGATTTTATTCGCAGGGTTCAAATAAAACCAGATTCAGCTGAATCATTAATTTTTTCTGGGGCATTTGATTCCCTTATATCTAATCGTAGATTGGCTTTATGGGAATCAGGGCTTTATAAAGGTCCGTCTGGGTCGCAAATAACCTTACCGATTTCGATGGACGATAATATACCTGGTCTAGCTGACTTTTCCAGCTATGAAAAAATGATATTGGAATATAAGGCTATAGATATGTACCCGAAAGGCCATATTATGGATTTTATTAGACCTCTTCTACCTTCGAACGTTTCGAGTACTTATGATGCCTATTCAATGAGAGAGGGTGAATCAGTATCTGTGTGTGGGATGGGAATTGCTAGGCAACACCCAAGGGGGTACAAGGGAGCCATATTTGTTACCGTAGAAGACGAAAGTTCAGATATTCAATTAATACTTTGGCCAGACATACACAAGAAGTATATGAGAGTTTTAGAAGACCCTATTATTTTGGCTACAGGAAAAATATCACGACAGGATGGTACTACTAGTGTGGTCGTATCTCATTTAGAAACTTTAGAACCTAAAATCGGGTTACCTTCTGCACATAATTGGTATTGATTTCCAGTTATATATTTCCCTAGCTGGTGGCTAGAAGTTCTCTCACAATATTTCTTTCAAGTTCTAGGCCAAGCATGGTAGTGAGCTCTGTTCTACCATGGTCACCAATGGTTACTACAAAGGAAACCCCTAAAAGTCGCCCAATTTTAAAATCGATAACAGTTGTGGATAAAATTCCTTCCTCACCAGATTGAACTGCTCTTATCCCAATGGATCTATCATAAAAGTCATCGATTTCGAGTTCTTCCACAGCAACCAAAATTTGGTTTTCTCCAACTTCATTACCTACATTATTTCTAAATTGTGCAACAAAAGTATCTGTCATCCATTTTTCAGAGTATTCTTGGTCCTTGAAAAGGTGGACAACTGTAGCGGCCACAATATCTGAACCGTCCTTACTCTGTGGTACGGCAGACGGTGATGCAAATTCCCTTAAGTACCCAGTAAGGCGACCTGCCTCATCATATCTTTCCTCTGTATTACCAGGGAATCCATGAGTAGCCATGGTCCTATTATCCAAAATACTCTCTCTGAGTAGCGAGAATTCAGTCAGCTCATTTGGGAGTTGACCGAGATCCAAGGTCATGTTTTGGAGTGATTCACTTGAAAGTTCGTATGTTGCTTGTGCTAATGAATTCGTCATTTCTATTACAGTTAACTTTTTAGTCGACATCAATATATACCCTAAGTATAAACCGGATGTCCAGATCAGAGTTAACTGCTAAGCAGATGTTAAAATTCTCGCTAAGTGTTTTGAACATGCACTTGGAGTCCATCGTTATGCTAGGTCAGTCAAAACTTCGATACCTGCTTTTAACTACAATTTTATATCTCTTACTCGCCATTCTCGGGTGTGATGAATTTACAAAACATGATGAATATGATTTTGTGCAGACCTCGAATCCAATCTCTAGTCCAGGTTCTCCCGTTGCTCCCGGGAGTATATTCAACTCACGAATTAATCATACAGCCACTTTTGTAGCTAGTGGAAAAATTTTGGTAGTAGGGGGTGAATCGGATAACGGAGGAATCAGTTCACTTGAAATATATGACACCGAAAATGGTAGTTGGGTTAATGGAGAGCCATTGCCAAATCCCAGGTTTGGGCATACAGCTAATCTAATTGGTAGGGAGTCGTTATTAATCGCAGGGGGGGAGGACGGAGAAAATATAACGCCATCTACGGTTGTATACAATGCAAATACTGACACGTGGACTTCTTCTTTGGATATGCTACAACCAAGAACACAACATGCGTCCTCCAATCTCCTAGATGGGAGAGTAATTGTAGTTGGGGGGGCTAATACTTCAGGGTTACTTTCTTCTGCAGAAATATATGACCCAGTTCTTCAGCATTGGACATCTTCAGGAGAATCCCTTTTGCCGAGAATCGGCCATTCTGTCACCACATTGAAAAATGGAATGATATTAGTGGTTGGTGGCCAAATACCAATAGAAAAATCAAATGAGAATCCCCTTTTACTGTGTGAAAATTCAGGTGAGACTCTCCCATCAGTTGGGCTAACTAAGGGATATTATTGTGAAGATGGCGCTGCGACCTTAACTGAGATTTATGATCCGGCTAACGACAGTTGGGAAAAATCATCCTCTTTGTTAACCCCTCGATGGGGGCATACTGCTACTTTGCTTGATGACGGTAGAGTTCTCGTGGCTGGAGGAACAAATAATTCTTCGCCTGCTCTCGAGTCTGAAATTTTTGATCCTGACACTGAAACCTGGGTGTCGGCAGGGCAAATGAAATATGAGAGAACCGGCCATACTGCTTCTTTGCTTTCTGATGGAAGGGTTTTAATAGCTGGTGGTTTTACGTACGTACCGATCAGTTATTCTGAAATTTATGATGTGGAAAAAGGGTGGGTGAAAACTGAGAACCTAATGGGCCCTAGGCACATGCATTCTGCTGTTCCTCTCAATGACGGGCAAGTTTTAGTAATTGGTGGCAAGGCAGGCCTGTTTACTAATTTAACGAGGGTGGAGCTGTACGATTCTGACTCAGGGTCCTGGAGTATAAAAGGGAAAATGCCTGTTGCCTTATGGGGCCATACAGCAATTCCTTTGGATTGTGAAAATGTTCTAATAGTAGGAGGAAAACGAAATGATGGTAGTTCTTTTAATTTAGCATATTTGTTTAATGCCACCACTGGTGGGTATCAAACAACAGGGAAAATGAATGTACCTAGATTTGCCCACTCAGCTACCAAAATTTCCGACGGGTCCGTGGTAGTAACAGGGGGATACATTGATCCTTCGTTTCAATCAGATTCTGTTGAGATTCTACAGCCGAATAAATCTGGCTCTTATGAGTGGGTCCCTGCTATGCCAGTACCGGTACCTCTTGAGAGGCATTCGGCTATTCATATTGGAGAAAGGAGGTTATTTATCACCGGTGGTTGGAATGGTTCAAGTGCCACATCGGATACGTGGATTTTTGATTTAGACAATAATTTATGGGATGTTGGCCCTCCAATGAGAGACGCGAGATGGGGGCATTCAATGGTTTGGCTTGATGACAAAACTGTTTTGATCTCGGGTGGCGTCGGGGATGATGGGTTACCGTTGTCATCGGTTGAAAAATACGATTCGGTGAATTCTTCAATGGAATCGTTGTCCTCGATGCAAGAAGCCCGTAGTGGCCATGGGCTTCTCAAAGATAAAAATGGGAATGTTTATGCGATCGGTGGATATGGTTCTGAGGGCATTTCTTTGCCGTCATCCGAAAAATATCATGTAAGTTTTGATAAATGGAATAAATTACCTGATATGTCAGAAGCAAGGTCACACCATTCCGCCATAATTCTTAAGGACGGAAATATTCTCATCACTGGGGGAACTGATGACTATAACACCCCATCAGGTACTGCAGAAATATTTGATATGAAATCTGGGCAGTGGAAATCGGCTGGGAGTATGAGGGAAGCCAGGATGGGTCATGTGTCTTATCAGTTTGATAGTAAAAATGGGTTTAACTGCCCAGATCTTGCTACCCATGGCGAGGTGTTTATCATGGGTGGATATGGTCTGAGTGTGATGGATTCTGTTGAGGTTTATAGGCCAGGTGGAGGAGGTTGGTCTGCCTTTGAATCTATAGTTCGAGCCCCTACAAAGGATAATTTCACCAGGTTCGTGAGGGTAATATCGCAAAATTGGAATCGCTAAACTTTTTCTTGCTAGTTGTAAGGCGATCATTCAATGACCGCCGCCTCATTTTATCCATACTATCTGGCATGCTTGTAGCTACTACCTTGATGTCTTCTGCACCAATGTACTTGGCTGCCTTGGATCAACAAGGCGTAAGACAGATGGTAGATTTGACTACCAAAAATAAGTCTGAAAACTATCTGGCACTGGATATGTTCGTCCCTTCAATGGCCCTGAGCAAGGAACGTATTTTTCATTCAGATGAATTAATACAGCAAGCCGTGAATTTGCATTTTTCAGAAGCAGTTGTTGGTTTAAACCGGTATCTAAAAACCGATGGGTTTAGCTTCTACAGGTCATCGGATTCAGCGATAAGGGACCTAGAGAAAGGCCCCATAAGATCACTTGAGGGGTATTTTCACAGTTTCCAGAGTATGAAGAAAGAGGTTGATTACATCGTAGGATCACCCCCAACTTCGGATTTCCAATACCATCCAGATGGGCCTTTACTAGAGGTATCTCTCTCTACAGATTTGGCGGAAAAACTTTCAATTGAATACGGAGATGTTTTACTAGGACTTCCCTATCCCGACAGCAGGATCAAATTGGGGGTTAGGGTGAGTGGAATTTTTGAGGCCTTAGATCCATATAATCCCATATGGGAAGACGATATAGATAGATTTCTAATTCCGGTGATTCCTAAAGATGAAGGCTCTGAGGTGCCTGATAAATGGTGGGAGGACCAAAAATATTATTTAGCTCTTTTTATATCTGAAGAATCTATGATGAATTCAATTCCGCTGGCTTACCCGGGGGCTATGGTTGAGGCACATTGGAATCAGCAGATCAACAACCTAAATTTAAGAGAATGGACTAGGGCTGAAATGTCCAGTTCTGTTGATGGTCTTGACGGACTGCTTATTAAACAAATACCGGGGTTTCAACTTAGATCTGGGATAATTTTGATGTTAAAGGAATTTAGAACCCAAAGTTTCTTTTCCAGTATTCCTTTGCTATTACTTTTTGCTGTGATAGGTTCTTCCCTTTTATATTTTGTATTTATGATAAGTTCATACCTGATACCGGCCAGAGAAGCAGATATCTCTCTAATAAAGACCCGAGGCGCCTCTCGGTTCACTGTTTTCAGGCAATATGGGCTGGAAGGGCTTTTGTTGTTTTTGGTCTCAACCATCTTCGCTCCGATTCTCGCATTCTGCCTCGTATCTTTGTCGGGCATATTGCCTTATTTCCACAGTATTTCAGATGGTAAATTATTGCCAACAACGTTGTCTTGGACTCCTTTCATACTCTCATTTGGGTTTGGGGTATTGTGTTTCATGGCTTTTTTATTACCTCCCATTCTACGAACTTCAGGACGAATAGTTACCAGGCGACGTTATTTGGGTAGACCCGAATCTGTGACCTTTATTCAAAAGTATTATCTCGATTTTGCCTTTCTGTTCATTTGTTCTGTTCTCTTGTATGAAATTAAAGCCAGAGGACAGCTTTCATCAGGAGGATTAGAAAGAGTTTCAGGTATAAATGAGGCTCTGTTATTTGCCCCGATTTTGCTGCTCTTCTCTGTCGCTATTTTGTCTTTCAGAATATTTCCTATCCTCGTTAAATTTATGACGGGAGAATCTTCAAGTCTCATCTTGTTAATGGGTACTCTTTCAGTAATATTTTTGTCATTGAATATTTGTTACGATCTATTAACCAATGTAGATAAATTGGGATTTTTGTTACCGGCATTTGTTTTCCTACTACTTTTAATTGGTTTGTTGGCCTGTTTTAAAGCATCAAATAAATCCAGTAAATATATTTCTTTTATTTTCATACTTGGAGCATCGTTAATATACGGGGTTTATACTCCTGAAGGGGATGTCATACTCTTCTCCCTCACAAAATGGGTCTTGGCTTTTACGAGTTTACTGACAGGCATTTTCTTTTTGTTGAGTAGCTTCAAAAAATACTATCCACCCTGGATATCTCTTATGCTGTGGAATATGTCTAGAAACCCCTTACAGTACACGTGGTTAGTCGTTCTTTTGGTATTGTCATCTGGTGTGGCAGTTTTATCGGCTGCATTAGGATCAACTTTAGATCACAGCTATAGAGATAAAATCGCCTATGATGTGGGGTCGGACGCGAGGATAGTTCTTTCTTCGCTTGGGTCGGTGGGTCGAATTCATTCCCTACCTAGCCTCTCTAATTTTTTGGGAAATCTTCCAGGTGTTCAAAAATTTTCAAAAGCGAAAAGAGGTATTGGGAATATTGGCCAAGGGGCAGACTCTTTCACATTTAATTATTTAGCTTTTGAAACAGAGAAAATTACCTTATGGGGACGGGAAGATTTTTCGGCGCAGTCGACTGATATTGTGTTCGGCGATATCCCAAGTGAAGTAATGACTCCGGCCATCGAGATACCGATCGGCGCCACAGAAATAGGTATAAATGTTAAACCTGACTCCAATTATCCACTGGTATCTCTGTGGTTGATACTAAGAGATGCGAATCTTAAATATAAGGTTATAACACTGGGTACAGCTGATCCTTCTAAGTGGTCCAAGAATAAAGCTGTGATTCCAGACTCTCTTGTCGAACCGCTCCAATTGGTTTCGGTACAAATAAGTGAGCCAGGCTTTGGTGCATCGGGTACTCCCGGAAAGATGTTTTTTGACGATTTGTTTGCTATTTTGAATAGTGAAGAGGTCATATTAGAGGATTTTGAGGATTATTCTGAATGGGTGATTATCCCTACCTCCAGTGGGCCAGGCGATTCTATCTCCATTGAGGAAGAAGCTGCAGTAACAGGTAGATTTGGATTTTCATTCGAGTTTGGCAAAGAGATGAACAATGGGATTAGAGGTTTATTTTGGGGAACCTATGGATCATATTTACCTGTCGTTGTAAGTCAGACATTTGTTGATAATAGCGGATTTGGATTTGGAGATTATTTATTCCTGGATATCTCGCAAACCCTAGTTATTGGCAAAATAACGGGTGTAGTAGATTTTTTCCCAACGCTAGATCCTGGAACCGGTGGATTTTTGTTGGCAGATCTGGATGCTGTTATGTACTTATCTTCGTTGACTAACCCACATAGTATGAGCTCTGCCAACGAAATTTTTCTGGAACTAAATGAATCTGTCGATGACACGATAGCTGCTATTTCCGACGAAGTTGGGAAGGGTGGACAAGTTCATGCTACAAAAAGGTTATTAGAAAAATTAGACAATGACCCACTTATCTCAGCTGGATGGAAATTGATGTCATCAATTTCCATCACAGTTGCTCTCTACATAGCACTTCTTGGGTATTTCATTCATATGATCTTTTTGTCAGGTCAAATCAAATCTAGAATGGGTACTTTACGTTCCTTAGGGATGACTTTATCGCAAAGCTTTAGAATGATTTTTGTTGAGCAGATACTATTAATTCTATTGGGTGTAGGTTTAGGAACTTGGACGGGAGTGGGCATGACCCGTCTTATGGTTTCAGCAATTGCTACTACGGACAATGCTGTATCCTTGGTCCCTCCGGCCTTAATCACGATTGATTTCTTCTCATTGTTAATATGTGCAGGCACTTTTTTTGCCCTATTTACGCTTATGGTCATATGGGTCAGTCTTTATTTTTTCCGACTGAATCTTGGGACTTTGTCCAGGTTGGAAGATTAAATGATGGAGATAGAGGGGTTTGCGAAAATTATCAGGGTTTGGCCCCTAATAGTAAAACGATTGGTAGTGAATTGGAGAACCTTGTCTACCGTGATTATTGGGGTAGTTTTGGCTTGTTCCATTATGTCAGGCACCGTGGTATTTTTTGATTCACTTAAAGAGATAGCCCTGGCTGATGTTCTTAAATCCCTAGATAAGGAAGAGATAAACATATTAGTGCAGGCTGAAAAGGGTCCAACTAACGTTGAGGAAGCATCAATTTTGAATGAAAGAATCCATTCTTTTTCCGAAGGATTGCTTTCTTCTCATGTTAATGAAATTTTACATGGAGGAAGAACCACAACCTTTTTCTTCAGTTACCAGGGCCAGGAACAAGATGCAGGAAAAGATAATATGCGAACATTTTTCGCATACCTACCAAACTTGCAGTCCCATATCACCATAACGGACGGGTTGTTTCCGGGGAATGTCACCGGGGAATTATTAGAAGATATTCCTGTTGTTAAAGTATTAGTGAATGTCGAGGACGCTGCAATTTTTGGACTTCAGATTGGCGATCGCATATCTGCTGTGCCTTATTGGGACGATTCTATTTTCCATGTAACAGCGGAAGTTGTCGGAACCTTTGAAAAAAACAACCAAGATGATTTGTATTGGTCTATTGAACAAAAGGCATTCATGTATGCAGCTAGTGATGCATTCAAAACCATACCGTTGTATTTGAATGAAGATGTCTATATGGGACATCTTGCCTCAAAATTTCTTGATTTAGAAACCACCTACGTTTGGATGTTTGACATTGACAGGGGAAGTATCAATTCCTCAAATGCTTCGAATTTGGCGTCGAATATAACCTATTTTGGGAACCGATTAGACTCAGAATTAAATAGGTTTGTCATTCGCACTGAGCTAGATAAGTCTTTGCAAAGATACGACACACGTATTTTGTTCACTAAACTGCAAATGTATGTCGTCTTGATAATGATCACCTTTGTGGTGCTCTATTATGTGGTGGCACTCTCTTCACTGGTGGTTGAAGAGAGACGTTTTGAAGTTTCCAAACTTAGAAGTAGAGGTGCTAGTTCGTCACAAATATTGAGTGTATTTGTGATCGAGGGAGCTACCATTTCATTTTTTGCCACCTTGCTTGGTCCATTGATTGCCGTAGGCGGAATAAGTCTGTTGGGATTTTTACCGGGATTCCATGAAATCAATGATGGTACTTTTCTTTCTGCCAGGTTAACTTATCCAGCCTTATTCATGAGTATATTAGGTGGCGTTTTAAGTTTTCTTGCTTTAATGATTCCTTCCATTCAAGCATCAAGATTGATGGTGTCTGATGAAAGAACTAAATCGAATAGGCCTAATCGGCTCACGATCATATCTAGGTACTACATCGATGTCATAGTCCTAATAGTTTCTCTATTTTTATTTAATCAATTGAATGAGCAAGGTTCTATGGCAGCACGGGGCTTATTGGGGGATGTTAAGGTCAATCAAATTATGTTAGCTGTCCCAGCCATTATGTTGATTGCCTCTGCTTTAGTTATATTGAGGATATTCCCACTTGTTATGAGTATTGCAAGCCGGCTGTTGTCTAGGTATCTACCGGTTGGTGTTGCTTTGATCATGTGGCAAATTTCACGAAATCCTTCTAATTATTCCAGACTAGTTTTACTGTTAATTTTGATGACAGGGCTAGGTATTTTTGTCTCCAGTTTCGGTGGGACCCTCAACAAAAATTTTGAAGACCGTGTTTACTATTCCCACGGTTCTGATGTGAGGCTAAGTTCAGTTTCACTTAATTCCAGCGGGTTAAGTAAGCCCCTCACAAAAAAAATAGAGTCCATGGATGGTGTGTCTGCCGTTAGCGCGTCAGCTCGGATGATGAGTACTGATGTAACAAAAACATTTGGGTCTGATTCTATAGCTGTCCTTGGCATCGATACTAATAAATTTGAACAAAGTGTGTGGTATCGGGACGATTTCTCAGAATCTTCACTATCAGAAATTTCTAATACACTGCAAGAGACGGATACCAAAGGAATTGAATTGCCTGATAAGTCACGATCATTTGGAGTATTGGTTAAATCTGATACAAATAGACCAACTACGGCGTTGGTAGCTAGAATGAAAGACAAAAATGGCAGATATTTTTCATTCGATTTAGGTAGGCTGGACAGTGGTGGATGGACACTGAAGCAAGTTGAAATCTTTGGTAGAGGAAGAGGAAGATTTCAACTGTTTCCTACGCGACCTCTGACATTGATGTCGATAGGTATAGTTGAAACTAATCCTCAAAAAAAATTAACTTCCGGTTCTATTTTGATGGATAGTGTGAGGGTAAGGTTGGCAACTGGTGAAGTGATTAATCTGGAGGATTTCAGAGATATTAATGGTTGGCAAACAATAGACTCCTCCACCTCCTCTGCAAACGATAGGTTAGGAATTTCAGAAATAAGTGCGAGATCAGATGCTTCAGCCATTTTTACATGGTCTGAAGGTCCTCCAATGACGATGAGAGGGATTTATCCTTCTACACAATTTAGTCCTATTTCTGCCATTGTTAATTCCGACTTTTTAATTAACACTCAATATTCTTTGGGTGATCAGCTAAAGTTGTCGATTGGGGGTCACCGAATTGACGTGGTATTGCGCGATAAAGTCAGGTACTTTCCTACTCTCAATCCTATTGAGGATGATTTTATAGTAGTTGGGCTGGACCCACTGATTCATAAGCTTAATATTGGGTCTTTGTTTGGGAGTACTGATCCAAACGAGCTTTGGATCGATTATGAGGATGGGATTACAAATGAAACCAAGACGGGCCTCAAAGAGGATTTGATTAATGATTCCCCTTTCCCTTACGGCAAATTATGGGATACAGAATCAATGCTTGAGATCAATCGCGTCGATCCTTTAGTCAAAGCCGGATGGCATGCAATATTGGTAATCGCATTTGGTTCGATTTTGCTTTTAAGCGCGATCGGATTTTTTTCTCACGCCTACATATCATATAGAAACCGGCGGTTCCAGTTTGCGTTACTTAGAACCCTTGGGTTTTCTACTCGTCAGCTCATAACTACTATTTGGGTGGAACAGGTTTTAATAATAGTGCTAGGGATGGTCGTTGGAACCTGGATGGGAGGAAGATTATCAGCGGCGGTTATGCCGTTTTTAAGTAGTGATGATTATGGTAATCAGGTAATTCCACCGTTTGTGATACAAGTAGATTGGGTTAATCTATCGATAACGTATGCTGTGATGGTCCTAATTTTTGCTACCGTCATAGGATCCCTGATTTTCCTGGCACGGAGACTCGTATTGAATAAAATGTTGAGGCTTGGAGATACTTAACCCAGAATGGAATTTTCAAAATCCCTGTGGCCTCTTGCGAAATCAGTTGCCGAAGTAATTTTTGCCCCTTCGCTTTGTAGTTGCGATACGATTAAGGAATCATCGGAAGTGCCAATATACACTGCGTTATCTTGAACTGAGACACATCCGGGTCCCAAGTTGTAATTTTCTGAAATCCTTGCTTCTATGATCTTTAAATTTTTCCCATTGAAATAGGTGTATGAACCGGGCCAAGGGTGATGTGCCCTGATTTTTCTCAATATTACGTCAGCGCCGTCTTTCCAATCTACCAGACCATCTTGGCGGACTAGTTTTTTCGTGTAGGTGGCATTTTCATGATCCTGTTGTCGGGGCACTATTATTCCTTTTGCTAATTTTGAAATTGTTTCCACTATTAAATCGGCACCTAAATAAAATAATTTCTCTGTTAATTCGTTACACAGTTCCTCTTCACCAATTGGGGTCTCTTGTTGGGCTAGTATAGGGCCTGAATCTATTCCGGAATCTAGTTGCATAATTGTGGTTCCAGTAACTTTTTCCGATTCAAGAATAGCTGTTGATACGGGTGAAGCCCCTCGGTATTTTGGTAATAGGGATGGGTGGAGGTTTATACAACCATGCGGAAGCAGATCCAATATTTCAGAGGGCAGCAATATTCCATAGGCGGCTACTACAGCAATGTCTGCTTTAAAACTATCTAGTATATGAATTTGGGAAAGGTCCTTCCGGAAATTTTGCGGCTGTAGCACCCGCAAATTTTTAGATATGGCATATTCCTTTACCGCACTCATAGTGACTTTTCTTCCTCGACCTGATGTTCTGTCTGGTTGAGTGTAGACAGCTACTATGTCATGGCCATTGGATGAAATTTTGTCCAGAACAGGGATGGTGAAATATGGTGTTCCCATAAATACTATTTTCATAAATAAAGTTAACTCCTACTGTCAGCCTTCTGAATTATAAGACCCTCTATCCTTTTACGGATATTTAATGAGACTATTAAGGGATAGCTTTTGTTGATGGTTCTTTTTCCAGTTTGCTAGGGAATGCCAGTTAATTGAAATTAAATCTCGTTATAGCCACCTTTCTTGCGAATCATCCATATATGATTCTAATAGTAACCTTGTTTCTAACCTTGCTTTTGATTTCCCCTTTGTTTTTTTTGGCCCCGAAAGAACAAGCCTCCCCGAATCCTCCGGATGAAGTTTATGAACTTCAGGAGGAAATTGCTGATAAATTTCCTACTCCATTCCATTTTGCGAGTTTTGTGTTGCAGGCAAAAAAAGGCGATGTTATTTCTCGGGAAGTGCTTTCGGAGTTGAAGTTAAATAGGGATCGTTTAGTTGCATTAGATGTTGATGGTGATTTATCTGTCACAGAAGAAGGTAAACCAAGGGGAACTTTGGAAAAACAATCATACCTTGCTAGCTACTATGACTTTGAGCTAGCAACGCAAATCAATGGGATCATTTCTGTTTTGGAAACCATCGAGATTACCCTTGCGAATCAAGGTTTGTATCTGGAATCTGCTAGCGAAGAACAAATAAAGATAGCTTTCCATCACATAATGTCTGATTCTCGCCTGGCTAGTGTAAAAGATTTGATTTCGACTCAAGCTTCTTCTACAAAAAAAATTGTCCTAGGTCAAGAAATTGACTACTGGGTTTCTCCAGCAATGGTTTTTCACGTTATAGCAGATAATTCCAAACTTGGTGGAGCTGGGCTGGAGATCGGTATGGGAGGGGGTCCAGATGTCATTAATAAGGAACATTTGAATCGAAGTGTGGGTTCGGTTATGTCGGGTTCCAGCCAAAATTATGAAGTATGGGGAATCGCAATAGATGCAAATCTGGAATCACTGGACGAAGGAAAAACAGCTGGCATCTTTATAATGTTTACAGCTATTGCTGCAGTTCTAGTAGTTGGGTTTAGCCTTGGTTCATATTGGGCTACAGCGATCACCGGGGTAGGGATTGCCATATTAATGGTGTGGCTAAAAGGAATTTCAGCCTTAATTGGGCTAAAAAGCGGTCTGGTTATAGATCTAGTGGTTCCAATCAGTATGATTTCATTAGGAGTCGATTTCATTGTACATGCGGTTCGCAGATACCGTGAGGAGTTGCTTCAAGGTAATAATCCTAAGATTAGTTTCACCTCGGGCTATGCCTCAGTTCTCGGAGCCCTTCTTCTGGCTATGGCCAGCGATAGTATAGCTTTCCTCTCGAATTTATCGTCCAATATTGAAGCCGTAATTCACTTTGGATGTGCTGCTGCCATTGCAGTAATCTCTTCCTTCTGGATTTTGGGTGTAGCGGCCCCACTTCTCACAATGAAAGTGGATCAACTTATTATTCAAAGTCGATATGATTTTCAAACTACAAGATGGCTGACTTATCGAATCTTAGGTTCCATCCTTGTTGCCTCTATATCTGGAATATCCATAATTATGTTGGTGGCGGTCAGTAGGTTGATAGGGTTGGTCCTTCTAGGAGGGGGCATTTTTTTACTTATTCTCGTACCAATATTTATTTTAGCAAGAAGTACTTCTAGTATAGTTTTTGAAGACTCGAAAAATATGGGAATGGCAGCGCCAAGTCAAGACAGGTTTGCCCATATCGTCGCCAGGATCGTCACATTCGCAGCTGATAATTCAGTAAAAGTAATATTTTTAACGGTGCTGATAACCGCACTTTCAATTTATTCCGCTTTACAGTTGACACCTTCTTTTGATGTAAAAGATTTTTTTGATTCTGAATCAGAGTTTGTGGTGGGATTGGATAAATTTGATGAATTCATAGCTGGTGGTGAACCAGGGGTTACCTTTGTTAAGGGCGATTTGACAGATCCCACTGTTTATGACGACATAAAGATCTATATTGAGGAACTGAGGGGAATTAATTTAGTCGGGGAAACTCCTAGTGGAGACGTTACTTTTGGTCTAAATGCTCTCAATGTTTTGACTACCATAATGCACAATCCAGTTTCTGTCGCCACAATTGAGGAGGCTACCGGAATAACAATTACCGATTCTACTTCGAACGGTATCCCTGATACGAAACAACAGATAGCTACTATATTCGAGCATTCTTTACAAAAGGGTGTGTGGGGGGATAGTCAGAATTTGATTCTAAGACCTGATCAGGTACAGGGTGCGGTATATTTCAGAAGGAATGAAGAAGCATTAACAACTATTCAGTTTCAGATGCCCGGTACCAGGGATCAGGCTGTCGTGACTGCTGCTCTTAAGGAAATTACTCCCTCAGTTCTGAAATTAGAAAACCACCCATCATTGTCTAAAGTGGCATTGACTGGTTCACCGTTCCAACGTGAGGTTCAATTATCTGAATCTACCCGCACCTTATACACTTCTCTTCCAATAGCTATAGTGGCTGCAGCGACACTACTCTTAATAACTATGCGATCTTTTCGGTATGCGATAGTCACTGTAATTCCCATAGGATTAGTTGTGGCTTGGCTTTATGGTGTTATGTATGCGTTTGGCTTCTCCTTAAATTTTGTGACAGCTATGATAGGGGCGATTTCCATAGGGGTTGGAATTGATTATTCTATCCACATGACCATAAGGTTTCGGGAGGAATTAAACCGAAATGAATCAAGAATATTAGCGGTTCAAAAAGCGGCAGGGGGAACAGGTGTCGCTTTGGTGGCCTCAGCAGCATCTAGTATAGTCGGGTTCGCTATAATGGGGTTTGCTCCCATGCCTATGTTCGCTTCTTATGGTCAACTGACCTCCCTAATGATATCTTTCGCTTTAATATCTTCTTTGGTGGTACTACCTGCCCTTTTAATATTGGTCACACCAGAAATAGAAAAGTAAAATCAACTAGAATAAAATCAGTTCAATAGGACGTATGTCGCTCCATCTTCCCCTAAGGAATCAGGCTCTGATCCAAAGCTATTAACCAAAGGATGACCTTCCAGAGATTCTCGTATTGCTTTTCTTAGAGCACCCGTACCTTTTCCATGGACAATGAATACCTTACTCAATCCATTTTTCAAAGATTCGTCTAAGAAGTTTTCCATAATCTGCAATGAAGGCTCTGCCCTCATGCCTCTTATGTCTATTTTATTACTATATGAAATATGTTCAATCAGACTTTTATTGTGGCCTGATCTGGCGGGCTCAGCAGAACTGCGAGGGTTATATTCAGAGTGATTTTTGTTCAATCTTGAAATGTCTACATCCATTCTAAGGTTGCCAATTTTCAACTCTGCCATTTGAGTCAATTGATTGTATTTCGTGATCACACCTGTGAGGTTCAACCCCCTCACAGTGACCGTTTCACCAGTTTGGAAAGCCTCTTCGTTGGGTTTCTCGGTAATAGATTCGGGGATTTCAATTTGTAGACTCTGTAATTCTCTTTCAACTTCGTCAATGTTTTGCTTAATTTTATCTGGGTTTTCGTTGGCATGTTTAACCCAAGAATAGGCCATTTGAGCTTTCTTCAGAAGAGTTTCAATATCCTTATATTTTTCTTCGGCAGTGTGATGGATTGAATCTAATATAGTTTGCCTATTTTGGATTAGGTAATCTATTTGTTTATTCAACTCAAATCTTATAGATTCAACTTCTTTATACTTGCTTTCGATTTCACCCATTGTTTCTGAAATTTTGTTTTTTTCATCAGTCACTCTTTGGATCCAATCTGATATTTCTTTAAACTCCGCAGACAGGTATTTATCTGCCTTCTTAACTATTTCGTCTTTCAACCCTAATCTTGTGGCAACAGCCATGGCGTAGCTCTGTCCAGGTAGGCCTAGAACCATTTTATAAGTTGGTTTTAAATCCTTGGGGTCTAACTGAAAGCTTGCATTCCTCATCCTCTTGTCTGATTCGGCCATTAGGGTAACAGTGTTGTGATGAGTGGTAATCAGTGTCTGTATTTTGTTCTCAGCTAAATACTCCAAGACAGCCTTTGCTATTGCGGATCCTTCTTCAGGATCTGTACTGGAGCCGACCTCATCTAAAAGGAGTAGAGACCGGGAAGAACAATTATCCAAAATATCATTAAGATTTTTAATATGGGAACTGAATGTAGATACTGAATTCGTTATACTCTGCTGATCTCCTATATCTGCATATATACCATCAAAAATTGGGAGTTCGCTGCCAGCAGCGGCAGGTATTTGTATGCCAGATTGGTTCATGGCTGCCAAAAGCCCAACGGTCTTGATTGCGACAGTTTTACCGCCGGTGTTTGGGCCAGTTATTACCAAA
>DLRJ01000118.1 GCA_002500485.1 Dehalococcoidia bacterium UBA7891
CACTGTGGTCGGCACAAGAGTCACAACAGTCTTGGCTGGATTAAGTTTGGCAGTTGGAACTGGTTTCGGCCCCGAAGGTACCGGAGGTTGGGCTGCTGGCGTGGAAGGAGGAACCAAAACTGCTGGTGAGGGAGCCGAGGCTAATTCTTTGGTGGGGGCCTCAGGTGAATCGACCTCAACAGCCCGTCCAACTGCAGGTTGCCCACATCCCGTAATCACAAAAAGTGAGGTAAGCACAGTCATTAGTACAGCCGATTGGCCTAGCTTTATAAAAAGGCTGAGAGAAGACGACATACTAAAATATCCTCATATAAAGTTAATTATCCTTGCCGAAAGCAACCTGACTTTCATTCTTATTAGCTGATTCACACTGATCATTTTGCTAAAACACATAAAATTCAATAATTACTATTTGAGCATTAATAAAATACTATAAGCTGTTAGTACCCAATTACAACGGTATTTACATGTGGGTGGCTACACTTATGTGGATTTATCCATACTCCATCAGCTATGCATCTGTGAGATTTAGGTATCTGAAAGTTGGTTCCGCTATAAGCAGAGGGGCTATTATTTCTGCCGTTCCATCATTTTCACGAAATTCAGAATATATCCTGTGGTGCTCCCTTGAAACCCACTGCTCTGTCATAACAAAAGTGTTCTCATCATCTTGGTCAAACGACAAGGAAATGTATTCACATCCTTCATAATTACGAGTATCGGGATAATTTGTCCGGCATAGCTCAATAAAATCTTTTGCTCGCCCAGGTTTGCATCTAAATTCTGCGATAACAATACAAGACATAGTATATATCTCCAACCAGTTCTCTAAATTGCCTGGTCAGTATTTACATGTGTTGTAACTCTTTCATCTGCAAACACGGCATCAATCTCCTTCCTTATGTCCTCACTAAGCTTCCAGTCCACTGCTGCCACATTTTCTTTAAGCTCTCTTTCATTTCGAACACCAACGAGCCCAACCGACACCGCAGGGTGTCCTAGTGTCCAAGCAATCGCCATCTGTGCCACTGATTTACCGTGATCATATGCAATGGTCTTTAATTTCTCGACCACTTTAAGTTCTTTTGCAAATTCTTCTTCTTGAAACAAAGGAAGTCGAAATGCCATGCCACTGCTCCTCCAATCACCTTCCCCAAAAGATGTTTCAGGAGTGAAAGCGCCAGAGAGGAGCCCAAATCCAAGTGTGCCGTATGCCATAAACCCAATATTGTTCTCTTTACAATAAGGAAGGACTGCCGACTCCATGCGGCGATCGAACATGTGATATCCGACCTGATTTGCCGCTATATGACCGTATTTTTCACATTCGCCCAACATTTCTGGAGTGAAATTTGAAACGCCATAATGTCGAATCTTGCCATCCTCTTTCAGTTTTTCCAACGCGCGAATTGGCTCTTCAAATGGCGTGTCATGATCAGGCCAGTGTATTAGAAGTAAATCAAGAAAATCTGTATTCAATCTCGCCAAGCAACCTTCTGCACGGGAAATTACATTATCGTATTTGGAATTCCTACCAATATTTTTTCCATCCTCGTCATATTCAAACCCAACTTTGCTAACTAGGACTATATCTTTCCTTTTTTGACCCAGAGCTTTACCCAAAAGTTCCTCGGAATGATAAGGACCATAAACCTCCGCTGTATCAAACAAAGTCACACCGTGATCAATCGCGGCGCTAACAGCATCGCTTGCCTCTTTAATATCAATATGCCCATACATTGTGGTGCTCATCTCCCAGGTGCCAAACCCCAAGGCTGATGTGTAAAGACCACTATCTCCTAATTGCCGTTGCTCCATAATTGATCCTTTTGCTAATAACGTCAGTATTCGAGAAATGTAACACATTCCATCCGAATTTTTGCCTCACAAACACCTAGTGCCACATGGGTTCGTAAGAGCCAAACGGAGATGGTGGCAATGCCCAAAAACCCGGAGTCTCAGAAAGTTGTGCTACTGGCTTTGTAAAGGAAATTTTTCCGTATGATGAATCAACTTCACCTAAATATTCTGAAATATCAGACCTTGTAAATTCAGGGGAGGCAATTGCATTCAGCCGGCCCAGTGATTTCAACCAATGACCTGTCTGAGCGAGTGATAACCGAACCCTCCAACTGCCACCCTCTCGTCTTTGTTTTAGCAGCGCAACGGTCGCACCAAAGGCACCGAGATAACCGGTGCCGTGATCCAGAGCCTGACAAGGTAAATGCACCATACCCTCTTGGTCTTTTGCAATTCCACCTTCTCTACCGATACCACTGGCGGTTTGCACAATACTGTCGAACCCCCGTCTACTCGACCATGGGCCCTCATGGCTAAATGCTGAAATCTCTACACAAACAATCCCTGGGCGGATCTCAGCCATATCGTAAGGGGAAAATCCTTTGGAGGCTATGCTTCCAGGCCTGTACCCTTGTATAAACACATCAGCGGATTTAGTTAACTCGGTAAAGGTCACCTTACCCTTCCAGTCATCCAGATCAAGATGCGCTGGATACTTACCCTTGGACATATCTATTATCAGACCATCTATAACATCAAGATGGGGAGCATTTAACCAAAGGATATTGGCCCCGTGTTCCCCAAGAGTCCTTCCCATCAGGGGCCCTGCCAGTACCTTGGTAAGCTCCAAAACTTTGATTCCTTCAAGGGGTCTTTTCGGATTATCTGAGAGATCAAGAGGGTCCGCCTCCCCTATTTTTTCTATTTCCATGAGAGGAAGCCTAGATACTGCCATGCCTTGCGGGTGAAGAGACCATTCATCAAGAGTACGCATCATCGCGGCCGGTAAAGCTCTTCCAGTCAGATAAGTCTCAGCTTCTAAGGACGTCATTTTTAAAAGTGTGCTTTGCACAGCTTTTTTTGTCGACTCACAATTAAAGGCCTCTAGTACCCCCTGTTTATGGGCTGGATAATTAGCGTGTATTTGCAGC
>DLRJ01000161.1 GCA_002500485.1 Dehalococcoidia bacterium UBA7891
AGCCGAAAGTCATCCTGTTGAATTTTGGAAAATAGAAATTCTCCCCTTAAGTCAGTAAATAACCCGCAGTTTATATCTTAGATATAGTTCTCTGATTTACTAGAATGGATTGATCAGTGCTAATCTGATATAGCGATCAGGCTGGCCCCCATCTTCCCATCCATCTATAGTTTGGGCCTGACCCAACGCAAGTACTATAGGGCCAAGAGCAAGTTTCCCTTCCAATCCTGCTGTCATCACGAACTTATCCACCTCTTCCCCGTCATTCCAAACATTGCCAAAATCAGAAATTAGTGCTAAGGAAAGTGCTTTAGGAATGACCGGCACCCTATACTCCACAGTTCCAAAAACCAACCGGTTTCCCAGCCATGTGCCGGTCCATCCCCGGGGATTGTGATTCTCAGGTAGAAACTCAGACAAAGATTCGGAGAGATCACCAAACGGGACTGATAAGTAAACGGGGGCATCATTGGTAAGTCCTACATAATCGTGAGCGGGTGGTGCACCGGAAAGAACGACACCCTTAATGCGTGCGAAAAATGCGGTGGGGCCAGCTGGAATATTAATAAATGCGTCTGTAGTAAGTCTTGTATAGTCGAATTTGCCAAAGAAAGAAGAAGTCGCCTTTTCAGCCCTCAGCATTAACCCCTTCCCTTTGCGTGGCAAAAGATTGTTCAATGCATGGGGACGGCGATCCACCCAACGGTATTCCAAGGAAAATAGTGTCTCCCTCCCTGCTTCGGGGATCGGCATTCCTCCATAAATCTTTTCATCCCGTGGAAACCACTCTCCGGTGAACCAGTTGATGCTATCTGAGACCACCTGCTGACGATCCATAAGAGAAACTGATGATGAAATGATATGATTGGATGAAAGACTTTCACCTCTATTAAATGGATGAAACAGTCTTAACTGAAGACCATTTTTCGTTTCAAGTAGACCGTAGCGACTACCGTCGTAGGGACGATATACAGGCAGGGTGTTAAAGAAATAGGAGGCAGACCAAAGAGGACCATGTTGAGCATTCTGATAAGATAGCAACAGACCAGAACCTTCCTCAGTTTTAAAGTCTGTAAATCCGACGACAGTGAATAAATGACGTCCGAGACCATCAATCCATTGGGTAATTCCAACGGTGTTAATATCCGGTAGCACCATGGTGGTCACATGTTTCAAATGCTTGGTGAATCTGTAAGCCTTAGGTTCAATGATCTCAATATCACTACTAAAATCAACTGGCTCAAGCTGATATTCCGGGTGTGCTTTTCGCCAATCAGTATAACTGTCCATTATTGACAAAGGAGAAGTTGTTATGGTTCTTTTTGGCCACACTTTCACAATCCTGACACTGTCAACATCTCCCAAAGTCATGGCATATACCGTAGAATCATTCGGTAAACGCTGGAACGCTATAATAGCCTCACCCACATCGGTATTCTGCATCAAATCCAAATCATCCAAACTGATAGTGTGAATATTGGGTGTGCCGCTTCGGTGAGAGGTAAAGGTGATGGATGCTCCATCAGGAGCCCAGACCGGTTGGATGTCCACTGCAACATGTTCCGTAAGACGGTTCGTCTCCCCGCTCTGGAGATCAAGTAACCACAAATCCAGGTTTTCGTCTGAACCAGCTTTGGCAAAGGCAATGCTTTCGCCTTTCGGAGACCAAGCTGGTGTAAGAATCTGAGTATTCTCGCTGAAGGAAGTTATTGACTCCGCTTCTCCTCCTGCCAAGTCCATTTTATACAGATTTGCTACCCCGTTCCTGTGGGAGACGTAAACCATTGTTTTTCCATCCGGTGACCAGATGGGATAGGTTGCCCGCCGTGTATCGGTCAACCATTGACCTCTCCCAGTTTCAATATCAAAAACGCGAATATCCCAAATTGAAGACTGGTTATCGCCAAAATGGTATTTTGAGTAGGCAATCTTCTTTCCATTCGGCGACCAAGAAAAAAATTGGTGAAAACGGCCAAAGTCTACTTCTTTCTTTTTCCACAACACTTTCGGCTTCATTTTTTCTTTAGTAGTATCTTTCTCAGCTTCAGCCTCCTCCAGTGCTTTACGTTCCGCAGCGGTGTCTCTTTCGGCAATTATCAAGGACATATCCCGTTGATGCTTATCATCGAGACCCATGAGAGCGATCTTGGATGAATCGGGAGAAAACATGAAAGAGAACATTCTTTTGATAGGAAGCGACACCACCTCACCTACTTCGTCCATGGGTTCTTTCTGAGATCTGACGCCGTAATAGTAAGTATTCATGTGGCGCCGCCAGTCTTCCTCGAACTGACTTACTGTTATACCTGTAGCCTTCTTGAATGCCTCTGGAAACCGAAAAATTTTGAGGGAATTCCTCCATTTTAGTGTTTCCACAATTGTTGAATCACCAAATCGGTCTGACCAGTAGAGCATTTTGGAAAACCCGTCGTGATGTGGGTCCATCTCATCCATGTTGTTTCGGAGTACATGAACTTTATGTTGAATATCCGCCCGGTAAGGCCGCCAATTTTCTGTCTCGTACTCCGCGGTCCCTTCAACTACCCATCCCGGCATCTCGGAAACAAGTAAATTTATTGGCGAAGGCAGCCAAGTTCGCGTCCGATGAAAAAATACAATATGCTGGAGCTCATGAGGAAGTACATGTTCCAGCCATTTTTTTCCCTCGTTCCTGTGAGCTGTATCGTTCTGGCCGACCCAGATGAATGTGCTATAAAAAGGTGTTGCAAAACCGTTAGCCACTTCATCAGCGGCGGTAAAAACAATATCGATAGTTGGAATAGAGTCCAACTCCATCTGCTTCAAAAGCGTTGGCAGAACATCCTCCGCAATAATGGCACCCTGCCAGGCAATCTCATCCAACTCCTGATG
>DLRJ01000024.1 GCA_002500485.1 Dehalococcoidia bacterium UBA7891
TCAATATTTTGGGAACATGAAGGCAGCCGTGCGATGAGGAATGGGGAATGGAAGATGGTCAGTGAAGTGGGTGAAGGATGGGAACTATATAACATGACTGAGGACAGAACTGAACTGAATAATCTAGCCGATAAGGAAAGAGGTCGGCTGTTAAAGATGCAGAAATCCTACGAGGGATGGATGAATCGATGCGGAGTCGAGGAATGGCCCATCCCACCTCAAACGTGGGACCCTACAATGCATGCCCGACATGCCCATAGCTCTGCACGCTGATTTTGCACCCAATCGTACTCATTGGAAGGATGGCATCGGTAAATGGGGCCTCCAAATCGCACGGATCAAACAGCTATATATAGACCACCACTATCTAAAAAAAGGTTTCTTTGAAACGCCTTTAAATCTTCAGGAGCCGTTTAGCATTGCCCCCCAAAATGGCTTCTTTACTTGCATTATCCAAAAATGACATTTGAGAAATCCATTCAGGAGGAGCATCCAAACCCATATCAAATGGAAAATCGCTTCCCAGTAAAACTCTATCAAAGCCGACCCTGTTCAGGAGATATTCTAATTCCTCAGGTCCATGTGTAAGACAGTCATAATATATTTTAGAAAGATATTCACTAGGTAGTGAAGTTATATTTTCCCTTGCCTCTGACCTGACTCTAAAGCCCCTATCCATCCTAGGCATCCCAAAACAAGCGTAGCCACCCCCATGGGCAAAGCATAGCTTAAGCTCGGGACATTCATCTAACAGTCCCCCAAACACAATGCTGGCTATCGCTACTGTGTTTTCCAGTGGATTACCTATCGTATTAGCTAGATAAAAGTTTTTCATCCGATCTGCACCAGCCGGCGCATGTGGGTGAAAAAATAAAAAAGCATCGAGTTCCTCTGCTACTTTAAAAAAAGGCCATAAAGACTGATCGTCATAGTTTGTCCCGTTAACATTCGTACATATTTCTGCGCCTTTGAAGCCTTGTCCTATAGCCCATCTCAATTCAGACACCGCCTTGTCGACATCCTGCAAAGGGACATTGGCCAATGCCTGAAAACGCCTAGGGTTATGAGCTACATAATCCATTAAATCTTCATTCACCGACCTCGCGCTTTGAGCCCCCTCGTCGGGATCAAGGTGATAGTTAAAGAAATATGGAGGAGTCGATACAACCTGCATATCTACGTTTATGGAATCCATAAGATTCAAACGATCATCCTTGCTAAGACGCCAGTTCGGTTCAATAGGTCCGGCAAATCGGTTCATAGTATCTACATAGGAGTTGCCATCTTTCTCAACAAGTTTGGCGCCAAACCAACTCTGCCCTTTATCAGACGCATTCCAAAACTGCGTCGGGATCACATGGCTATGTATATCAATATTCATATGTTTACCTTATTCCACCTTATATCCTTTTGGAGCACTGGCGGTCACATTAACATCACCGGGAAGATATAGTGCTCCACCTTGCTCACTTTTCATCTCGCCGTTCTCAATAAGAGTTCGGCCCCTCTGCATTGAATACACAGCTTTACCCAATATTTCCTTACCTTCAAACATTGTGAAATCTGCCTTACAGTGCTGTGCTTCAGCCGAAAGAACATGTTTCATGGCAGGATCAAACAACACTATATCGGCATCAGAACCAACGCTTATGGTCCCTTTTTGGGGGTACAGCCCAAAAATTTTGGCAGGGTTCTCACACATCACTTGAACCAGTCTCATCATAGTAATCCGTCCTTGATTGACTCCCTCTTCATAAACAACTGGCAACATTTGCTCCGTCCAGTTGCCTCCGAAACTAGCTTCAAAAATACTGCCATCCTCATCAATTTCATCTACTGCTTCCACCGCGGCTGAACTTCTACCACCGGAATATTTATGAGCTTTGCTAAAACCACAAAAATCACTTGCGATAGTATCTATTACATTGTTTTGTAACCCTTCCCACATAGCTTCATTGTCCTCCCTTTCTCTCAAAGGTGGTCCTATCTTTGCTAGCGCTCCGTGTTCCATTAATGTCTCGTTTGTTAAATCAAGATATTGGGGGCAGGTTTCGGTAAATACATGTTTGCCTTCCTCTCGATATCTATTCAGTACTTCTAGGACTTCTCTAGCACTCAAATGGACCACATAAAGTGGGCAATTAGTAACAGAGGCATATGTTGCGGCCCGGTTAGCAGCCTCAACTTCCAGGATCCTGGGTTGCGATTTTGCGTAATATTCACGAGAAGTAAGCCCATCATCGATAAAATTATCTGTTAGGAAATCAATGCAATACCCGTTTTCCGCATGGACCATCGCAATCCCTCCGGCATCGGCCGCCAAGGACATTGCCCTAAGCATTCGATCATCCGGCATCATCATGCCTCTTCTAGGATAGGTCATGTACATTTTGAACGAAATGACCCCATTGTCTATCAATTTAGGGACTTCCACCTCGACATCGTCATCGCCAAATAAAATGGCATGCACTCCAAAATCTAGATATGAAATTTCATTAGATTCTTCGATGAATCTCCCTATCGTCTCTGAGGTTGTACCTTCTATCCCCCTGCTTCTCATATTTTGCATAAACGGAATGACAGTCGTAATCCCTCCGAAGGCGGCACTGAGGGTAAAACTGTCCATTTTATCTAAATTAATCGGGTGATTATGGGCATCAATCAAACCTGGCAACACGTAAAGCCCTGACCCATCGATCACCCGCTTTGCTTTAATCCCAGAAGGATATGGAGCCACCTCCAATATTTTTTCTCCTAAGACAGACACGTCCATTTTCTTTATAGATGACCCGCTGACTAGAAGGCCACCTGAAATCAGAATGTCGGCGTTTATGGATGTCATCTGGAAAGCTCCTTTCAATGATTCTGATTTGTCTTTCTTTTTATACTGTTAGTTATTTGAAATCTTTGATCCGGGAAATTTTAGTCCCCAGTATATTACCGGTCTCGGCTGAAGCTAAATTTGTCTCTAAAACCAAGGAATCTTCATCAAGAGTTTTGGGGCCTTGAAACGATCCATTACGTAATCCAGAAATAGTAACACTATCGGTAGTGAGCATCTTTAAGCTATCAAGTGCTGAAATGGCCTCTTTTGGATTGAGAACATTCCCAGATTTAGTTTTGCGTGTCATAGCGGAATAAATAGTCTTCATCGGGTCAGGATAAGTAACAGGAGAGTCTGAGGATGCAGAAACAGTGATACCAGCTTTCCTC
>DLRJ01000013.1:0-394 GCA_002500485.1 Dehalococcoidia bacterium UBA7891
CCTTTTTAGAGAGAAATAGTAATCCTAAGGAAAGCGATATAAATGCTGCTATGAAAATGAATATTTGCCGTTGCGGGACTTACCAACGGATTCGTAAGGCAATCGGACGTGCTGCAGAGGAATTGCAAAATGGCTGACACATCAGTTATAAACCGCCGGGATTTTATTAAAGTTGTGTCCACGACGGGAGCTGGTTTAGTAATTGGCTTTCACTTACCCTTTAAGAATAGAGTCCAAGCTGCTACCCTTGTATCTAGTAATACATTTAAACCGAATGCCTGGGTTACTGTTCACCCTGATGAATTTGTTACAATTACTGTTAGTAAATCGGAGATGGGTCAGGGAGTTTGGACATCCTTACCGATGCTTATTGCTGAAGAAATGGAACTGGATT
>DLRJ01000013.1:698-2954 GCA_002500485.1 Dehalococcoidia bacterium UBA7891
TTGCTGAAGAAATGGAACTGGATTGGACCAAGGTACAGATTGAACAGGCGCCAGTGGATAAGGAAAAATTTGGTAAACAAGGAACGGGTGGTAGTAACTCAATTCGAGGTTCGTGGGATAAAATGAGAAAAGCAGGTGCAATTGGTAAGGATATGCTCATGAATGCTGCTGCTCATAATTGGTCCGTTCCAAAAAAAGAATGTTATGCAGAAAAGGGTTTTATCATTCATCAACCAAGTGGAAAGAAGCTTAGCTATGGTGATCTATCCATGAAAGCTGCCACACTTGATATTCCAACAGAGGTGGCTCTCAAGGATCCTGATAATTTTCGCATAATTGGTAAAGAAATACCGAGGAAGGATACACCGCTAAAAGTAAATGGCACAGCCCAATTTGCCATGGATATTGATCTACCTAATATGGTTTATGCATTTATTGTACGTTGTCCAATCTTTGGAGGGAATTTGAAATCGATAAATGATACTAGGGCAAGAGAGATAGAAGGCGTGCTTGATGTATTTGCGGTTGAGAATGGTGTAGCTATAGTAGGCACATCTACTTGGGCAGCATTACGAGGCCGAAAAGCATTGGCAATCACTTGGAATGAGGGACCAAATAAGGATGTAGATAGTAAAACAATATATGAGTATTTACAGAAACGCGGTCTGAAAAGAGGCGCAACTGGAAGAAAGGATGGTAATGCAAAACGTGCGTTGAATAAAGCAGATACAGTGGTTGAAGCAGTTTATGAACTTCCTTTCCAAGCACACGCAACAATGGAGCCAATGAATTGTGTTGTAGATGTCCAATCGGATCTCTGCCGAATTTGGGCACCAACCCAGTTTCCCCAACAAGCCAGAAAAAGAGCATCAGAAATCACAGGGTTATCAATAGACAACGTTGAAGTGAATGTTACCTTTCTAGGAGGGGGTTTTGGTCGCAGAGCTTTTAATGATTTTATCGATGATGGGTTGGCAGTGTCGAAGCACATGGGAAAACCAGTTAAATTGATCTGGAAAAGGGAAGATGATATGCGCCATGATTACTACCGTCCTGCCAGCCGACATGTATTAAAGGGTGGATTGACAAAAAGCGGCATAACAACTGCCTGGACTCATCGAGTAGTTGCACCATCGATTATTTTCGGACAAATATTTAAATACCCTATACCATTTAAGGATAAACTGGATATAATAGCACTTGAAGGCGCCAAGGATCTACCTTATGAAATCCCTAACATCCATGTAGATTATAAATCAGCAAATACTGCTGTGCCTATTGGGTTTTGGCGATCTGTCTATAATTCTCAGAATGCCTATGCCAATGAATGCTTTATGGATGAACTCGCCCATGCGTCCAATATGGATCCGTTGCAATATCGCTTGCAATTGCTTGCTGATGCGCCCCGGCATGATAAAATCTTGAAATTAGCAGCCGAAAAAGCTGGCTGGGGCGAATCCACCCCTACTGGTCGTTATAAAGGATTAGCCTGTCACGAATCTTTTGGATCATATGTTGCCCAAGTGGCAGAAGTATCCATCGGGGAAGACAATGTTGTACACGTCCATCGAGTAGTTTGCGCAATAGACTGTGGGCAAACTGTTAATCCATCCATTGTTGAGGCACAGATGGAAAGTTCTATTGTCTACGGTCTTTCGGCAACGTTGCGTGGGGAGATTACAATCGAAAAAGGCGCTGTGATTCAGAGCAACTTTCACGAATTTGAAGTACTCCGGATGGATGAAATGCCGGAAATAGAAGTACATAATATTAACAGCACTGCCCCCCCTGGTGGAGTTGGCGAGCCAGGGCTGCCTCCTATTGCGCCAGCTGTTGCTAATGCGGTTTTTGCTGCAACTGGCATACGCGTGAGGAAGCTTCCAATAAAACCAGTAGATTTACGTTCTTAAATATTAGCCGACTTCATTTTTAATAATGATAATGAAGTTGACATAATTCATATCATGGTACTCTAACTATGAAAAAAGCTGTCTCTGGTTTTAGTTCTATCACTGCTGCCTTAAAGATTGCCTCAAAAGTTGGATTTGGGAATTTCTATCAGTCCATTACTTCACGAAACACCTGCAAAACCTGTGCACTTGGCATGGGCGGGCAAAAAGGTGGAATGACCAATGAAGTATCCAGTTTCCCTGAAATATGCAAGAAAAGTATCCAAGCCCAACTGACTGACATTCAGAAAGCGATACCTGAATACTACTTCAAAGAAAATACTATCGATGATTTCAAACGGATCAC
>DLRJ01000066.1:0-132 GCA_002500485.1 Dehalococcoidia bacterium UBA7891
CAGTAAGGGTATCGGAGGATATATATTTATTCCGAATTCTGTTTTGGATACGGGACAGGTCAGTTATTATAGCCTTTCTTTAAGCAATATAAAGATATACTCGAATCTAAGAAGAACACTGAACCAGGTGGT
>DLRJ01000066.1:532-2442 GCA_002500485.1 Dehalococcoidia bacterium UBA7891
CAATTGAGCAGGAGAATCGAATTTGAAACTTATGAACTGGATGAACTGGGTGAAGCATCCGAAGGAGATGAATTATCCAGTTTCTTGGTGCCCTATTTGTTCCTGATGATCTTGTTTATGACTGTTTTCATGAGCGGGCAACTGTTGCTTCGTTCGGTCATGGAAGAACGGACCAGTAGAACAATAGAGATCCTTTTATCATCAGTTACACCGGATGAACTGATGCGTGGAAAAATACTTGGACTGGGTGCATTGGGAATGACTCAAATGATATTTTATTTAGCTGTTGGTTTATCAGCCACCCATTATAAAGGATGGGCTGCCATTGAATTTTCCCAGATTCCCATTTTCCTAATTTATTTTATTACAGGATATCTGTTTTATGCAGCCATTTTTGCGGCCATGGGTACCTTCTTCACATCAGAGCAGGAAGCCCAGCAATCCAGCGGGGTAATTAGCATCATTGCCGTGCTTCCCATCGCCTTTGCATCTTATTTCATTACCAATCCCGGTTCCGCTTTTACCATTGGAAGTTCTTATATTCCGCCCTTGACACCCTTCATGATGATTATTCGACTGGGAACAGGTTCTGTCGATTTTCCTGAGATCATTTACACAACCCTTTTGATGGTTCTATCTTGCTGGGTTCTGTTGAAATTATCAGGAAAAATATTCCGTACTGCCATATTGTTATACGGGAAAAAAGTAACCGTTAAAGAAGTTGTGAAATGGATTCGCGCCTGATTGATTTTTACATAATCTTTTTCCTGCTTAAGTTTCGTCTTTTATGACAGCACTACTTACGTATTTTCTAATTGCGCTTCTGGTATCATTTCTATGCTCGCTGCTTGAATCTGTATTATTAAGTATCTCCATTGCTCATGTGTCTGTGATGGAAAAGGAAGGAGATAGCTCAGGCGTAATCTTGGCTGAACTCAAAGAGAATATCAACCGTCCTCTGGCCGCCATATTAACAGTAAATACCCTTGCGAATACAGTGGGTGCAGTCGGTGTAGGGGCACAAACCCATAAGATCTATGGTAATGAGTGGGTGGCACTGGTTTCAGGTATTCTTACACTTTCAATCCTGATCTTTTCTGAGATTATTCCCAAAACCATCGGAGCAGTATACAGTAAGTCTTTGGCTTCATTCGCTGCGTTTACCATCCGGGTGCTCATGGTTATTGCCTGGCCTTTTGTGATCTTATCTGAAAAAATGTCTGGATTGATGGACAGGGGTGAAAACGGTGGTCAGTCAAAGGCTTCCAGGGAAGAATTACTGGCTATGGCAGAGATCAGTGAAGATGAAGGCTCAATTGATGAGCAGGAAGGTGATATCATTGAGAATCTGATCAAACTGGACGATATGCCGATTGAAGATATAATGACACCTAGATCTGTTATGTTTGCTCTAAGAAGTAGTGACACTGTAGGTGAAGTGGTAGAAAAACACTCACCCATAGCTTTTTCCAGGATTCCCGTTTTTGAAGCGGATCTTGATCATATTGTGGGTATCGTAAACAGGTATACCCTGGTTAATAAGCAGGCGGAAGACCAGTTTCATATAAGAATGAAAGATTTGATGAAGCCCATCCACTCTGTTATAGAAAAAACATCGGTTTCTGATGTATTGGACCGATTTGTGAAGCGTAGACAGCAAATGTTCTTTGTTACTGATGATTTTGGTACTACAACCGGTTTGATCACATTGGAAGACGCCATTGAAACCTTACTGGGTGTAGAGATTGTTGATGAGCATGATCACGTTGTGGATATGAGGAAACTTGCAACGGCAAAGATGATGGAAAAACGCCAAGAAAAAAACAAGAATTAGGAATGGTCTTATTCATTGGGTTTGGAAAATTTGCTTGATAAATTTCCCGGCTCAATTCTTAGGAGAATTATTAAAA
>DLRJ01000066.1:2837-3486 GCA_002500485.1 Dehalococcoidia bacterium UBA7891
GGTATATGCCAAATACGTGAAAAGCGTACAATCTGAAAAGACGGGGCGCTGGCGCTTTAATGAACAGATGGTACGTATGGATAAAGGTGAGCAACTGGATGCCGCATTAAAGCGTATGGATGAAGTTGCAAACCTAATTGATATTGACCTATCTGAGTTTGTGAAATCCGATGACCCTAAAGAGCAAGAAACTCCAGAAGCTGTAGCAGAAACTATTACGGAGAATGTAAAACCTGAAACAGATGAAACTCCTGAAGACGTAAGTGCATCAGAAGAATCTGCAGAGCGGGCTGATACAGTAGATGATAATCCTTCTGAACCTGATACAGTTGAAGAAAGATCAGATGAAGGATCGCAGGATGTGGTTGAAGAAAAAGATACAGATGAACCTGTGAATGTAGAGAGTGCTGAAGTTTCGGATCTGCCTGAGACGAGTGAGGAAAAAGGGAGTTCAGAAGAAGAGTAAATATAGACCACTCAAATAATCTTTCCTGGAGAGGTGGCCGAGTGGCTGAAGGCGCACGCTTGGAAAGCGTGTTTACGTTTACGCGTAACGTGGGTTCGAATCCCACTCTCTCCGCAAAATAATTTTCACCCGGAGGGGTGGCAGAGTCTGGCTGAATGCACTGGTCTTGAAAACCAGCAAGGG
>DLRJ01000023.1 GCA_002500485.1 Dehalococcoidia bacterium UBA7891
TTCCAAAGAACATAGCCTGCAATATTGGGGTTTTCCTTTAAACGGCGAATTGAATAATTAAACCAATCCGGCCCATATGGTACGTATACCCTGACCTTATATCCTTTTTCAAGTAAAGCTTCTAATCTGCCTTCCATTGGCACACCAAATAGGACCTGGAATTCAAACAGGTCAGGTGAAATATTATCTGTTTCAATCCAATCCAATAATTTGTCGATCAAATCTTGATCGTGGGTTGCATACCCTGAAAAGGCATTCCGATCAGCCATTGATTTTGCCAGTATTAGAAAATTATTTTTAATGTCCTCGCGATCCTGAAATGCAACGGAGCTTGATTCTTTATAAATCCCTTTACATATTCGTGAATTAAAATTGTTATCTGCAAGGCGTTCTATATCTTCTTGGCTTCTATAGAGGTAGGATTGAATAGCAACACCCATATTATCATAGATTGGTTTACACTGTTCAAAGATTTCAAAGGTCTGGTTAGTAAATACTGAATTTTCCATATCAATTCTTAGAAAATTACCAAACTCCTGGGCCTTTTCTAAAATTGCTGTCATATTAAATACTGCTTCTGACAGGGAAATATTTAATCCAATATGGGTTGGTTTCACTGAAATAGTGCATTGTAGGGATTCTTCTGCGATCATTTGATACAGTTGACAATACTGAGCAGTAATATTTCTTGCTTCATCTACATTAGAAACATGTTCACCCAGAATATCAACTGTAGCATCAAACCCGTTATTATTTAATCGATGGACATGGGACAAAGCATCATCTATGGTTATGCCAGCAACATATGGTTTTGCGAATGGCTTAGCGAACCCCTTAGGAAGGTTCGAAATGATAAAGGTGATGAATGAATTAAAAAATGACATCTAAAAAATTAGTTGAAACTTAAATCCACCACCAAAATGTTTTCAATGTATTGAATTGATACAAATACAGCAGTTATTTCAGAAGTTTAAATTGACTCTCCAAAATATGACAGAGTAAATTTCATGTCTGTTTATCCCCCTCTTAAACAAAATTTATGTATAGAGATTTCGGTACGATCCTTTTTGCAACTGTCCTAGGTATTATCCTGGTTGCTGTGCCATTAATTATTCAATGGTTGATTGCCCCTTCCAATAAAACGAAAGAGAAGATGGAAACCTATGAGTGTGGAGAAGAATCAGAAGGATCAGCATGGCTGCAATTCAACATCCGCTTTTACGTTATAGCACTCATTTTCCTTATTTTTGATGTAGAAGTTGTTTTCCTTTTTCCCTGGGCAGTTGTCTTTAAGGAAATGGGGCTCCTTGCTCTAATAGAAATGGGAATTTTTCTGCTCGTTCTTGTTGTGGGTCTGGCATACGTCTGGGTGAAGGCCGACTTAAACTGGGTTAAACGCAAGGTCAGGTATGGATCCGGACGGTATAAACGAATTGCAATGGAGCCGGAGAAATAAAATGGGATTGTTAGAAAACAGATTTAATGACAATGTGATTGTTGAAAAGCTTGACAAACTTCTCAGTTGGGGTAGGTCGACATCTCCCTGGTTTTTTCAATTTGGTACTGCATGCTGTGCAATAGAGATGATGGCTGCCGCAGCCAGCAGGCATGATTTAATGAGAATTGGGATGATTCCCCGTTCTTCACCAAGACAGGCAGATGTGATGATTGTTGCTGGGACAGTCACAATGAAAATGGCTCTTCGAGTCAAAAAGCTTTACGAGCAAATGGCTGACCCTAAATATGTGGTTGCCATGGGTTCCTGTGCAACCAGTGGTGGCCCTTATTGGCAGCATGGATATCATGTTCTGAAAGGTGTGGATATTGTAATACCTGTTGATGTTTATGTGCCCGGTTGTCCGCCTCGCCCCGAAGCACTCATCGAAGGATTATTGAAGCTTCAAGAACAGATTCTGGATGAGCGTCCTCTTACCCGAAAAATGGCATGAGCACGGACCAAGATAAACTTATTACCGAGTTAGTAGAGAAAGGTCTGACCGGTGATATGGAACCGATCAATTCAATTGAAGATCGTGTTCTGAGATCTAAAGCTAAGGCTGCTTTAGCCAAAGCCAAGCGAGCTGCGAAATCCCAGGAAACAGCTGAGCCTAAAAAGAAAAAATCTGAAGAAAAATCATCAGATGATTTACCATCATCTGTTAATCTAAATGAAAAAATAGTGTATATGATCAATGAGAAATTTTCCGGTTCCTTGGCAAATGAAAATACTGAGACCCATATACAACTCAAATCGGATCAATGGTTTGAGATTGCAACCTGGCTCAAATCTGAGCCATCCCTATCCTTCGATTCACTCCAATGTCAAACTGGGATAGATGTAGGAGATAATACCCTGGAAGCCCGGTATAATTTTCATTCCATGAAACATAACCACTACACCGAGATCAGAATTGCTGTACCAAGAAAGGAAGCAACGATTCCATCGGTTGAGCAAATCTGGAGAATTGCGGACTGGTTCGAACGGGAAACCTATGATATGCTGGGAATAGAATTTTCCGGTCACCGGGACTTGAGGCGGATCCTTCTACCCGATGACTGGGAAGGTTGGCCCTTAAGAAAAGATTACCTGGTTCAGGAAACGTATCATGGTATTGTTGTACCAAAAATGAAGGAAGGATGGGAGTAGTTCACGGCGAAGAAATGGTCCTGAACATTGGGCCACAGCATCCTGCTACCCATGGCGTATTACGGTTGCAGGTTAGAACGGATGGTGAAGTGGTATCGGAGGTTACTCCCTACCTGGGCTATCTGCACCGTTGCTTTGAGAAGCATTGCGAAAATGTCACCTATGAGCAGGTAATACCGTTCACAGACCGTTGTGACTATTTAGCATCTATGACCAATAATTTTGGTTACGTTGTGGCCATGGAAGGCCTCATGGATATTAAGGTCAATGAGCGGGTCGAACATATCCGGGTTATCATGGCCGAACTGCAACGGATTGCAAGTCATTTACTTGGATTGGGTGCATTCGGCTTAGATATTGGCGCTTTCACACCTTTTTTGCATATGCTCAGGGATAGAGAGCGAATACTTGATCTTTTTGAGATGACCTGTGGAGCACGTCTATTATATAACTATATGTGGGTAGGTGGGCTCAGCCATGATCTGCCTGTAGGTTTTGTAGAATCAACCTACCGCTTTCTTGATTATTTTGAACCAAAAATTGATGAGTTTGTCAAACTTCTGGTACACAATAAAATTTTTGTTGAACGTACTGCCGACGTAGGGAGACTGCCGCAAGATATTGCCATCAGCTATGGTGTCAGCGGCCCAAACCTTAGAGCTTCAGGCCAAAAGTGGGACCTGCGTAAAGACGATCCCTATTCCATTTATGACAGGTTTGAATTTGATATACCGGTAGGTGAAGGAGG
>DLRJ01000150.1 GCA_002500485.1 Dehalococcoidia bacterium UBA7891
AAAAAACGGCTATCAAGAAGTGGAACGGTTGAGGGAAATAGAGCCCTCCCTCACCATATCAATCAACAGGTGATCGTCCGAAACAGGGTTAATCCCACTGTTTCCCTATTGTGATCACAAAACCTCAGTGAGTTAGCTTCTATCCGGTACTAGTTCCTATCTCTTGATCAGGCGGAAGAACCTCGCCTCCCCTGTCCCGCTTTCCTTGTAGATGCGTCCTGCTCCACCAAATCCAATTTCTCCAGACGGCACATCGGTCCACTCTCTCCCCAGCCCATCTGCCCATTGCAGTGTCGCCTCATCTCCGCCATTTTCCATCGGCCAACTCAACACAACCATCGCCCCCTCCCTTGACAGCATCAGGTTGGGCAAACCTTCACCGCCTACCGTTACCTCAAACTCTGTTACATCACTTCCATTTCCCAAATTGTCAAAAGTTTGCAATTCAATCCCATATACTCCGTCAGTTACCGGTTCCCATGAAACAATCAACCCATTCTGCCCCTCTTCTGGAACTGTAATGTAACCACCTTCAAAGTAAATGAAATAAGCTTCCCATTCATCACCAGTCAACTCTTCCGTATAATAGATTGGCCAAATCTTTCCACCTGCTTGGAGTTCTACATTTGAGGCAGCTGGTGAGAGCCAACTTTCCTCTCCACTATCATAAAGTATTGTATCGATTACCCCCATTCCATTATCGTCAAATTTCGTTATGAATATTAATGGTATTCTTTCACTTTCATCATTTGGCTGGTAATCAACAAAGCTAATCATTGTGTTGGATCTTGTATCGATATACCAACCTCCAAGATAGACCGGGAATTCTCCTTCTTGACCCTGTCTATCAACACCAGAACTGCCTCCAATCGGAGGTGCTTTTGCATCAGAATTGGACTTCGATATAACGGGCAAGGTCCCGTTCCACGAGAATTCATAATCACCTGATCCTTTCAAAGGAATATTGGCGACCTCACCCAGATATATATATTCATTTGGATTGTCGGTCTCTTCGTTACTAACTAATGATGCAAACGCCTCGTATGCATCAGGTGATTCATCAATTGAAAAATTAAAAAATGCAGGCTTATTGAAAGAAGCCACAATTTTTTTACCATTGAAACCATCTAAACTCTTCCCTCTTTCTGTATCGGATGAATTATCCCCTTCAACCACAACAAAAGGCGCCACTGTATCGGCACTTTTTGCACTTTTGGCCTGGTCTAACTGCTGCAACCAAACATCCCCGCCGTACTCCTCTTTGAAAAAATTAAGTCCACTATAATTCCAACTTATATTACCAGAGTATGGATAGTAAATTGATAACCCTAAAGAATCTTTTCGACTATTTCCTGTCGATTTACTAATAACCATATCGTTTATGGATGTCGCTAAATCAAGACAAGCATTCTTTAAACTACCTTCCGTTATAGAGTCTGCCAGAATTAGAGAAAAATGTCCCAAGTCGATATAGTCAGTCGGTTTTTTCATTTCGCTAGCCCCGCGCAGCCAATAGTGGATCGCATCTCGTCTGGCTCGTGTAATTACCTGTGTGTTGGCAGAACCCGCTGCCGTCAGTTGCTGGGCAAACTCAATAAAAGCAGTTTTGAAATTATTATATTTACTGAAATCAAAAGCTGCATGATTTCTTAATTCTATGTCCGCCCCATATCTGCTGTGGTGTTTATCCCAATCGGCAACTTCTTGTTTTGCGAAATCGATTGTTGATGCCTTTGGGTTTTGTTTTAAATATTTCAAGGACTTGTAATCCCAGCCAGCGCCGTAATCAATTTCAGCACATGCCATAAATACATCTGTGAGATCGTGCACATCAACCAAAACTTCAACGCCTGCCATTAAACATGTATCAAATGTCAGAAAATCAAATTTATTCAGTCCAGTTGATTGAAAACTAGATTGAATGGCTTCTCTTACCACCTTTGTTTTGAGCCCATATTGGTCCCAACTAAAACCGAAGTCTGCTTTAGTTCCATTTTGCGTATCACCACCATACCCTGTATACTGACCTCCATGATCCCAAAGTACCAAACCGTATTTCTTTGCTGGATACTTTTCGATCCCCCAATTAATGAAGTTGGATAGTGTCTGCGGATTATCCATATTCTCCGTTTCAGGTAGAGTCTCTATCGGCATTGAATCGAACGTCCAATTATCTTTGTTCCCATCTACAAGCACCCTGCAGACCTTATTCTTCATATCCGCAGGAATGTTATTGTGAAACTTAATTAACCAGTTGCTACTATACTTATTCCCGCGTACCCAAGATTTGGGGTTAAAATCCGTTTGGACAACAATGTTAAGACCACCCCCACTGCCAACACTTTCCATCTCAATCAAGTCTCCAATTAGGTTCCCTCCCAAATTATGGTCTGCATGGCCATATACTAAAACAGTCCAATTATCATCAGGCTCCGAGGCGCCCGTTTTTTTGATCACCCTAAATCCCGCAGTAACCAGTATCTCATAACTATCATTCTCAAACAGCGAGACCTGATAACTGCCCTCTTCCAAATCCAACTCCACCGGAATCACTCCTGCCGTCTTTCCTTTAAGGCCCTCTTGAGTCCCATCCACATACAACCATCCCAGTATGTCATCCTCATCGGTCAATTCCCCCTCCCTGTACAACCCAAACCAATCCTTCGCATTCCCCGGCCCTCCACTGAATGTTACCTCTATCTCCTCTCCCTTCTCATAAGCGTTCTTGGACAGCGTGACCTTTGGCGCACTATTAATTACCTCTCCCTCGTAAATACTGACATTATCTA
>DLRJ01000006.1 GCA_002500485.1 Dehalococcoidia bacterium UBA7891
CGTCATGGTTGCCAATCCTGATATGAGTAATGTGCGTGTTTTATTCATGATTCCTCCAATTATTATCTCTTATTGCTAAATTCGCCAATTAAAATATATCTGATTAAACAGCCAAATCAACCTGGTTTTTTCTGACTTTGCATAACCTGTATTTATTGAATTACTGAACTAACTCGCTTGAGTATTTGTATTCACTCATTGCATCATGAAGCCTGAATGATTGGATAATAAAGGTTTCGAGTCGAGCCTCAATGACCTGTGGGAATGGATTACCATCACTTTCAATTGCTAGAAATGGTAGATCTGAAACCTTATCCAGAATTGTTCTGGTCATCTCATCGTTCCTATGGGTAAGAATGTGTTCCTTACTCATTTTCAAGTTGAGTATGGATTCGCTAAGTCTATTGGGCATACATCCGAAGGGACCAATAGACAGTGATCCGCAAAAATTCGTACCTACTTCTGCTAATGGTCCACCTGTTGTGAGAACAGCCTCGCCTGGTAACTTGGGGGAAATATAGTATTTTGAGGCACCTATCACATGATCAATGTCTACCAATCTTTTGATATACCAATTTGATTTCTCAAGAATGGTTTTAATTCTTCTTTCAGATCTGGACATAACGCTGTTCTTGAGTTTTGCTTTTATCCGATCTAGGAAGGTATTATCACCAAATTGCGCCTCTTTGTTTATTACTAGCCAGTCTACATAATGCAGCCATTCGTGCAGAGGTGCAACATGGGAAATAATGCCACTTTCTGCCAGCCTCTCAGGTAGCCATCTTCTAGAAATCCCATCTTTGCGGACATAAATTTCTCCCACAATCAGAACCTGAGGAAGAGAATCGAGAGGAGCTATCCTTTCGATTTTGTCAAGCTCATCAGCTGCCAGCTTAAGAGAATCATATAAGGCATCTCCTCCAGACTCAATACTTTCCAGTACTCGTCCCCATATTTCCTCGAGACTTTTAAGAGCAGAATCTTTGTCACGGGCATTAACCAGCATAGCATGATAAATATCTTCGAATGCATCGGCGATAATTACACCCTTCCAAATGGATAGGGTTAATCTATTTCCCAATCCACCATAACCTTCTTCGCTGTTAGAAGATAAAAAGGTCACATTCTTGATCTGTTGTTTTTTTAACAGATCCCGGGTGAAATCCTGATACTGACCAAATCTACAAGGTCCATTGGCGGTGGGATAAAAGAAGACCGAAATCTCATCATCTGGACGGTTTTCCAGGTATTGGAGATATCCTCCGGTGGTTAACTGAAGAGGCAAACATTCCTTGCAGGATGAATTTCCCCTTCCGATCTTCAAATCCTCCTCATCAGGCGGAGAAAGGGAGTGACTGCTGATCCCGCGACTAGTAAACGCAGCTGATATGGCCGGTGTCCCATAGGCACCCATTGAAGCGAAAACTACTTTCACCCGCTTATCAAAGAGGGTAACATTTTCCCCTTCCGATGTGGTGATAATCATTTCCCCATTATCCAATATGGATGATGCTTCGACATATCCATTAGTTTGTGATTTTGAGGGTGTTGACTCTGTTTGCAGCTTGCGGTAGCGAGCTACAATATCCAAGAACGCCTCGATCCTGGTTTCCAGTCCGGCATCAGCAGTATGGTTATCTAATTCAAGAGTCAGTGAAGGTTTTGTTCCCATGATGTCTCTGAAATAACCAACAACAAATGAATCGGGACCACAAGAAAAATTAGTAATGAAAGTGCCAAACAATTGCGGATGGGACTCTACTATGGCAGCTCCTTTGAGGTTTATTTGGCCCATGGTCCAATACATATGATCACGGATGGGGGCATCCTTTGAGTCCAGAAAATCCACAGGGATCAATTTTATACCCCTTGAAGCAAATTTGTGAGGAATACCCTTATTTGCTTCTGGCATAAATGCGTTGTAGGGTCGACCAAAAAGTACAACACCAATTTGATCCGGGTTCTGTTCAAGATCAAGAATGGTCTTTTTCCCGATATCAAGCATTTCAACTTTCATTTCCTGTTGAATGAGCTGAGCACTGGCAAATGCCTTTCTTATCGTACTTTTGGAAACACCCAGATCCTCAGCCATTGTCAAAAAACCGTCTATTGAATAGCCTGGTCTATCACCTAGCTGCAGGGTTGGAGCAAGGATAACTACCCCTTCATTTTTAAGCTGATCTTCAAAAGTGCCTTTTAGATAATAGGGTTCACCCTGAACCAGGGGACAGGTGGTTGAATCTTTGAACCCATTCTCAATTTCTACAAAACGGACATGGGGTACAAAAATGTATTCCAAATCCATATCAATTAGATTTTTAAAATAGCCGTGAGAAATTTCCGCCGGATAGCAAAAGGGAGCTGAACATAGGTCGACACCGCTTTGTTCGACGGTTTCGGAAAGCACCGGTCTGATTCCACATTCCTTAAAAAAATGTGCAAATAATGGATAATATGTTCCCGTTAAATAGGATCGTGATATTCCAACCCTGGGAGCATCATCAGGAAGATCACTCAAATCAGGTGCATATTTATTTAGCACCAATTCCTGTCGAATTATAACGAGGTCATTTTCCCCGGTATTGACTTTGATCTTTTTGCGTAGATTGTAGTAAAGGTTGCATGCACCGCCAAAGGGGATGGTCTTTCCCTCAATGACCATACGGCTTATTTCGCACCCGATATCACATTTCTCTCTTCCGCCAGCACAGATAAATGTGGGTTTCGATTCCACTTCACGATTAGAAAGGGTTTCCAGATCAAAGATTTGCTCCTCCAGGAGACCATAATCAATTCGGTTTTTGACTTCAAGAGCCACACCGTATGATCCCATTAGTCCTGGTTCAGGCGGTACGATAATTTCTTTTCCGGATAAGGCTGCCATGGCTATAGGTACTGCTTTATTATAACAAACCCCTCCCTGCATGAATACCTTGTTGCCAACAGGCCGGGCTCCTTTGACACGATTGACATAGTTTAGACAGATCGAATATACCAGGCCGGCAACAACATCTTCTTTTGGAATTCCTTCGTGAAAAGTATTTTTTATATCCGAGGAAATGAAAGCAGCACATTGATCATTGAAGTTTGGTGGTTTTTTTCCCTTTAGGGCCCAAGCTGCGATATCGGTCATTTCAATATTCAGGGTTTCCTTGGCGGATTCTTCCAGAAATGAACCAGTCCCTGCTGAACAGGCTTCGTTCATAGCATAGTCACTGGCCACACCATTTGTTAAATAGGTATATTTTGCATCTTGCCCACCAATTTCAAATATGGTTTCAACTTCATCATCAAAATGAAGTGCTGCAACCGCATGAGCGATGATTTCATTGATTACGCCGTCTGTCAGGGCATGCAAGCCTGCGATTTTTCTCCCGGATCCCGTGACACCCAGGCCACGTATCTTAATACTGGTTCCATTTAATTCAGTGAGGATAGCTTTGTAACACTCCCTTGAAGCGCCTACGGGGTCACCATTTGTCCGTAAATATTCACTAGCTACAATCTTCAGATCGGACTCTCTCAATGCCACGATTTTTGTTGTCGTTGAGCCCACATCCAAGCCTAAAATGCAAGAATCTCCCGTTTGCGCAATTCCACGGTCCAATTCAACAAAATGGACTTTATCTTCAAATTGTGAAATTGGCTTATGAAAATCAAACTGAGAGGACTTGACTGAGAATAGTGTATCAGCATCCATAGGTTTTGTGTTTTTGAGATCTCCAGCCCAGACGGCCGCTCCAAGAGCTTCGAAATAGGTTGCCTCCTCTGGTATTGTCAGGTTGCTAATATTTTTTTGCAAATAATCCATCATAACTTTGATCTGAGTGGTTCCCCCTACAATCATTATGTCTTCTTTTGGAGTATTTTTTAATAATTCCAGGATTTTGTTCCCCATCATCTGACTCAACCCGGCTACGACTTGTCCTTTGGGGACACCAATATTCGTGGCATGAGTGCAATCACTCTTGCAGAATACTGAACAACGTCCAGAAACAATGTGGGGTGTTTCATCTTTTCCGTAATCCATTGCCTCCTCTAAATCAACTCCCATCCGTCTGGTCTGTTGAAGAAAAAATTCCCCGGTTCCAGAGGCACATTTGTTTCCGGTAAAAACTTTAGAGATTTTTCCATTGCTATCCAGCTGGTAAACCATAAATGTTTCACCACCGGCACTAATTATAGCATTATAATGCTTATTTTCTTTATTGATGTATTTCAAGGCTAGTTCAACTGCCTGTGGCTCTGAAATTGTTTCAAGATTAATTAATTCTTTGAATCTGCGACCAGTGACGGCAATGGAGTCGAATTTTTCAGCCTTTATCTCAGCCAATAATTCAGAAAGAACGTCTCTGGGATTGCCGTCGTGTGGTCTGGATTTAACATCTTTCACCACCGCTTCCTGATCATTATTTTCAATAGTGACTGTTGTGATGGTTGAGGCCCCGGCACAAATTCCTAAATAACTATTCATAAGGTTTCTTCTTTATTTGAGCCAGAGGCGTTTCATTTAACAATCACCCATTGCCCATCGCCAATCACATATTCCACTGCTTTACCTTCGGCAGCTTTTGCACGGATAAACCCTAATAGAGCACCACCGGGGACTGTATAAATACCTGATACAACAGTCCATAATCCACCGAAAAGAAAAACGCTGGGGAGCGCCTCCAGATCAAGTCCACTAGCAATTAAAAAAATAACGGTAATAGAGCCTCCTATGCCAAGAGAAACCAAGCCGCCAAGCTTTATACCACCCCAAACGTATTCTTTGGTACTTTTTGTTTTTCCTCTAAAGATTGAACCAATTTCATCTATGGGTATATCCCTTTCAAAAGATTCACCTTTTTCCTGGATNNCCTAAATAACTATTCATAAGGTTTTCTCTTTAATTAAAAGATAAGCCAAAAAAGCCATGCCAATCCTCGAAGAGCATCTTTCTCTTTCTGTTTTTTATTCGCTTTTTCAGTTACCTTTTCCCATTCTTTATTTTTGACGGACTTTTCTCTCAATTCATCTTTAGAATCTGCAGAAACATCAGAATTTTCTAATGTTAATCCTGCTGGTAATTCTTTTGGAGATGTGATAAAACCACTATTAACAATCTCCCATTCTCCATTACCAATTACCATCATTTCAGAGGCAATTGGTGT
>DLRJ01000104.1 GCA_002500485.1 Dehalococcoidia bacterium UBA7891
TTATTTCTTCATTTAATTCTTTCAATTCATTTTTGAGGTTTGATTCCAATTTATTACCTTAGCCGACCATTCTGTTAATTGCTCAGGCCTCATGATAGCAGGGAGAAACTTAACCTTTACACCTTTTTGCCCAAAAAGCCTATGCGGGCAAATTAATTTTGTATTATGAGGATACACGAGGGTACAATTCCAGACATCTACAAAAAGACATGTTTTATACACGGAGACACTGATGAGCGAGATGCCCGCAGCGATATCAACTGGGTTGGGAGAATGGCAATGTGATGCTATAGATATCCCAAAAATGGAACCTGGCAAAGCATTAGTAAAAACGAATCTGGCATCAATATGTGGTAGTGACTTGCACATAACTTATATGGGTTGGAATGCACATGAATTCCCTCTCCCTCACGGTTACCCCGGACACGAAGGTATTGGACAAATAGTAGACCCTGGTGATACAGATTTTGCCGAAGGGGAATTGGTCCTCACCGTGCCAAATATTTGGAACTCCAAGTGCTTCGCAGGCTACCAATTAATTGATCCTAATTTCCTTCTACGGGTACCAACAGGTGTTCCAGAGGCGCACCTGTTAATGGCACAACAGCTTGGGACAGTGGTTTTTGGAACAAGAAAATTACCGACATTAGTCGGAAAAACTATAGCGATCTTAGGACAAGGTTCTGTTGGTTTATTCCACGATTTTATGTTACGGAAACTCGGAGCTCATAAAATCATAGCGATCGAACCAGTAGCAGAGAGGTTGCAAGCTGGCCGCAATATGGGAATTGACGAAGCAATTGATGTGACAGGTGACAAAGCTACAGAGGCCGTGATGGACATTACATCCGGTGAAGGTGCGGACCTGGTCATAGAAGCTGTAGGCAGTGTTGACACTTTGAATCAATCTTTGAAATTAGTTAAGCCTTTCGGAAAATTGGCAGTGTTTGGGTTGCCTCCAACCATGGAAAAAGTTCCTTTTGATTGGGATACCTTTTTCCGTAAATGTATAGACATGCATTCAGTGTTTGGAGCCCAAGACGAGCCTGGTTTGCCGGCCTTCCAACTAGCTGTGGACTACATAGAAAATAAAGAAATTGATATGGCACCCTTCGTTACTCACCAATTTCCAATATCTGAAATACAGAACGCTTTTAACCTAGCCGACTCTCGTGAGGATGGAGCCTTAAAAGTTTCCCTTACCTTTGAGTGAAAATGAGGAGCCTAAATGGGGAAATCACTTGAATATTCTACGATAGAGGAATTGTCTGAACTACTAAGTTCTTCAAAAATTTCAACAAAAGAATTGGTACTTCATTTACTGGATCGTTCTAAAAAACTTGACCCAAATTTGAATGTGTGGGTAACGCTCAACCCAAATTTGGAAACCGAAAACTATAGCCAGGAGAGTACTAATAAATTAGCCGGTATACCTATAGGCATAAAGGACATTTATTGCACCCGCGACATGAGAACAACCTGTTGTTCTCCAATATATGAAAATTATGAGCCTGGGTATGACGCTCGGACGGTAAAAATGCTAAGAGATTCCCAGGCTGTGATCATGGGTAAAACCGTAACTACTCAATTTGCTTGTGGAGATCCTCCCCCTACCAAAAATCCCTGGGATTTTTCAAGAACACCAGGAGGATCCAGTAGTGGTTCAGCAGTCGGAGTAGCTTCGGGGATGTTCCCGGCTGCCCTAGGGTCTCAAACTGCAGGTTCCGTTTTAAGGCCTGCGTCATATAACGGTATCGTTGGATTCAAACCGACATACGGTCTCGTCAGTAGGCAAGGAGTTTTCCCAGTAGCATTATCTCTTGACACAATGGGATGGTTTACCCGCTCGGTAAAAGATGCTGCAATCCTGTTGCAGTATTTATCTGGTTATGATGCCGAAGATAAGGATTCAGTGGAAGTGGATAGCAAACCATATATTTCGATTCCTAAACCGATCTCCCGACCACCTCATATCGGCGTTGTAGAAAACTTCTACTATGAAAATTCAGATCACAGCACTATGAAAAATTTTGCTCTTTTATTGGAGAGACTTTCAAAGGCAGGGGCGATAATAGAGACTGCGGATACACAACTTGATTTTAATAGCATCTTAGACTCTCACAGAGTCATCATGAATTGCGAGGCAGCACATACCCATAAAGATAATTTTAAAAAAAGGCCTGATGACTTTGCTCCCAGAGTAAAAGAAATAATCGAACATGGTTTGAATACACCAACTCATATATATATACAATCAAAGCATTTTCAACAGAATTACATTAAGCAAGTATCAAAATTGTCAAAGAAATACGATGCTTTGATAATGCCAACAAGTCTGTCAGGTGCTCCAACCTCAGAGACTACGGGGGAACCTATCTTTCAGGCTCCGTGGACAATGTCCGGGGTGCCAGCAATCTCTTTGCCATACGCGTTGGACAATGACGGTATGCCACTGGGAGTACAAATAATATCGGACCACTTTGACGAATCGAATTTACTATCGACTTCAATGTGGATTGAATCCGTGGTGAATTTCACCCACAAGCCACCTCTATTTAATGATTAAAAATCCTGTCAGACCCTTAGGGTTTTTCCAATAGTATGGCTAGATTGGATACATGGCTGGAAAGACTAGGAAACCGGTGGTTCTTCTATGGCTGGCTTATAGTATTTTCTTCTTTCACATCAAGCATGATAAATGCCGGCACTGGTAGCTATGCTTTAGGATTTTTCATCATACCGATGGGTGAGGAGATAGGAATATCCAGAACCCAGTTTTCAGTAATTCCTATATTTAAACTCGCCACAATTCCAATACTCCCGCTATTAGGCCTATTGGTGGATAGAAGACATGGAGGAAGAATAATAGTTTCCGTTGGCAGTTTGGTCGGGGGTACTGCCTTGGCTTTTACCTCTCAAATAGACAAAGTGTGGCAGTTCTACATGTTATACGGAATTATTTATGGCTTTGGCACTGCTGCCATGGGTAGCCAATTGGTTGGTCCGTCATTGATGGCCAAATGGTTTGTGAGAATGAGAGGAAGAGCGATGGCCATTGGCACCATGGGCATATCGGCCGGTGGTGTTGTAGTCGCGCCTGTTGCAGGTTTGGCCATCTCCACCCTTGGATGGAGAGCAGCTTGGGTAGTATTGGGAATGATGGCGGTAGTTGCTATCGTCCCCGTATCATCACTATTTCTTAGGAGAAGCCCCGAAGATATTGGGCTACTGCCTGATGGAAATGCATCGGAGTTGAATGCAGAAGTTGCCGCAGATAATGAAGTAAATTCCTGGACCCTGAACCAATCCATACGGGATACCCAATTCTGGATACTTTTGCTAATTCAGTGTCTAGGCCTTTCAGGTTTGGTGGTCGTACTATTTCACGAAGTCGCCTATATTCAAGACAAAGGACTAAATATACAGTCAGCAACCTTGATAGCGACCTCATTAGCCACCTCAGCCATGATTAGCAAACTCCCTTTTGGCTACCTAGCAGAAAAAATGGATATAAGAAGAGTTCTTGCACTTTGTTTGATACCTGCAGGATTATCAACCTATATGATCATACCCCTCGATTCTGTTTGGATTTTGATGATTTGGGGAGCTATACATGGGTTTTTTATGGGGGGATTCCCCACTCTGACTAATGTGGCATTACCTGAATATTTTGGCCGCCAATATATGGGAAGTATTAGAGGGGTTATTGCTCCTATCACCATGATCATTTCGGCATTAAGTCCACTAATAGCCGGTATTCTTTGGGAAGAAAGTTACAGCTATTCAGTGGCATTTTTCTTGTTCGGGTCCGCATGGGTAATCGGAGGCCTACTAACTTTCACATTAAGCAAACCAAAGAATCCACCTGCTGTAAAAAATATTACGGACCAAAAAATGCCCGTTTGACGTGTATTTTTTTACTCTGATGATAATATGATGTCAATTGTTATGGAGGATAGACATGGCCCCACCCATTGAATTCTTAGGCTTAATACCATCATGGATCTTAGTATACCTAGCAACATTAGGTTGCTTTGGAGCCGCGGCTTCCTTTTTATATATTCGGATGTTTAAACCTATCTTGCAGGGAAAACCTTCAGGAAGAACAGATCAGCTCCCTAAAAGAATCCTTGGAGCCCTACCTTATATCCTAGGTCAGAAGAAAGTCCTCCAAAGTACTGACGTAGTGAGAGACAGAGCAGGCATGGCACATGCCATCATATTTTGGGGCTTCTTGTCTTTCTCACTTAGCTACCTGATTTTTATATACGGGGATTCAATTAACCCTAATTTCTCCAAAACCTTACTTTCTGAAGCTGGATTAACAATTTTTGGAACCTACTTAGATATTTTGGCCGTAGCCTTGCTGTCCGTGATAGTTTTAGCTGTAATGCGAAGATGGGTTTTTACTGCTAATAGGTTGAGGTTTGACTTAACGCAGAAAAGAGAGGCTGCCATAATACTTGCCTTGATAGCCTTCTTGATGATCAGCACCATAATAGGGGAGGCCTTTTATGTTGCTGCACAAAACGTCCATTCTCATTCCCCAATAGGGAATTTTTTGGGGGATATATTAAACGACGGTGGCTTTGACAGGGATGCGTCTTCTTTTATATACCAGATAAGTTGGTGGATACATCTGACCATAATACTGGGATTCTCCGTCTATATTCCAATATCTAAGCATGTTCACCTGGTAGGAGCTCCAATCGGTTTTGTTACACGGCAGTTAGGTGCTAAAGGAACATTGACAACAATAACTGATTTTGAAACAGCCGAGTCTTTCGGGGCATCCAAAATGAAAGACTTTAACCAAAAACAGCTACTTGATGCCTTCGCATGTGCTGTCTGCGGTAGATGTACAGATGTATGTCCTGCAAACCTAACAGGGAAAACGCTCTCTCCAATGCATATAGTGCAAGGGCTTAGGTACCATATCGCCGATGCCACCTCGGTTGATACCGAAGAGGATATACCCAATATCATCGGATCACGAATAGAGAAGCAAGCTGTATGGGATTGTCTAACATGTGGTGCTTGTACCGAGGTATGTCCAGTCGGCAATGAACCATTCCATCCTATAGTGGATATGCGACGCTATATGGTCATGGAAGAACCGGACATACCAGAAGGAGCTGAGGGAGCACTGCGAAATCTAGAACAGAGAGGGCATCCATGGAGTGGCACTACATTCACCAGAGAAAGTTGGTACGAGGGTCTTGATGTAAAAACATTCTCTGAGAACCCGGAAGCTGAATACCTCCTATGGGTAGGATGCACTAGCGCCTTGGAACAGAGAAGTCAGAGCATTCCAAGAGCCATGGTTTCTATTCTCAATAGAGCCGAGGTGGATTTTGCCATATTGGGTACAGAGGAGACTTGTACAGGGGATCCAGCTAGGAGGATGGGAAATGAATATTTATATCAAATGCTGGCTATGCAAAACATCGAAACTTTTAACAAGTATGACATAAAGAAGATTCTCACTAGTTGCCCGCATTGCTTTAATAACATTAAGAATGAGTACCCTCATCTTGGTGGTACGTACGAAGTAATGCACTACAGCGAATTAATCTCAGACCTTATCGAAAAGGAAAAAATTAAACCTGTAGTCACTATAAACACCACTTTGGCATATCATGACTCATGTTATCTAGGAAGGCACAATGGCATCTATGAAGCACCAAGACAGGTTGCTAAATCCATACCAGGGTTGGAATTAGTAGAGATGGAAAAGTGCAGAGGAAACGGCTTCTGCTGTGGAGCTGGAGGCGGTCACATGTGGTATGAGGAAGAAGGTAATCAAAGAGTTAACCATTCCAGGACATACCAGTTCTTGGAAACAGGTGCAGATACTGTAGGAGTTTCCTGCCCATTCTGCATGCAGATGATGGAAGAAGGTGTTCAATCCAAAGGAGAAACCGAATCCAAGCAGGTGAAAGACCTAGTGGAGCTAGTAGAAGAAAGCCTTGGTTAACCCTTGTCTTTTTCAGATTCTTCCACAGCAACATATTTTGATGGGCATTTAACTATCACATTTTGACTATCAAATTCCTGCCCTGGAGTGTGAGCGCCTTCAAGAATAATTTCTGAATGCTCATTAAAAAACAAATCTGGTAGCACTCCATTATGAACCGCTTCAATTTCACTTATTCCATCTATCAATGAAAAACGAGCTGAGGTGGACCCTTCAACCCTATGAAAAGACCCTGGCTTTAATTTCCCGCTAACCCTCACCATACGTCCTTCAGCAGTAGGGGGCTGACTGGATATCTCACTCACAGTGTAGTAATAAACGGTTGCCCCCTGAAAAGCCATGTAAGCGAAGTATCCCAGAGCGGCGCACAATACAAGAGCGGCAAAAAGAAACTTGCCTCTATTGCTTCTCATTTTGGATTCGGAAATATAACTGTTGCTACTTTGATCATTCATTCTAGGTGTTATTTTTTTCAGAAATAATTTTTTTTAGCATAGTTACTTCATTTCTCATCTCTTTCAACCTTCGAGAAAGAAAGAGAATATACCCGAAAAATAAGGCCCAAACTAAAAAAAACACTGCAAATAAATATTTCAAATTCGCTTCAGGATCGTTTTGTTGAGCTTCACTATTTAATGAAGAATCTGCAAAGACAAAAGATTTCTCCCAAACCAGCATAGACACAGCAGCAATGAATATAAATAACACTAACCGGAGCGACCTACCAATTAAGGGATACATATTGATGAACCTCGTCTAAATCATCTTCGCATTTTCTCATTTGAATTCTTTCTAACATCACATAAACATAAAAAACAGTAAATGTAATCAAGGACACGAAAAATGTTATATACATTTTGCCATCTAAGTCAGAATCTGCTGCTGCAAGCGGCCCAATATTTAGATTGGGATGGGCAGTCCTCCACCAAATAGATGCCAGATATATAATCGGTGCATCGATAGCTCCTAGCAATGCCACAACCGAAGCATAACGCCTACCTTGAGACCCTGGAGTGGAGAAAGAACGTACCATCAGATAACCGACATATACAAACCAAAGAATTAAAGTAGTAGTAAGTTTAGGGTCCCAAGACCACCAAACTCCCCAAACCGGTTTGGCCCATATTGCCCCTGTTACCAAAATTAGAGTAGCAAATATGACTCCCAACTCAGCGGCTGAATATGCAATTGCGTCCCATAGGTTTTTCCTTGTTATCAGATGGATCACACTAGCTATACCAACTACAAAAATAGAAACCATTCCGATCCAACCAAGAGGAACATGAACATAAAATATTCGTTGTGATACACCTAGGTTTTGTTCAGTAGGTACCCACATAAATACCATATATACGGTCACAAGCATTAAAGTGAAGCTAGCGACAAATAATATCGTTTTCATTTACTAAACTTAACCCTTAATCTGCGGGAATAACGACGCCAATCAATGGATTGAGACCGATGCTAGTGAATTATATCACTAGCTGTTTGGAGTAATTAGAGAATTAGCTGGTAACAGCCCCAACTGAGGCTGAAGACACTAACTTGGCATATTTCGCCAAAACACCTCTCTCATAATTAGGTTTTCTTGGGCTCCATTTTGACCTTCTATCTTCTAATTCATTATCAGTCAATTTTACGCTCAGGTCCCGTGCTTCTATGTCCAAGTTTATTATGTCCCCATCCTCAATCAATCCAATTGGTCCCCCTACCGCCGCCTCTGGAGCAACATGACCAATGGAGCCACCTCTAGTTGCACCAGAGAATCTACCATCGGTAATAAGAACTGTAGTTTCCCCCAACCCAGCACCCATGATTGCCCCAGTCACCGCCAACATCTCCTGCATCCCTGGTCCGCCTTTAGGCCCCTCGTATCTTATGACAACCACATCACCATCTTTGATCAAACCTCCGGTGACAGCCTCAAAAGCACTACGCTCCCCATCAAATACCCTTGCTGGTCCTTCATGTTTTTCAATCTTGGTCCCAGCAACTTTTATGACAGCTCCTTCAGGAGCTAAATTACCTTTGAGAATAGCTAGTCCCCCAGTTGAACTTTTTGCGTTATGAACTGAGAAGATTACTCTTTCATCCGGCTTTGTATGAACATCAGAAAGATTCTCTTCTAGAGTTTTACCATTAATTGCCTTGGCATCACCATGTAACATTCCTGCGTCTAGCAATTCCTTTAATACTACTTGAACACCCCCGGATCTATCGACATCAGACATTACATAATTTCCTCCAGGCCTTAGATCAGTTAAGTATGGTGTCTCCCTTGAAAGAATGTCGAAATCATCTATTGTTAATTTAACCTCTGCCTCTCTTGCAATGGCCAATAGATGAAGAACTGCATTGGTAGACCCTCCCATCGCCAACACCAACCTTATACCATTCTCAAAAGCCTTCCGAGTCATGATATCCCTAGGTTTAATCCCATTCTCAAGCATGTAATATAAATGTTTACCTGCCTCATGAGCCACATCTAAATTTCGAGGGTCCACCGCAGGAATAGATGCGGCACCGGGTATCGACATGCCCATCGCTTCAATAGCAGACGCCATGGTGTTGGCTGTAAACATGCCGGAACAGGCTCCTTCTCCAGGGCAAGCCACGCGTTCCATGGCTATCAATTCTTCTAATGACATTTGTCTCGTAGAGAATGCCCCAACCGCTTCGTACATGTCTTGGACATTTATGTCCTTGCCTGCATAGTTCCCTGGAAGAATGGCACCACCATAAACAAAAATCGAAGGTATGTTTAGACGCGCCATAGACATCATGGCCCCTGGCATATTTTTGTCGCATGCCGCTACTACGGCCAAACCGTCCATACTTTCGGTAAAACACACAGTTTCAATAGAATCTGCAATCACTTCGCGGCTTACCAAGGATCCCTTCATACCCTCAGTCCCCATCGATATTCCGTCGCTAATCGTGATGGTGCCAAACATAAAGGGCACTCCCTGAGCATCCCGTATGCCTTCTTTCACTTTATCTGCGATCCTTGTCAAATGAACATTACACGGGGTGACATCACTGGCCAAATTAGCAACGGCAATGAATGGTTTTTCCATATCCTCGTCGTCTAGTCCTACGGCCCTAAGCATTGATCTAGCAGGAGCCCGATCCGGGCCCAAACTAACTTCTCCAGATTTATGTTTCAACAATTCTAAATTTTTTGTGTTGGTAGCCATTTTTCACTTCCTTAAATTTGGGTTCACAGGTCAATTAGGCCGTTTTGCGATCTTAAATTATCGTATTGGGGGATATTTAGCGCCGGCATTATATATGAGAAGTCCCTGCTATCCCAGTTTATCGTTGGGATAGCAGGGACTTCCATCAAAGAGCAGTTTTTAGATACCTGTTGGTCCGTATTTGGCTATTAATGCAATCACTCTAGGGTCTATGGAGTCAGGTATTTGCCTTCCTGAATCATGGTAGGCAATCGCCAAATGAGCGTCTCTATGCAGCTGCTCACTTTCTGGCATCCCTTTGTAGTCAGTATTGAGTTCACCAAAAAGACCATCTATATGTTCCTTTTCAAATGTACTCCTACTAGTCATGTCGATATAACCTGTACTTCAAAACCTTTATAATCCAGCATCGAAAGTAGAGTCTTCAAACAAGATTTCTCCCAATTTCTCCACGAATTCCTGTTTCTCGTCTTCGCTGACCTTACCTTTTTCCTCTATCTTCTGTTTGAATTGAGTGAATAGCCATTCATCCTTTGTGCCGTGGGGCATTTCGAAAAATTCTCTGTCAAACGAGGGAAGTTTACCGGGTCCGTAGTATCCTTTGCCCCGAATTTCATAACCTTCCAGGTTATCCGTCCCCTTTCCTAGAACTTCTCCAGTCTCGACAAAATGCTCCATCACAGGGGCCATGCCATAGCGCTGTACAGGGCAAACTAACATGCAAACCCCGCAACCTTCGTAGGTAGCCATTACAGGTCGACATCGATCGTACATTAATTTGTGCTTTTCTACACCCCTCCAAAAAACCTTCTCTTTAACCAAAGCTCTTCCAGGGCATCGATTGACACAGACCTGACACATTTCGCAAAACTTATGTATGCCGTAATCGACTGGTTCATCGTACGTTACTATTGCATCTGTACTAATAATAATAAGTCTAGATCTGTTACCAAAATGTGGTGAGAGTAGCTGTCCATTAGCACCAAGTTGTCCCAGCCCTGCCTCAACGAACATTGGTATGTAGGCAGCACTATTGTCGTTTGGGCTATGTATCTGAGCTCTGTAACCTAAATCCCTAATAAAGTCAGCAAGATCCAGGGCTAGAGCGCCTTCTACCTCATATGTTCCAAAGTGGGCAAATTCAGCTTCCATACTTGGTATAGTCTGGGTCTGCCAATAATCCTGTTCAAGTGCTAAACATATCGCATGCTCATACTTGACCCAGGCTTTCTTACTTTTGTAGGTATATTTCCTATCGTACTTTGTAAATCCTACCTCACCAAACCCGAGCTCTCTTGCCTTCTCTCTGATCTCTTCTGTCACATCCTTAGCCGGTGCGACATTCCCAGTTGGCTGTTTGTTGCCTGATACATATGCCGCCTCAACAAGAGGTTTGTTGACTTCATCGTGATGTTTACGGTACTCATACATCTCCCCGGTATAGACCGTCCACGTCCATTCCCTATCCGCAGCCTTCTCAACATTCTGGCTAACAATTGGATAATTTCGCGAATACCACGCTACATCATTATCTTTTTTCACTATCCCTCGTACTGTCGCGAGTTCCTCTGCTACTGGAATCTCCACGGAATCGTGATCTTGAGTCCTACCTGGTCTCTTAACGGTATGGTGAATTTCCTTTAAGGTCATGTCAAATTCCCTCCATAGACGTATTCCAAATTCTTGACGACTAATTCACAATCACAATAATGACTATCTTCAAAAGTGAAGTCTATTAATGTTACGTCGACAAGTCAATAAAACACTGCTCATTTATCCTTAAATAATCACCTCTATATAGCAAACTTCTGGGGCTCACCTCGGCTCACCTCGGCTCACCTCTTTAAATAACATCTATGAGTCTTTCAAATGTCCGAATTTAAGTCACTTCACCAACAGAGATGATCTTCGACTTTTTTTGAAACCAGGCTTGATAAAGTAAGAATGTAATCCCACCAAACATTAACACGCTTAAATAAGTTATTGACCTGTCCAGCAAGGTAATAGAGGCAGCGTCAGAACTTGAGACCGATATTATGAAAATTCCTGTTAGCCCTGGTTCTACGATCCCTATTCCCCCCGGTGTTGGGAAAGTTGATAAGACGGCATTACTCATAGTAGCTAAAATAATAAAATATATCGACATATCAATGTTCAGAGAGTCGGTAACAAAATACAATCTCGTGATCTCCATAAGCCATGCTGCTAATCCCAAAAAGGTGACTATAAAAATATTTTTAAAGCCGCTTAAAACCCCGATTTTGAATTTCGAATAATGTGACCTAAGAAAAATAGGTAACCAAGAAACTAACCTTTTGTCTGCAATCGCAAGAGATGAAACAAAAATCGTGAGGATTGCAGTTATTATGAAGGCAAAAATTACAAGAAAGTCCAAAGCTTGGCCCTTTACGCCAGAGGAAAGCATCGTTAGGGAAGCTAAAATCATTAGAAATACAATAATCATATCCAAAAATCTTTCAGCCACTAAAGTGCCAATTCCCCAAGAAAACCCCAATTTTGAGATCACACCCAAACAATAAGCTCTGTAGACATCCCCCATCCTTAACCATGCAACCGAATTAACAAACCAACCGGATAGAACCAGGGCACTATATTGAAAGGTGGAAGCATGGTTCAGGATTGAGTCACCATCAGAAGATCGATCTAGGGCAGAGGAGTTGAAAGAAATGATTTTCCATCTGAGTCCCCTGAATAAAAAACTGAGATAGTATGCAATAAAAGCAATGAAATATTTTACGATGTCCAGTGTTTTAAAGGCGTCCAAAGCAGAGGCCCAGTCGACTCTGAAAACTTTGAAGGAAAAAAAAATCAGAAAAATGGCTCCCAAAAACGTGAGGGCAGTCCGTACAGGAAGGACAGTGCCAAAAACCCGATTTTGCTTACCTGCGAAATCACTTCCAAGGTCATTTTTTTTTGATAACCTTCTAAAAAATAGAGAAATAAATTCTGTCGGAAATTTCAAAGTGGCCTCTTTTTAGGAATTCCAGCCTTTCTAGGATAAATATCGGGAGTCTCTGTTATTTTTCTTATGACTACCAGCTTACCTGGTAAAAACGGCAGTTTATCCTCAACATTGACAACTCTTTCGATTTCTCCACCTAATAAATTCAAAGCATTCTCTGATCGATCGATTTCAGATTGAACTGCTGAGCTTTTCATGGCAACGAAAGTACCGTCAACATTGCAGAATGGCAAGGCCAACTCAAGTAGGACAGGAAGAGTCGCAACGGCTCTTGATACCACTACTGAATAGTTTTCCCTATGTTTCCTGGTTTTTGCTATATCCTCTGCTCGACCCACAACTGTCATGGTATTGGTAAGGTTCATTTCCTTTACAGCAAAATCAATGAATTCCATCTTTTTCTTAACTGAGTCCAACATAACCAAATCATTTCCAGGAAACATCACCTTCAATGGAATGCCGGGCATACCGAATCCTGAACCTATATCCAGTATATTTTCCCCTCCATCAAATAGGGATGGAACTGCCATGACAACACTAAGTGAATCCAAATAATGTCTGACGATCACCTCCGGCCAATCCAACACTTTAGTCAGATTAACTCTGGAGTTGGCATCTACCAGTAAATGGTGGAAAAACATCAATTGGGAGATAGTGGTGCTCTGAGGAGTTATCCCTAATGAAGAAAGCCCAGAATGTAATCTTTGTGGGTTCCTAATCTCAGGCGGTTTTGAACCATCTTGTTTGAAAACAGAAAACAACTACTCCACCTACTCCCATATTATTAATTAGAAAAACCCGGCTGTTTCGACCATAATTAACTAAAAGCAAGAATGCTTAAACATATTGTACGATGTGCCTAAAGTAGCATTCCCGATATTTTTATAGCAATTTCTATTGGAATCTTTACCCCTGAAGTGCTACTATGCGAGACACGTTTGTGGTAGTGTTATTACTACACGTAACTAAATAACTAAAGACTGATTCAGTCAAATCATTGGTCAAGGAGGCAGCGTGTAAGCTATGTTCAGGACCAAGACATTAATAATAATGACCGCATTGATGGTGTCGTTTTTAATACCGACAGTAGTCTTTGCAGAAACCGATACTGTTACTTTCGGTACGGCCGTAGTAACGAATGACCAGGCTGTTAACGACTCCTTAGTCGTTTCAATGTCGGGGGTTGCTCCCCCCGCCGAAGGTAGTGCATATAATGCGGTACTCGTATCATCAGATGGGACTAAATCTCTGGATTTAGGAGAATTATCCGTCGTCCAACCAGTCATACAAGGTGTCATCCAGGCGACTGGAACCATAAATTTCGTTTACGACAGTACTTCGGAAGGATATGACGGCGAAGATCTATTCGCAACCTATAGCCGGATTAAATTGACGAACGGATCAGGTGGGCCCACAGCCTACAGCGATAACGTACCAGTGGATGCTGCTGTTTATATCAACTCGGCAATGTCCGACATAAACAGTATAGATGCGCATTTGGCAACAGCAATAGCTGCCGCCTTCTCCGCGCAATCTTCATCAGACATTGATGCGATGAAAACTGACATAGCTAGTGCCGTTGCTAATACCTCAGTAATAAGCGCTTTAGCCGATGGCTTAGGAGCTAACGTCACCGCCGCAGCTGCTGAAGATGTTGAAGATAGCGATATGGCTGAAGGAGCTGCTGGGGTAATAGCCTCTGCGGCTAACATTTCCTCGTGGGTTAATGCTGCAAAAGCTACTGCGGACAACGACGTTGCCTCTCAAACTAGTATATCGGTGGCAAGTATTTTTGCCGGGAAAGTTTTCAATGAACTTTCTGCAGCCAGAAACGGTTGGGATGCCAATACAGACGGAACCATTTCTTCCTCTACGGGAGAGGGAGGGGTCGTGCAGGCTAGAGCCAGTGCCCAGCAAATGGCTACTCTGACCTTAGAAGCCAAGGATCTCCCAGAAGATGAAGTAGCGACGGTGTCGGAGGATGGTACTCCCGTTGTTGTTGT
>DLRJ01000159.1:0-158 GCA_002500485.1 Dehalococcoidia bacterium UBA7891
CTGAAGCTGCGCGTACACAATCGGGCTGGTCTAAAGCATTGCCCTCTACTACATCAATATTCCTGGAATCTGACAAACGGTTTTTATCACGTACAAATAAACGGGTGGACATACCAAGCTGACATAATCGATCTACGATCAATTTACCAGTGGGACTG
>DLRJ01000159.1:490-2648 GCA_002500485.1 Dehalococcoidia bacterium UBA7891
CCGGCTACAAGGATTTTACCGGGGAATGACAATAGACGGCTGTGATCTATTTCACTCATATTCGATTTTACCCATTATTTAATTAATAATAAAACTCCCAAAAGATAAATCAATTACCACCCATCGGGTTATGAGACTGACCTAAAACCACAAACAAAAAACCCGTGTGGCAATTTTGCTGTTTTATGAAGTTAAAAAAAACACAGCCACAATAGCTGCCAGAGCAGCACTTCCTTGCAGTAGAATGAATAATAGAGTCTGTCTGGGGGCTGGAGCTAACCACTTGAATGCAAGGAATACAATGCAAAGCACCTGTCCAACAATAAGTAGCTGAAAGATATGTGTAGCTAATTCTTGATACTTGGATCAGGTACCGGAAAATTTTACATCATTAAAAAGTAGCGTCGGGGTTCTGAAGGATGAGTAAGGATAAGGGTCATTACCAACTTCTTTCAAGTTCATGAGCAGATCTGTATAATTTCCGGATATATTCATTTCACCAATGGGTTGTGTGCGTTGCCCGTTTTCAATTAGCCAGCCTGCCACTCCAAGAGAGAAATCACCCGTGGTTCCATTGGCGTTTCCGCCAAGCCAGTTGGTAACCAAAATTCCTTTATCCAAGTCCTTTTCAATAGCTTTTGCACTTCGCTTTCCTGGTTTAATTACAATATTAGAAGCATACCCTGTAGTTGGAGCCCACCCCAGTTTTCGGCCGTAATAGACATCAATATAATAATTCTTTAGAACTCCATCCTGAATGACGGGCATTGTCTTGGCAGCGATGCCGTCTCCATCGTATAACCGGCTGCCTAGCCCGCGTACGATTGTAGGTTCGTCCGTAATTGTAAGTGCTTTGGAAGCAATCTTCTTTCCCTTCTTGCCGTCAAGAAAAGAATTTTTTTGCTGGATCGATGCACCGCTCAGCGGATGGGAGAGTCGCCATAAAAGGCCGCCCGCGTTGGAATTTTCCACAATCATGGGCATTGTATCAGTTTTTACCTTAGCCTGTCCAAGTTGGGATCGTGTACGCTCTAGTGCTTCCATGGCGGTTTGTTTTGTGCTCGGCAGGTCAGCCAGGTGACGAGCACTGTAATAGCGCCAGTTTTGCGGTTTTCTGTCTCCTTCTCCCTGGATGGACACTTCCACATACTGTGAGAATGATGTCGCCTTACGTGTACCTTCAAAACCATTGGACTTTACTACGTAGTTTTCACCGGAATTATCGGAGAATCCTGAAGCCACAGATATTATGCGGTCATCCTGACCCAGCAGGTGAGCGCCAAGCTTCATGGCAACTTCCTTTCTGGTTTTGGTAGTGAGACCATCATATTCAGGATCAAACAGATCAAGATCTGCGTCCGATTGGCCCTGATACAAGGTTGGATCAGTAAGGCCCCTGTATTCATCTTCCTCCAGGTACCTTGTAAGATCAACAGCGTTTTGAATAAACTTCTCCAGAGACCCTTTGCGTAGATCGTTGGTGGAATGAGATGAATAACGACCTTTGGAAAAAATTTCAATGGATAGCCCTTGCTGACTGGATTCTTTCATTTTTTCAATTTTCTCATCCCTGTAGTCAACTTCAACCCTACGGCTTTGATTGATTGAAATTGAACTTTCCTGCGCTCCTAATAACTGTGCTTTTTTCTGAGTCCAGTAAGCCAGTTCTAGCCATTTCCCTTTTGCCATGATCTACCCCCTTCCGCCAACAGTGATCGATGAAACCAATACACTGGGCATACCCTGTGAAACAGGAACACCTTGGCCGTTCTTCCCGCAAGTCCAGCCTCCCTCAGATAGTTTCATATCGTTGGCCACCATGGTAACCTGTTCCAATACTTCAGGACCATTGCCAATAATATTAACATCTTTGATGGGTGCCGTAATTTTGCCATTTTCTATCAGGGAACCGGATTTTACATAAAATGTAAAATCACCGGGACCAATATTCACCTGACCATTGGTGAACTGGTCCGCCAGGATACCATATTTTACACTGGCTATAATTTCTTCAAAGGTATGAGGCCCATCCAGCATATAGGTATTGCACATACGAGGCATGGGATAATGCTTAAAGGATTCCCTTCGCCCGTTTCCAGTAACGTTCACGCCATAGTGTTGGGCTGAGATTCGATCGTGCAGGTAAGAACGAAGGATG
>DLRJ01000113.1:0-526 GCA_002500485.1 Dehalococcoidia bacterium UBA7891
AAGCTGGCTTGTGCGTCCTCGCACGTAAAGCTATCCCCAGATACAGCTGATGCGATTTCAGCTGGAAGGTTTGGGTTGACTTGGAAATTAATGCCTTCCCTTAGCTTGAAAAGCACAGTGAGTCCACCGTCCTGAACTTCCCATGTCTCAGCAAGGTCACCTTCAATTTCGCCACCCAGTCCCTTCCAAGGGTCATACCTCAAAAGAGCGTTGTATGTAGGCAGGAACTGAGGGCCTTCAAAGCTATGTCCATAGTTTGGGTCATGTCCACTTAGCTTGTGAGAGGCTCCATATCGAAAAATTCCGCCTTTTATCGGTTGGCCCCATTCTGAGTTGTACCCTGGGCCGGACATATAAAGATCCATCCAGGTTTGCTCCGCCGCCTTCTGTACCGGTGTGGGTACTGCGGTTGCCTTAGCTTCTTTAGCGACCTCTTTTTGTACCAACGCAACCGGTGCAGGAGCTGCTGGAGCTGCCGCTGCTGGTTGTGCAGGAGCTGCTGGAGCTGCCGCTGCCGGAGCTGCCG
>DLRJ01000113.1:860-1178 GCA_002500485.1 Dehalococcoidia bacterium UBA7891
CCGCTGCCGGAGCTGCCGCTGCCGGAGCCGCTGGAGCGGCGGCCTCTTGAGCCGCACAAGCCATGAACAGTGATAGAACTGTTATGGCTCCCACCATCATGATTAATTTACTTCTCATCGTTTTCCTCCCATCTATTAAATGGTTTAGTTTCCTCGTTCCAAATTACAACACAGAAAACCGTCATCATTACACATGACGACTGATTAAACCATCACATATAATGATTGACTGTGGAGGAACAATAAGGGATAAACTAGATAAGGTCAATCTATATTCAAATCCTAAATCAACCTTTAGTCGTTTTATTCGGAATTTAT
>DLRJ01000113.1:1533-87311 GCA_002500485.1 Dehalococcoidia bacterium UBA7891
TCTTAAGATAGCAAAAAATTAGTGGAATCGCTGACAATATGCCCTGGTTGCGGGCGGAGTAGTAACCCGGAGAAAATTTTTTGCCCTCATTGTAGGAGCCCATTAAGTAGAGGCCGTGCAGTGCCAGGAGAAGAAGGCGAAGCAATAGAAATAAACCGACTTCAGACTTTGAAGAGAGCAAAAAAGAAGAGGTATATTTTCAGAGGTGGCTTGGTCGCTGTTGTGCTGATTATTCTTGGATTACTGTTTTGGAACCCTGGGAATCAAAATTTTGAACCAACAACTGATATTTCTGCTCAGGTCACTGGGTTTGAGTGGAATATGTATCAAGGAGGTCCAGCACTTTCAGGTAGCAGAGATTTAAACCAGTTAGCGTTTCTTAATTTTTGCCTTTTGTTCGATTGTGTTTCTAATTCTGATTCTAATTTCGGGGATATTGTGTGGCGTTATCAGGCCAATGGAGCTATATCTTCTTCCCCTGCAGTCACCGACAAAGCTGTTTACATTACTACCGAAGATAGGCGAATTCTTGCATTAGAGATTGAAACTGGGAATCCGATATGGGAATACCCTGCCGAGGCACCTACAGATACTTCTCCAGCTGTAGCAGGTGACATGCTTTATGTTGCCCTGAGAGAGGGTAAATTTGTCGCCCTAGACCGAAATAATGGAACTGTAGTGTGGGATTTTCAAAGTAGTGAACCGTTTTTTTCGTCCCCGACAATTCATAATGGGCTTGCTTATATAGGGTCGGGAGATAAGAAGTTTTTCGCTTTTGATGCACTGACCGGAGAGCAAATTTGGGAATACGACGCTGGTTCAAGGATTGCTAATGCAGCTGCTGTTAATGAAGATGTTGTTGCTTTCACAACCCAAAACAATGTTGTGCACGTTGTGGATGCATTGAATGGTGACTTAAGGCTCGATTACCCCATCGGTTCCCCGTATAGTGCGCCTGCAATGGATGGAAAGTTGCTGTTCGTTGCTGATCTGAATGGTGTAGTTAGGGCCATTGATTGGACGAAAATTCAGTACCCCATGGAAAAATTAGCCCGTAGGTTTAGAATGACTATGTTTTTGTGGGGGTTTGAAGACACACCTCCTGTCATGAAAGGATTTGTTTGGAAATTTCGAAACCCGAGAGAGGTTTTTCAAAACACCCCGACAATTGCAAAAGGTATGGTCTATGTTCCCTCTCTTAACGGGAGTATCTACAAGCTCAGCGCTACAACGGGGGACATACAATGGAGGTATACCACCGACGGTACGATATCAGAATCAGTCTCGGTAGTCGGTGACCTTATGCTGACAGGGGATTCAACAGGTAAGATCCACGGTGTCGATGTGGAAACGGGAAAGAAGATATGGGAAATGCAACTAGACGGGCATATTTCCTCGACTCCGGTAGTGTCGGCAGAAATGTTATTTGTTGCCACACAAAACGGATCTCTATACGCGATTAAGTAGCATTTATGTGAGGTGATTTAAAGGTGGCAGATGTAACTGCGGACCAATTTAACTCCCACATTGCCGAAGGTAAAGACCTCTCTGGACTTAATCTTTCCGGCCTCGATCTGTCTAATATGCTAATGCAGAATTTGGTTTTGCGAGGTGCTAATTTTACTGGATGCGATCTTTCTAGGTCTGATCTCAGTGGTTCTGATTTAACTAGAGCCAATTTGAGAGGAGCAAATCTAGATGAGGCAATTCTTCGAAACACTATTTTCACAAGAGCTAATTTAACTATAGTTGACATGCGAGGCGCCGACTTGAGATGCGCTAATTTTGAAGGAGCCAACTTAAGTGGAGCACCCTCCAATTCCTGGCAGAGCACAGCGAGAGTCATAGGTGCCAATATGCATAAAGCTAATGCTCAAAATGCGAATTTCTCTAACTCAATTCTTGTTAGAGTCAACTTTAACTCGTCAAATTTGTATGGAGCTAATTTTGAAGGAGCAAATATAACGAGAGTATCTTTGCAAGATGCTAAATATGATATTGATGCGTTTGATAGGGCTATCGGTGTCTAAAATTCTAAAATTTGCTGATAGAAGCAATCAAATTCTCTGAATATTTATTGGAGGTACAGACTAATTGGACATAGGGCATCATGATCCCCAATTGCTAATTATAGGTCTAGGTAATCCTGGTCCAAAATACCAACAAACTCGGCACAATGCTGGATTTTGGGTGGTTGATTTTATCGTTAATGCTCTAAAACTTAAATTGAAAAGAAGCCATAAATCCACTCTTTTGGCAGAAGGGTCGCTGCGGGGTTTGGATATAGTGGTAGCGAAGCCTAGGACATATGTCAATTTAAGTGGTGAGTCTGCGGCGTATCTACTTTCTCGCTATTCACTTCCAACACAAAAACTCCTTGTGGTTTATGACGATATCCATATTGGTGTGGGAAAAATCCGATTGAGAGCAAATGGCAGCGCAGGAGGCCATAATGGCATGCGATCGATAATTGATTCTTTAAACACCCAAGATTTTCCTCGGTTGAGAATCGGTGTTGGAAAACCCGACCTTGGAGAAGATCAAATCGGCTATGTGTTAGGAAAACCTACCTTGCTTGAAAAAGAGACCATTGGGAAATCAGTCGCAGGGGCACTCGATTGTGTGGAGACTTTGGTAACAGAAAATATTAATGTTGCCATGGATCGTTTTAACTGATGTTCGTTAGGTAGATTGATGTATTTGGTGCAACGGCAAAAACATTATTTGACCGTTCTGTTTCTGTTAGCTTTTTTAGTGTTGAGTGCTGTCTCGTGTAGCCAGGAAGCCTTTTCCTTTGGATCCGATGCTTTGGAAAATAATAAGAGTTCCGTGGCATCAAATTTTGAAACATGGGTGCCCTTGGTGGCAATTCCCCCAGATAGGGATCTTGAAAATCTTTCCACCCAATACGGGTTTGGGCCAGATGAAATGTTATTACCCGTGAAATCAGATGATAAAAACGAAAATGTAGGAAAAAAGGAGGAGTTTACGGTAGTCAATTTGTCTCTTACAGAGTCCTATACAGTCGAAGGAGAGTTGGTTAATGTTACTGACAATGCCTATTGGTATGTCGATATAAACAGTGAGATTGACCGGGATTTGTATAACATAGTTGCGACGAAATGGGAGAAGATACATTCTGATTATTTTGCAACATACCACGTTCCGAAATTGACTATTCTAAATACGGCTTTAAATGGTGCGGCAGGATATTTCAGCGACGTTGATTCTTATCCTAGGTGGGTTCATACCAATAGCAACGAACGCCCTATGGTTTATATAGATCCTTCAAGAAATAAGCCAGGTTCGGACAGGTACATGTCGGTCCTAATTCATGAGTATCAACATTTCGTCAACAACGAAGCAGACCAGGGGGAGGAAGCTTGGGTAGATGAAGGTTTGGCGGAGTTAGCAGTGAGAAATATAGGCTATGAAACCCCTTTAGAAAAGTACTTTTTGGTTGATCCGGATACCCAGCTTAATTATTGGTCAGATGATCCTCGCAAAACACTAGCCCATTATGGTGCTGCTTCATTATTTTTTGAGTTTGTTAGCGGTAGGCTTGGAGGCTCTCAGTCCTTGAGGAGCTTGATAGAGGAACCGTTAGATGGGATCTTGGGAGTTGAGAGTTGGTTAGAAAAAAATGACACTCATTTCCATCAAGAATTTGGACAATGGATATTGGCTAACTATTTGGGATCAGAGACAGGTCAATATTCTTATCCGACACGAACTCTCAGATTGAGATCAGGAGTAGATGAATTAAAACCCGGCGAGAACACCTTTCGGGTTTCTCAATATGGAACTCGATATTTCGAGATTGACGTGAACGGAAGAAATATAGATATTCGGTTCGATGGGAGTGATTTTGTTAATCGTTTTAAAACCGAATGCCACACGCAATGTTGGTGGTCAAACAAGGGAGATTCTATCAACTCTTCTCTGACAGCGTCACTTGATTTCACGAAAAAGAAAGAATCGTCACTGCACTTTGACTTATGGCACGATATAGAAGATGGTTGGGACTACGGCTATCTATCTGTGTCTTTGGATGAAGGAAATACTTGGAAAACTTTAAACATTCCCGGCACAACTTCAACCAATCCAGTGGGATCAAATTACGGAAATGGCTATTCTGGAAGAAGCGATTGGACGAGTCATATTGTTCACTTAGACGACTATGCTGGGAAAAAAATACTCGTGAGGTTTCAATATGTGACTGATGCTGCCGTTCATCTCGATGGGATGCTTATTAAGGCAGCTAGATTGTCTAAAAATGGTGAGCCATCTTCTTCAGAACACTTAAAATGGATTCCCTCTGGGTTTGTGCTAGTTGATGATATTCTTGAACAGAAATTTCTCGTCCAAATTGTAAAAAAGATGAAGTCTGGCCAATATATCATTGACGGCATCACCTTGGATGATTCTAATGAGACTCTATACACAATACGCGAGGATGAAAATTTAGATAGTGTTACTGTTGTTGTGTCTGGGATGACTGGATTGACTCAACAACCGGCTGTTTTCGATCTCGAAGTATCAGAAATCTTTGCCAAATAATTATTTGCTCATCGTTTTGTAAGCTCTCATGGGATGCTGCAAACGATTAGCTGCGAGTTCTAATTGACTGTAAATAACGATAAAAATGTGATTTCCATAAACTATAAATGGTTGGTATATGTCTCCGTTGCAGTAGGAGCATTTTTAACGGTCTCTGATCAAACGGGGACAAATATTGCAATGCCGAGGATTGCAGAAGATCTCTCTGCTGACCTACCGACTGTGCAATGGGTATACCTTCTGTATACATTGTCTATTAGTTCTTTTTTGCTACCAATGGGCCGTTTGTCTGACCTAGTCGGAAGGAAAAGTGTTTATTGTACTGGGCTGGCAATATTTTCAATTGGAGCGCTAGGGGCGTATTTATCTGGAATATTACCTATTTTATTGGCAGCTAAGGCTTTTCAGGGCCTGGGTGCAGCTATGGTCCAGGCAAATGGCATGGCTCTGATGGCAGAATCTTTTCCTAGAAACGAGAGAGGGAAAGCTCTCGGATTATATATGACGATTATTGGGATTGGAGCTACTGGAGGTCCTGTCATTGGGGGATATTTAATAGGTGCTTTTGGCTGGCGTTCTATGTATTTGGCTATCCTCATGTTTGGGGTAATGGCTCTTGTGCTTTCCTTTAAAATACTGAAAAAAGAGGAATTTACGTCCCGCCCCAAAAATTTGTCTTTTGATTGGATTGGAGCGACTTTATCTGCATCGGCATTAGCATTGTTCCTATTGGGTCTAACCTATTCCTATAGGTTAGGCTGGAGTAACCCCGTCGTCATAGTAGGCTTTTTGCTTTCGACCATATCGTTAGCTGGGTTTATATGGTGGGAAAAACGTAACCAAAACCCAATCGTTGATTTATCTCTTTTTTCCGTACCGGTATTTTCTCTTGGAATGGCCGCAAGATATTTGGCTTTTATGTCTGGGTCTTCGGCCTTTTTTCTTATGCCTTTTTATTTAATACAAGTGGTTGGACTTAAGGAATCAGAGGCCGCTTTAGTGTTGGCTCCTAGTTCGATTATGATGGCTATAACGAGCCCTCTTAGCGGGAGATTATCTGACAAAATAGGCACTAAGTGGCCGTCAGTGGCTGGTTTGGTTTGTTGGGCGGCGGCGGTGGCTGTTTACACCACATTAACTGTCGATTCTTCGCCTTGGATTGTAGTTATAGGGATGTTTTTACAGGGTTCTGGAAATGGGATATTTGGTTCACCAAATACAACTGCGGTCATGAATGTGGTGGAATCAAACAGATATGGTGTTGTTTCTGCCTTGTTGAACATGGTTAGGACATCCGGTAACTTGACCGGAATAGCTATGGGCACTACTTTGGTGGTTTTCACCATGGCTTCAATGAACTACCCGCCAGATTTGTCTTCTATTGAATCAGTTGGAGCCACATCCTATGGAGAGGGTCTGAAAATCGCATTCACCGAAGGCATAACTAGGGCTTTTTGGATTGGTACAGGAATCGTTGGATTTGCCGCACTTTTTACGGCTTTTAGACCCGAAAAACCAATTAAACAAACGAAAACTACCGGTACGCGTTAAGTCGCTGTTATACTTTGTTCCCAATAGCAAACCATACGGTATAAATGTAAGTAATAAGACTGGAAATGGGGTTGATATATGAGTGGATCTGATTACTCTTTCTCGACATTTTCAAAAAACGAATTCTACTCCCGATTAAATGCTCGATTAGTGGATATGGCGGAAATTGGATCTGATCTTAGAGTTGTAGACCTGGCTTGTGGAACTGGTGGTGTAACCCGTCTTATTTTGGAAAGAATAAACCGTACACGAGATACAGTAGTTATAGCGCTGGATCATTCGCAAACGGCATTAAAAGCTGCAATGGAAGATCTCAAAGATATTTCTGATAATGCGGTTAAATACGTCCAGAGTGGTGTTGAAAATGTGTCAGAAGCGGTGAAAGGTTCGGTAGACACCATTGTCTTTTGCAATGCTATTCATTACCTTCCTGATAAAGATAAAGTAGTTCATGACATTGGCACTGCCTTACGTCCGGGAGGGAAATTCGCATTCAATACCTCTTTTTATGAGGGTGGGCAGCATGAAGAATCCTCAGCCTTTTATAGTAAATGGATGTTCAAGGCTTTTCGAATCCTTAGGAAGGAGTATGGGTTGAAACCCAACAGAGCGGCAAAAGTGGAATCAAGGCGGCAACTGACCCCTGAGGAATACAGTGATCTCTTGGAAAGGAATGGGCTCACGATACTCAAGCAAAAGGTCGATACAGTACAGGTTCCGATAGAAGGCTGGTTGGATATAAGTACCTTTTCAGATTTCATAGAAGGTACAATGCCAGGTGTCCCGATGAATGAGGCTAGCGCCGCATTGCAGGAAGGAATAAGACAGACTTACTCCGAACTTAATGTTACCCACGTTCCTAGAAATTGGCTCGACATCATTGCTGTTAAACGCTGAGATACAATATTCCTATATACCCTTTTCCTATCAATACCAAGTTACAATAACTCACACGTAATTCCACAATGACTGACTCATAATCAGGAAAATAATAGGAAACTATTTCATATTATCTTTTATGTAATCACATGCTTTTTCCATGTAATCTCCACACCTAAACCCGCTGTTGTTGATAACCACTTCCTCAAATGCAAAGGATTTCGTCCCTAGCCATCTCTATCCAGCGAGTATACTGCCCACCCACCTTTGAATAAGAGGTTAGCTTTTTGACATGCTAATTAAGTTGCCTAGATTGCTTACTTATCAAATAACTTAATCTATAATTGGTGTTCGTTACATTTTTGGTTCACTCAATATAGCGAGAGTATTTATGACATTGATAAATGAGCTTCCCGACCAGTCCGGCAGATATGGTCAGTTTGGCGGCAGATATGTCCCTGAAGTTTTAATGCCAGCTATAAACGAATTGGAAGAATCCTATCGTCAAGTTCAAAGTGACAATAAATTCCAGACAGAACTTTCCCAATTATTGATAAATTTTGTTGGTAGGCCTACTGAGCTCTATTTTGCCTCAAACCTTACTGAGAGATTTGGAGGTGCCAAAATTTTTCTTAAAAGGGAAGATTTAGCACATACAGGTGCACATAAAATCAATAATGCTTTGGGTCAAGGTCTTTTAGCTAGGAAAATGGGTAAAACCAGGATAATAGCTGAAACAGGAGCAGGGCAACACGGAGTGGCAACGGCTACGGTGTGTGCAAAATTGGGATTAGATTGTGTTGTTTATATGGGTGAAGAGGACATAAGAAGGCAGGCATTAAACGTTTTCCGAATGAAGTTGTTAGGAGCTGAAGTTATTTCTGTGGATTCTGGTAGCAAAACCCTTAAAGATGCTATTAATGAAGCGATGAGAGATTGGGTAACAAATGTCAATGACTCATATTACCTAATAGGAAGTGTTGTTGGTCCTCATCCTTATCCAATGATAGTGCGGGACTTTCAAAAAATCATAGGGTTAGAAACTAGAAAGCAAATATTAGAACAGATGGGAAAACTTCCTGATTATCTAATAGCCTGTGTTGGTGGTGGGAGTAACGCTATGGGATTATTTTATGATTTCATCGGCGATAAGGAAGTGAGGCTGGTGGGGGTGGAGGCAGGAGGAGAAGGTATTGAATCTGGTAGACACTCTTCGACAATTTCAGCAGGATCTATAGGGGTGTTACACGGGAGCATGTCCTATCTGATACAAAACGAGGATGGGCAGATTATAGAAACCCACAGTATATCGGCAGGGTTAGATTATCCAGGCGTGGGCCCCGAACATAGTTGGCTCAATGATAGTGAAAGGGCATCTTACGTCAGTGTGGATGATTCGCAAGCTTTGGAAGGATTTAAACTGATGTGTGAATTAGAAGGAATAATTCCAGCTTTGGAACCCGCGCATGCCATATACTATGTATCTCAGTTGGCACCTACCTTGAAGAAAGAGCAGATTATTGTAATAGGGCTATCTGGTCGTGGTGACAAAGATATGGAAACGGTAGCCTCGGAAATGAATGTTCAGGTGTAAGGCAACATGAAATATTTTGCCGCCAGGTTATCCCATGCCATTTTATGGAGAATTCCGCCTGTGCTTTTACTTATATTCTTTTTGGGCCCTTCAATAGGGGTGATGTTCAACCATCATTTTCCCGAACAAAATCCTTACCATCCCCATTTTGCCGACGGCTTAAAGCATTCCCATTCCGTTTTGGGCGAACATACACATGAAAAGGCAAATGCCTCACCTTCCTATAATGTAGCTCTTTTGGTCAAGAATGTTGGTATAAGTACATCAGGGATTCATATTGCTCTCATTTGTTTTGAGACTCAGGTACCATCGCCCCCATTTTCCTTGGCCAAATCATTGATTTTGACCATGGATATCTACGATGGGAGCAACATTAATGTAGAGACGCCTCCACCAATTCTATAGCGACGCTATAGAAATTCGGTGTATTTACCGATTCGAAGGTGGAGGTAAAAATGCTCTGGTTCCGCGCTGCTATATTTGTGTCGCTTCTATTCTTAGGTTTGTATAACCAATCAGGCACCTTGCTTGAAGCGAACGGTTCCATACGCTCGTATGAAAAGAAAGTAATTGGTGAATATGTAATTGGGTTAGGCACCACCCCACCTTCACCATCAATAGGTGTCACTCATTTTGCTGCTTTTGTAGAAAATGAACAGACAGGAACCAGGTACGTGGATGTTGAAATAGAGTTTGTATCTTCTTCCTCAACCATTGACCTGCCAGAGGTGGGACCCGAACTGATGAAAAATAGCATTATGGACCCTATGTATTACGAGATTGACACATCTTTTAATAAAGAGGGAGTGTGGTTAGTAATGTTGACTGTAAGAAGAGAGGGCAATGAGGTTTCCGTTGTATATGAAGTCGAGGTTAAGAAGCCAAACCCAATTGTGCCAATTTTGACAGTGGGGACATTACTTTTCTTCTTAGCCATTCTGAGTTTGTCGTTGAGATCTTGGATAAAAGAATATAGAAAGAAATTTAAAATTAGGAAAGCTTAATGAATCATAAAAATTTAACAATGCAGGTCTTCTGGATAGCTATTTTCTTTGCTTTGGCAATGGGTTGTGGTTCCTCGGATGAAAATTCTTTCTCAGTCGCTGTAGACGAAAATACATCAGTGTTTGATATCGGAATCAGTTCTGGCGAATTAGTTGGGGATGAGGGTACATTGAGAATTAAGAAGAATGAAAATGTCAGGCTAAATTTTTCTTCAGATACGGAGATTACAGTACATTTACATGGATATGATATTGAAAAAACAGTTTTCTCAGGTAACGACCAGGTGATGGAGTTCAAGGCAAATGCCACCGGTAGGTTTGCCATCACCTCACATAAAAACGAAACAGGACATCAGGATCACGGATCACATTCAGACCATTCGGGGGCTGAAATTGATGCTGATACCCATGCAGCCTTATTTGAGTCTGAAACATTGACCTCAGGAGAGATGTTTTCCTACCAAGTGCCCATGAATATTGAAAATACCACCATTCCTTATCATGATCATATGAATCATGATGCCGGTGGAAGCATCGAAGTGTCCTCTGATCATGGTGAAAGCGGTAATGTTTTGGTGATGGTAGGAAGTGCAGGTCATTATTTTCATCCTGATAATGTCATAGTAAAACCCGGTGCACTGATAGAATGGAAAATTGAATCAGACAAAAAAGTTCGCTTAACAAGTGGTTTACCTCCATCAAACCAGGCCAATCATGAATCTGAAGAGGAAACCCTAATTACAATAGAGGTATATCCATAGCTTTCACGAGAAATGCCATTAAACGGGAAAGGTGTGATTTCTAGTAAAGGAGCATATCGTTGAAAATTCATCGGAGAGAAAGAAGGTGAATGCTAGAACAAAAAAATTCATACCAGCAATTCTATTGGTGGTCTGCGTTTTTTTATTCGGCTCAACAGCTAACGCTCATGGATTTGGTGAACGGTATGATTTGCCTATCCCGCTGACCTATTTTTTAATTGGCGCGGCTCTTACTGTTGCATTTTCATTTGTGGCTATTGGCTGGTTTATAAGGTCGAGTGGCTCAGATCTAAAATACCCACGAATTAATGTTTATCGATATTCTGCAATGGCTTTCTTTTGTAAGGCTATTTCAAGGTGCCTTGGGTTAATTTCGGTATTTATTCTTTTTATTTCCATACATTCTGGCCTTACGGGTACATCTAACGCTATTGAGAATTTTGCCCCTGTTTTTGTTTGGATAATATGGTGGGTTGGGGTCGGGTATGTTGTTTGTATTGTTGGGAATATATGGCTAGTGATGAATCCATGGTTAGTGATATTCAACTATTGGGAACGGATATTCGGTAAACATATGGGCCTAGTGGGCTGGCCCGCAAAATTTGATGCATGGCCTTCGTTGGTTCTCTTTCTTCTTTTTGCCTGGATTGAGAATGTGCATCCGGCGAGTTCTCAGCCGTATAGTTTAGGGATACTAATACTAATTTACTCCCTCTTAACGTGGGGAGGCATGATTTTGTTTGGTAAACATGTTTGGTTGACACATGGTGATCCCTTTCACGTCCTTTTTAATTTATTCGCTCGGTTTTCTGCCACTGAGTTAAGAATAAATGGAACCAAAAACTGGTGTACGCGGTGCGCTTCAGGTTGCAAGGAAAACTTAAATTTGCCTGATTGTGTCGATTGCTATGAATGTTGGGAAAATACTGATTCTGAAAATAAGGAATTTTGTCTGCGGCCGTGGTCTGTAGGATTGTCTCGTGGAGAACGTGTTACGCCGGCTATTATGCTTTTTCATGTTACTGCTTTAGCCACCGTTTCCTTTGATGGGTTTTCTGAAACTCCTGCGTGGATTCAAATTCAGACAGTTTTATGGCCAGCAATAGACCCGTTACCTGGTTCGGCTGCAGCTACTATAGAAACTATCGGGATAATTCTTGGACCCTTAATTTTTGCTGCGATCTACTTATATGTGTGTGGGCTAATTTCCCGAATGTCACACGGACAAATGACCTCTGTTGATACAAGGAAGAGCTTTGTATTTTCATTGGTCCCAATAGCCTTGGCATATAATTTAGCTCACTACTTATCTTTTCTGTTGATCACCGGGCAGGAACTAATACCGCTCTTATCTGATCCCTATGGATTTGGTTGGAATTTATTCGGCACATCGGATTTTAAGGTTAATATAGCCATAATAGATGCTCGGGTTGCATGGATATTTTCTGTGATTGCTCTTGTGATCGGCCACATCATTTCTGTCCTCACAGCTCATGTCATAGCTTTAAGGAAGACAACCTCTCACTCTATAGCAGTTAGAAGCCAGTATCCTATGTTATTGCTTATGGTGTTTTATACAGCGGTGAGTCTTTGGATAGTAGCCCAACCGATTGTGGAATAGTGTTGCTCCCATAGTAAAATGAGATGGGAAACACGGTAGGACTTTTACAGATCGACGGTTTATAGGAAGGTACTTTATGTCAAATGAGCCAGAAAATATTAAACATTATGAGTGCCCAAAATGTTCAAATACTTCATATGAGGCAGGTGAAATTAGGACTACAGGTTCGGGGTTATCAAGGTTTATGAATCTTCAAAATCAAAAATTTGCTCATATAACCTGTGACGCCTGTGGGTATACTGAATTTTTTAAGAGGCGCAGCCGAGGAGCAGGAAACATATTGGATCTATTTCTAGGAGGGTAGGGAATTTTTCAAAAGTTGCTGGCCCGAGGAGAAATACTATGCTAGGGAGAAAAGTCACAATATTAGGGGGCGGGAACACCGCATTTTCCGTTGCGGCTCGACTAGCGCATATGGGTAATTCTATATGCTTATTGGAGCATCCAGATTTTATGGAATCAATTTCGGAAATAATGGTGACCAAGACTATAAATTTGGAAGGGGTTTTAGAAACAGGACCAGCTATAATTGATAAAATCACACTGGATCCCCTTGAAGCTTTGGAATTTTCTGACCTACTGTTACTGATAGTACCTGCGTACGCTCACAAACCGTTTGCTGAATTGTGTGGTCCGTACCTCACTGAAGATCATACTGTAGTTATTATGCCAGGCACCATTGGGTCGTTAGAGTGGAAAGTATTGGCGTCGGAATTCGGGGCTTTCAATATGACTGTAGCAGAAGTCGACACAGCCCCGTATGTTTGCAGAAAAACATCTAATGGTAGTGCAGTTATTTGGGGAGAAGTGGCCTCCCTGGGAATGGGGGTTATTCCATCCTCAGACACATCCTCTGTAAAAGACATGTTACAGCCACTTTTTCCAGGGATTAGAGCATATTCTGATTCCCTAGAATGCGGTCTATCAGCTATGAACCCAGTTGTTCATCCTGCAGGGGTTCTGATGAATGCTGGTAGGGTGGAATATTCTAGAGGTGAGTTTTATTTTTATGAAGAAGGAGTTTCAGGATCAGTGGCAAAGGCAATAGAGGCTGTTGATGAAGAGAGAAGGAACATTGGGAAAGCCTTAGGCTATGACCTCGTCCCGGTCGCGGAGGCATTTCACAAAGCAGGATTTGGGCCTAGGGGTCAGATTTGGGAGGTTATCAACGGCAGTTATATGCTTACTAGACTAAAAGCGCCAGGTTCATTGGACAGCAGGTGGCTTTCAGAAGACATTCCTTTTGGTATATCGGCTTGGAGTAAAATTGGTAAGCAGTATGGAGTTAGCTCTCCAGTTATGGATTCCTTCGTTCAAATTGGAAATGTAGTGATGGGAGCAGGCGGAAACGAAGGTAGAGGCCCAAAGGATTTTGGAATAGAAAATTTATCGATCTCAGAATTGCAAAAATATCTTCAGACCGGCACGTAGTAATAAATATCTTTACCACTAACAATTTTTATCTGTGGGTAGAACAGTTAACTCCATCGAATAATTGGTTTGACCATGAATTAGACTGAGCAGTATAATTCGGTCGTCGTTGTAGTCGTGGGTTGGATTGAGATGAGTCTGGGTGCTTACTACCGTCATTCCTAGGGAGTAAAGGTAATCGAACAGGGTAACCGGTCCCGCTTCCATACTGAGGTTAATCCCTTGATTTCGAAGGAATTTCCTTCGACAGGTGGCGACACCATGAAAGAAGCGTGTGGGATAGTTGGGGTATTCGCCAGAGAGGAAGATGTCGCGCGTTCAGTTTTTTTTGGATTATATGCCTTACAGCATAGGGGCCAAGAGAGTGCAGGAATATCGGCGAGTGACGGACACAGAATTAGATTGCACACAGAAATGGGGCTTGTATCACAAGCCTTTCAAGAAAATGACCTATCCCATCTGTCGGGTCATATCGCAATAGGCCATACCCGTTATTCAACTACCGGGTCAAGCAACATCAATAACGCCCAACCGATTCTATCCAAGGGAACTAGCACTGAAATTTCTCTTGCCCATAACGGGAATGTGATCAATGCCATGGATCTTAGGGAAGAGTTATTAGATTGGGGTATTCAATTCCAATCTTCTGGAGACTCTGAAATTATTGCTCATTTAATTGCAAATGCACCTGTCGAAAATTGGCCTGACCGGATTGCATACATTATGCGCAGATTACAAGGGGCTTATTCCCTCGTTGTTATGACCAACCAAGAAGTGTTAGGGGTTAGGGACCCTCTAGGTGTTAGGCCTCTTTGTATAGGTAAATTAAATTCCGGGTGGGTTCTGGCGTCCGAATCATGTGCCCTTGATCATATCGGTGCTGAATTCGTTAGAGAGGTGGAACCGGGAGAGGCGGTTTTGATCAATGATAATGGAATCACATCTATTTATAAAAAACCGAAGGAAGGGGTTTTTGGAAGATGTGTCTTTGAGCACATTTATTTTTCCAGGCCAGATTCTCTACTGGATGGACAGTTGGTTTATAGTGCGAGAATGGCAATGGGAGCCCAACTCGCAAAAGAGTTTCCGGTTGAAGCAGATTTAGTAATAGGAGTCCCAGATTCTGCCACGGCTTCGGCCGTTGGATATTCACAAGAATCGGGTATTCCTTTTACAGAAGGTCTGGTGAAAAATCGATACGTAGGAAGAACTTTTATTTTGCCTGACCAGAGACTTAGAGAACTGGGAGTTAGAAGAAAATTGAATTTACTTCCACAGATATTAGAAGGGAAAAGAGTGATTGTGGTGGATGACAGTATAGTTAGAGGCACTACTACCCCACATGTAGTTAATCTACTTAGGAAAGGGGGTGCTAAAGAGATTCATTTACGAATCTGTGCGCCGCCAATAGTTTCGCCCTGCCATTTTGGTGTGGATATGGCTACTAAAGCAGAGTTGATGGCTAGTAGTAACTCAGTCAACGAAATAAGGGAAATAATTGGGGCTGATTCATTAGGGTTTTTAAGCGAAGAAGGTTTGTTGAAGTCTGTGTCTGGGAAAAGAAATGAATACTGCATGGGCTGTTTTACTGGCAAATATCCGATACCAGTTCAACTCGAAATGGATAAACTAGTTTTAGAAACGTAAAAATAGGTATTAACTATTGAATGAGCTGGGTGCCAAAAGCATCTCCCTGGGAATTTTAGCCTCGCACGGAGGATCAAATCTTCAAGCCATAATGGATGCTTGTGAAGATGGGTTATTAAAGGCAAATGTGGCAGTGGTAGTGAGTAATAATTCGAGGTCACTGGCTCTTCAAAGAGCCAGAAAGTCAGGCGTACCGGCATACCATTTAAGTTCCAACACCCATTCTGATGATGGAGACTTAGATCTTGCCATTAAAGACATTTTAAAAAAGTATAATGTAGATTTAATAATTTTGGCTGGATACATGAAGAAAATAGGACCGTCTGTTCTGAGAACATTCCGCAATAGAGTTATTAATAGCCACCCAGCTTTACTGCCCAACTACGGTGGAAAAGGAATGTATGGAGATCGGGTGCATAAGGCTGTAGTTAAAGCTAAGTCAGCGGAGACTGGGATTTCGATACACTTGGTAGACGAGGATTACGACCATGGTGCGATCATTAATCAAAAAATAATAGCTGTTGATTCTTCTGAAGGGGTTGAGTTTGTGAAAAAAAAGGTTCAAAAACATGAGCATACATTCTGGATAACCACACTCAATAAAATTCAGAAGGGAGAAATTGATTTGGACAATGTTGGCCATTAAACCAGTATTAACTACATAAGATCATGAAAGACGACAAAATTACCTACGAATCAGCCGGGGTTAACCTACTGGCATCAGAAAAAATCAAAGATAGGATAAAAAATTTAGCCGAAAAAACATATACCCCTAATGTATTGGGTGGGGTCGGTGGCTTTGGAGCGATGTATAAAATTTCCGGTTACCGTGACCCAGTTTTGGTCAGCAGCACTGATCCGGTAGGTACGAAATTGATGGTTGCAGGGATGGTTGGTGATTATAGCTATATTGGGGAAGATCTAGTTAATGCTTGTGTGAATGATCTCATTGTAGTTGGTGCAGAACCATTGTTTTTTCTCGACTATATTGCTACATCCACCATGGTTCCAGAGGTAGTAGAAAATATTGTTACTGGTATCTCTGAAGCGTGCAAAAATGTGGGCTGTGCCCTTATTGGGGGAGAAACTTCTGAAATGCCAGGGGTTTTTAAGGAGGGTAAATTTGATATTTCTGGTTTTGTTGTTGGCGCCGTAGAGGCGGATGAAATGTTAAATCCATTGGATACCGTTAGAGAAGGTGATTTACTCATTGGCCTGCCATCAAATGGTTTGCATACAAACGGATACTCTTTAGTACGGCACGTTTTTAACTTGGAAAACGATTTGGGAATCCTCAAGCAACGATTAAATAAATCAGGAGAAACCCTAGGAGAGGCACTTTTGAAGCCTCACCCTTCTTACTATCATGATTTAAAATCAATTTTCTCCGATTCAAAAGGCATAGCACATATCACTGGGGGTGGATTGTATGAAAATATGCCAAGAATTTTGCCAAAAGATATAGAAGCTCAATTTGATGCTTCTCAGTGGGATGTCCCTGATGTTTTTGAATTTATCAGAAAAACTGGTTTGGTTGATTCTAATGAGATGTATAGAGTTTTCAATATGGGTTTAGGAATGGTCATTGTTTGTGTTCCTGAAAAGGCTTCTAGGATTTTAAAGAATGTTCCTAGTGCAAAAATAGTAGGGGAATTAAAGCAAAGAAGTTCTGATAATAGAGTCACAATAGAAAACAAAAGGTGATTATCAAAACCAGAAGGGGTTTATGAAAGCTTTATTAAGTGTCTACAACAAAAGAGAAATAGAGCTTATGGGAATTGCTCTTAGTGAAGCTGGATACGATATCGTGAGTACAGGGGGCACTTACAACTCTCTGAAGAAAGCTGGCGTTCCAGTGAAGCAGATATCGGATCTCACGGGTTCCCCTGAGATATTGAATGGAAGAGTGAAGACGTTGCACCCGAAAGTCCATGGTGGAATTTTGGCCAGGCGTGACATTCCTGAGCATTTAGAAGAAATAGAATCACATGGCATATCTGAAATAGACGTGGTGGTAGCGAATTTATATCCGTTTGTCGATACAGTGAAAAAAGACGATGTTTCATTGTCTGAGGCATTGGAAAATATCGATATAGGTGGACCGACAATGATTCGGTCGGCCGCTAAAAATTTTCCCGATGTATTGGTTATCGTAGATCCAAGTGATTATGGTTGGGTCGCTGAGAAGATTTCTTGTGGCCAAAGTTTCACCAAAGAGGAACGAAAAAAGTTAGCTCAAAAAGCTTTCCAGCATGTGGCTGTGTATGATACTGCAATATCAACTTGGCTGAGCGAAGCTCCTCTGGAATCTACGGAGTTATCCATTGGGCTTAATAAGGTAACGGATCTAAGATATGGGGAGAACCCTCACCAAGATGCTGTTTTATATCGGGATACATTAGGTGAAGGGGGAATCGTACAGGCTGAACAACTCCATGGATTACCGATGTCTTACACGAATTATTTGGATGCAGATGCAGCATGGACAACAGTAACAAGTTTTAGCCAGACAGCTTGTGTCGTTGTAAAGCATACGAACCCCTGTGGCATTTCAGTGGATGATGATCAAGCCTCTGCATATGAAGGCGCCTTTCAAGGTGATTCTATTTCTGCTTATGGGGGAATAGTTGGGTTTAATACCGTGGTAACAAAAAAAACAGCCGAGTCAATGCGTGGAGTTTTGTTCGACATAATTGTTGCGCCTGACTATGAAGTGGATGCCTTGGATATTTTGAGGAAGAGGAAAAGAACCCGGGTTCTTAAGGCTCGCAACGACTCTGGACCGTTTTCAAACCTAGAGGCGTTGACAATAACTGGTGGTATGTTAATTCAAACATCTGATCGAATTCAGGAGGACCCTGCCACATGGAAGATTGTTACTGATAGGCATCCAACTGAAACTGAATTAAGAGACCTTGAATTTGCATGGAGCTGCTTGCGCCATATTAAATCCAACACAATAGTTTTAGCTAAAGACACCACATTAGTGGGGATGGGAGCAGGACAACCAAATAGGCTTGTGAGTGTGCATCTCGCATTGAGAATTTCAGGAGATAGGTCCATTGGTTCAACTCTAGCTTCTGATGCCTTTATGCCATTTGCCGATAATGTGGAATTGGCTGCCAGAGGTGGAATCACCGCTATTATTCAACCTGGCGGGTCTATAAGAGATGAAGAAGTAATAGAGGCGGCAAATCATCACTCTATTTCTATGATGTTTACGGGGATAAGGCATTTTAATCACTGACTAATGATGCTCTAGGGGAATATTTTGAGCGGATTTTCAAATTCTTTAGATATTGTGATACCTGTACTTAACGAGGAAAAGGCATTAGAGAACAGCATTCATACCCTTGTTTCATTTTGCCAAAATAAAATCGGACATTATGATTGGGTTATTACAGTAGCTGACAACGGATCCACCGATCAGACCTTGCAGATCGCTGAAATGTTATCAGAACAATATTCCAGAGTTCGGTTTATACGGTTGGAGGAGAGAGGTAGAGGGAGGGCACTTAAAATGGCTTGGTCTCAAAGCGAAGCAGCGATATTGGCTTACATGGATGTAGATCTTTCCACAGATTTAAATTGTTTACCTCAATTCTTAGAACCACTCAATAGTTTAAAATTTCAGATCGTTATCGGATCTAGATTAATTTCGGGGTCCAAAGTAGTGGGAAGGTCTTTTAAAAGAGAATTTATCTCACGTTGTTATAGTATTCTCTTTAGAACGATGTTTTTTGTCTCCTTTAAGGACGCTCAATGTGGATTTAAAGCTATATCTAGACAAGTGGCCCAAGAAGTTGTTCCGCTCGTCAAAAATAATGGTTGGTTTTTTGATACGGAGCTTTTGATATTGGCTGAGAAGAATGGTTATCCGGTTTTAGAAATTCCAGTGAAGTGGGTGGATGATCCAGATTCTAGAGTGGATGTACTAAAAACTGCGGTTGAAGATATAAAAGGTCTATTAAGACTTAGATTTCAAGATTTAGATAAATCTCGAAAATTGCTTAAATTCAATAAATCATGAGACTAGATTGCTATGGCAGACCGGCGAGAGTACAATTGGAAACCCACAAATTCCTTCACTAGTGACGACAGGTAAATTATACAATTAGGAACAGAAGAAAAGCTTTCTTACTGTGCTGTAGGCCTGCTGAATGACAACACCTCAATTTGATATAAGACCATCACTAATCAAAGGTGATCCGGCTGACGCGTACTTACATTGGACCAAAGAAGTTATGCGTTTGGAATCTTTGAACCCTAAGGTGTTAATGGATTTTTCGACCCCTAACCCTGGTGTTTTATGTGGAGTTGAAGAAGCTAAAGCTCTGCTTTTAAATGTACTACCCAAGGTTGAACAGGATCGACAGGCAAGTAACGGTGGCGATATCGTACAAGTTTGGGCGATGGAAGAAGGTGAAAAATTTGAAGCTGGAGAACCCGTTTTGCGAGTTATAGCGAAATATGCTTCATTCGGTCTCTACGAAACTAGCATATTGGGTATGCTTTCATCGTCTAGTGGATGGGCTACTGCCTCCAATGAATGTGTTGAGGCGGCTGGAGAAACCACGGTAATAGCTTATGGCGCTCGGCATATACATCCCAATGTGGCGCACATACTCGACTACGCTTCAGTTGTAGGTGGTTGTTCTTCCGTTTCTACTATTTTGGGGTCCAAACACGCAGGAAGGAACCCACTTGGGAACATGCCTCACAGCTTACCTTTATTGTTTGGGGATACAGTTGCTGCTGCCCAGGCATTTGATAAGCATATTGGTATGGAAACTCAACGAATAGTGGTGGTTGATACTTTTAAGGATGAAGCAGAAGAATCTCTAAACGTTGCGGAAGCTCTCAGGGATCGGCTTAGGGGGATAAGGTTGGACACACCAGCTGAAAGGGGTGGTGTTACTCCCATGTTGGTTAAGGAAATTCGAAATCGACTTGACCATATGAATTTCAAGCATGTGGAAATATACGTAAGTGGTGGATTCACTCCTGAAAAAATCCAAGAGTTTCAAGAGTTGAAGGCACCTGTTAATGGATATTTAGTTGGTAGTTACATTTCTTCTGCTGTCCCAAATGAATTTCGAGCGGATATTCTTGAAATAGAAGATAAACCAGTTGCTAAAAGAGGCCGTGTTCCAGGTCGTCTTGACGGAAATCGATTAGATAGGATTCTTTAGTTTTGAGCTAATAGACCTCGTTCCTGTGAGGATATAATTTGGAATTGGATGGCGTTAAAAAACCAATTTCAATATTTTTCAGGATCAAATTCAATATAAAGAGAATGTTCACTTTTTGATGGCATCGCCCACTCTGCTACCCTCCAACCTACCACGGCAGCGATTCCCATATTTGAAACTATTAGTGGAACAGAATCTCTATCTATTCGTGGTATTTTTGAATCCACCATGAAATCTTGTAACTTTTTAGTGTTTTTCATGCCAGATGGTTGAAACACATCGCCTGGATTTCGAGAACGCACCCATAATGATTGATTCATCAAATCTTTATTTAGAAACGTTGATTTCACCCTTTTTACATTCTTATTCTCAGAAGAAAAATTACAGGGTTTCAAAAATGCCGATATTTTCCAACGATCGGTGACAGTAGTTCCTGGAGTTGCTATCCCTGTGGGGCGATTCAAAACAGGTGCGGGTAAAAAATCGTCGTTAGACTTGGATATTAAAAGAGTGTCATAACTTTTAGTTGCAATAACCTTTCCCGGAAGATTAACTGAGCGTCCTGAAATCCCTTTAGTTATATCTAACATCAATTCGACGTGATTATATGTCAGGTTATGCTCATCGCCTTTCATGTCTGTGGCGGCCTTTTTTAAAATTCTCCATGTCAAAGAAGCATCTAACCGTTGAAGTCGATTTATATTGAGTACAATAACCCCGTTTGATGTTGTGGCAATGGAAGGCCAAATCTCTTCTATTTTTGATTGTATATAATCATGGTCCCTCCTAGCTAAATTTCCTAATTTAACAAGAGATTTGGATATTTCAGGGTTATATTTTTTCAAAGACGGAATCAACTCTAATCGGATTGAATTACGGGTATACTCTGTCGAAAAATTCGTACTGTCTGCTTTCCACGGAATATCGTAATCCTCACAATATTTGAGTATGGATTCTCGGCTCACGGAAAGCATCGGTCGAAATATTTTTAAAGCCAATCCTTGAATTGTTTGAGTCGATAACTTGGCCATACCTTGAAGTCCATTTAGACCAGAACCTCGGATAGCATGCATTAGTATAGTTTCCGCTTGGTCATCAAAATTATGCCCTAGAGTGAGAACCGAATTCCTTTTACTTTGAGAGATGTGGGTTGCAAAGAATTCAAATCTCGCGGTGCGAGCTGCCGCTTCCACTGACATCTTATTTTTCTTAGAGAGTGCTAGAACATTGCCTTGAGATACAAAAGTTGGGACATCTAACAATTTAAAGAAATTCTTCACGAAGTCGGAATCTGATTTTGCTTCCTTGCCTCTGATCTGATGATTGAAATGAAGAATCTCAATCTCAGAATGCAGCTTAGGGTTACTTGTAATTAAAACATGGGCCATTGCCATGGAATCAGGCCCACCAGAAACCGCAAGTGAAAGAGGACGACCTGAAAGATTGTTGCTATGTACTGAATTTATAATGGTTTCCCGAAGTGATTCCGGTTTCATGTACAACACCTTTGAAAGGGGTTTTTAGAGTCAGTCAATGGGGCATATATCGTTCATTCTAAGTAGGCGAGATGAGTCATTTTCAATCTCAATGAATGACAATGATCCTAGATCAATAACTAGTTTTTCAAAGTTGTTGGATTTAATTCCTAATACATTGCAGAGTATGCCCTGTATCGGGAAAAGGTGAGCCACAACAACAACCAAGGATTCATTATATTCATCAAAGATATTTAGAATGGATTTCCAAGCTCTTGTATGCACCTCTCCAAGAGTTTCACCACCTGGAGGTCTGGCAGTAGAATGGTCACGTCTCCAACTTTTCATATAGTCAGGATATTTATCATTCATGTCCGAGGCTTTGATGCCCTCCATTTCACCGGAATTCATCTCTTTCAAGCCATCAATAAAGATGGGATTTAGGTTAGTGTAGTTAGAAATATATCTGGCAGTTTCCTTTGCTCTTTGGTATGGACTTGAGAATAGGATAGTGGGAGAAGGGTCCATTAAAGATATTTTTTTTGCAGCTGCTTTGGCTTGATCCCTTCCTAATTCCGTTAAAGGTACGTCACTTGTTCCGAGGACTAGTTGTTCTTTATTCGCTATTGTTTCGCCGTGTCTAACCAGTATTATCTGCATCAAGTATTTTGTCCGATTTTGAATCTTTGGGTGTTTTCATAGGGTTTGGATTTCTTGTGATTAGTAGAGACTCAACCCGAAATCGGTCCATTTCTAATATGCGAAAGGTCATATCTTCATATTCAAACTCATCATTTATCTTAGGTATTTCACCTATCTGATCAAGTACAAAACCGGCTATTGTCTCGTATTCGCCTTCTGGTAGTTCTAAATCCATCTCGCTGTTAGCGTCCGCTATATCCATGCCACCTTCAATTTGGAAAACGTTGGGCCTGATGTTTTCGTATTCAATTTCTGGCGATTCACCCTCTTCACCAACCTTACCGACTATCAGCTCTGTTAGTCTTTTTAGCGTCACAAGACCGGCAAGGCCACCATACTCATCAAGGCAGATCGCCATTTGGTTACCAGCGTGTCGTAATTCTTCAAAAAGTTCGGATGCCCATTTTGTTTCGGGAACAAAGTGAGCATCTCGAATAACATCAGTTACAGAATCATTTCCATTTATTCCTTTGGTTGATAAAATTCTTAACACATCCTTGGCAGAAATAATCCCAACAATATTTTCGTTTGTATCCTTATAAATTGGGAATCGTGTGTGAGAGTGTTCAGAGTAAATATTTAGGAAGTCATTAAGGGTGGTCCCTCGGTCCATAACAATAATTTCGGTTCGTGGGGTCATTATCTCCCTGACCTGTGTGTCTCCAAAACGGAAAACATTTTCTAGCATTTCGGCTTCATTTGGCTCTACAGTGCCTTCAGCCTCACCAAGATCTATCATTGATAAAATCTCGCCTTCTGTCACTACTTCTTCTTGTTCCTTTCCAAAAATAGATTGGGTGGTCCTTGATAACCACTGAAGGAATAGAATCAAGGGGTATAGGGAAAGTTCTATTAATTTCAGAGGCCTCGCGTATAAAAACGACACTCGCTCCGATTTTTTTACAGCAAGACTTTTGGGGATTATTTCTCCAAATATTAACAGCAATCCTGTACCTACTATCGTAGCCGCAGCGACAGCAACAGGGCCTTCCTTTAACCATTTGACAGCTAGGGCCGTGACTACTGCTGTAAAGGCAACATTTACTAGGTTATTGCCTAATAATATGGTTGAAAGTAATCTTTCTGTGTTAGTCACCATATCGTGAACACGTTTTGCCCCGGGTATGTTGTTAGTCACCAAATAATTTAGACGTGTTCTTTGAAGAGATAGAAAAGCAGCTTCTGAACTTGAAAAGAAGGCAGACAGAAGAAGAAATACCCCAATTAGTACTATGCTTACAGCTGTGTCGGTCGACAAAAACTACCTCCAATATCTACGTAACACCGGACAGATTATGGAGATAATTATAGATTGATTGCGTTGGCGGTGTTTTAAAAAGAAGATTGATTGTTATTCCAGGCTTCTGATATGACCGTGCGGGAGATAGAAAAATTAAACCCTCTTCTCTGTAAATAGCCTTCCAGTTTTTTATAAAAATCCTCTTTTCCAAGCCCATTTAGTGATCTAGCTTTTTTATTAGCGCATAAGGTAGCGTTCTCAATATCGCTTAGCTGTGAAATGGCTTTTTCTGCAAAATGTTCTGAAATTCCTTTTGAAAGCAACTCTTGTTTAATAGACTTTTTACTTTTTGGTCGAGATTGTTGCCTACTATCAACCCACATTTGAGCGAACCTTTGATCATTAAGTAATCCTTCTCTATACATTTGAGCAACTGAATCTAAAACTATTTCATGGGAAAATATTTTCAGTAGTCGTATTCGTAGCTCGCCCTCACTTCTGGGTCGATATGAGATGAATCGCCTGGATACATTGTTGGCATTCTCGAGGTCTTTGTCACTTTGCAAAAAGTCAGGTGGTTCTGATGAAATATTTTCATTAGAGCCGTTTAAATTTTCGGGCAATTTTATAATTTTCAAGGTAAAGAACTTATTTATATAGCTTTGTTTACTTCTTCGTCACTCCCAAAATCATCCATTGGTACGATTACATCATCCATTGGTTCTGGATTTAATGCTGCTTTAACCATTTCATTAATTTCATCAGTTAAAACCGGATTTTCTTTAAGGAATGTTTTAGCACTTTCTCTTCCACGTCCTATTTGGACTTCCCCAAAAGAATAGAAAGCCCCACTCTTTTTCACGATAGAGTGATCAACAGCTAAATCTAGTAAATCACCTTCCCTACTTATGCCTTCGTTGAACATAATGTCGAATTCAGCTGTTTTAAATGGAGCAGCCAGTTTATTTTTTACAACTCTCGCCCGAACACGATTACCGACAATGTCAGTTCCCTGCTTTAAGGATTCTATTTTTCTAAGATCAATTCGAACAGAGCTGTAGAACTTAAGTGCTCGTCCACCAGGTGTTGTTTCTGGACTTCCCCAGAAAACACCAACCTTTTCTCTAATTTGGTTTATAAATATAACGGCAGTGTTTGATTTGCTTATAGACGAAGTTAATTTCCGAAGACCTTGTGACATCAGTCGTGCTTGCAACCCTATGTGAGAGTCGCCCATATCTCCTTCCAGTTCAGCCTTTGGCACCATAGCGGCAACACTGTCAATCACGACCACATCCACTGCACTGCTGCGGACAAGATATTCACATATCTCCAAAGCTTGTTCTGCAGTGTCGGGTTGAGAGACTAGGAGATTTTCGGTGTCGACGCCACAACGAGCAGCATAACTAGGGTCGAGAGCATGCTCTGCATCAATGTAGGCTGCAGTTCCTCCGTCTCTTTGTGCAGAGGCCATAACATGATATGTGAGAGTTGATTTGCCGGAAGATTCAGCTCCGTATACTTCAGTAACTCGACCTTTCGGTATTCCGCCCATCCCGAGACCAGCATCGAGAGAGGGTGAGCCTGTTGAAATAGAATCTACTGCCACATCTTGAGCGTCACCCAGCTTCATTACAGCACCTTTGCCAAAATGTTTGTCTATTTGGCTGATGGCTAGTTCTAGAGCTGTTGTTTTTTCTTTTTTGTCCATCAAGAATCTCCTGAAAACTTTTAGTGCATGAGGCATAAATATGAATATTTACAAGAAGGTTAGCACAGCGATGTTACAAAGTAAATACAAATGTTCTAAAAAGAATCAGTAAAATAGAACATGAGTACGATAAAAGAATGTTAAGAAATCAGCTCTTTGAGGGTGTCCCCAATTTCACCTGGTCCTGGGATTATAGAGACTCCAGCGGCAGAGAGGGCAGCCTGTTTTTCCTCGGCTTTTCCGGCAGAGCCGGTAATGATAGCCCCCGCATGGCCCATTCGTTTTCCTGGAGGGGCACTTTGGCCTACTATCAAGGCGGCAATTGGCTTTTTGAACTCACTTTTAATGTATTCCGCAGCTTCTTGCTCTTTTGTTCCGCCAATCTCCCCTATCATAACCACATTATCTGTATCAGGATCATCCTTAAATTTTTCTAAGATATCCACGAATGTCACTCCGGATACTGGGTCGCCACCAATCCCTACACATGTCGACTGGCCAATGCCGAGTTGAGTCAATTGTCCGACTGCTTCATATGTTAGGGTGCCACTTCTTGAGACGACACCGGTCCTACCGGGCAAATGGATATGGCCTGGCATGATTCCCATTTTGAAGTTTTCTCCAGGAGAAATGATTCCTGGGCAGTTGGGTCCAATTAGAGTGACTTCCTTATCTCTAAGATACCTGACCACCTTTATAGTATCTTGGACTGGGATCCCTTCGGTGATACAGGCAATTACTTCTATACCGGCATCTATGGATTCAACGATCGCGTCTGCTGCGAATGCAGGTGGGACAAAAATCAAAGAGGCATTGGCAGAAGTTTCTTTTACGGCCTGTTGCACTGTGTCATAGACAGGAACCGTCGTATTAAAATTCTGTCCACCTTTTCCGGGAGTCACCCCTGCTACCAGATTTGCACCATACTCGGCCGATCTTTGTGCATGATAGCTACCTTCTTTTCCGGTAATTCCTTGGACTAATAGCTTGGTTGATTTATCTACGAGAATACTCATGTATTTGTTCCTATAAGCTGGAGTAAATGTATGTATTGGTAACTTATGTTTGGGTTATGCTAGCTTTTTAATTTCAGCTGCGGCCTGCCCTAGGGTATCCACTAGGATTACATTTAGGCTGGATTGTGAAAGGATTTCCCTTCCTTCATCTGAATTTGTTCCAAGCATTCTCACTACCATAGGTCTCACTCTATTGGGTTGTTGTTCAGCGGCTAATAAGAATCCTCTCGCAGCAATGTCACAGCGTAGGATTCCCCCAAAGAGATTAACAAGAACCGCCTTAACGCTGTCATCCGATAATACTAGGCCTAGGGCTTTGGCTACTTTTTCCTCGTCTGCCCCTCCGCCTATATCCAAAAAATTTGAGGGAGATGCACCAGCTGAACTGGTCACATCCATCGTGGCCATTGCAAGGCCGGCCCCATTGACAATGCAGCCGACGGTCCCTTCCAATTTAACATAATTTATATCTGAAGAACGTGCTTCTACTTCTAGGGGGTCTTCTTGAGAAACATCTCTCATTTCCTGCATGTCTTTGTGCCTAAAGATAGCATCATCATCAATGTCCAATTTTGCATCTGCTGCCAACACCTCCCCGTCTTTCGTAATGACTAGAGGGTTTATTTCTAGCAAGGAGGCGTCTGTTTCTATAAAGGCTTGGTATAGGTTTTGTACTAAGCTGGCGACGGGACGAACATGCTCTTGTTCTAGGTTAAGCCCATAAGCTATTTTTCGACCTTGAAATGGCTGAAGACCCAATACCGGATCAATGGGAATTTGCAGTATTTTTTCCGGGGAAGTTTCTGCTACCTCTTCTATGTTCATGCCTCCAGCTTCGCTGGCAATTACGACTACCCCTTTTGAAGCACCATCTATAACCATTCCTAAGTAGAGTTCGTTTTCTATTTCAATACCCTCTTCTATAAGAACACTGTTGACAGGCACACCTTCAGGACCAGTCTGAAAAGTGACCAGATTTGTTCCTATCATTTTTTCCGCTGCCTGTTCCGCGGCACCAGGGGACTCCACAATTTTAACGCCACCACCCTTTCCTCTTCCTCCCGCGTGCACCTGAGCCTTAACTACCACGGTACCGCCCATCTCAAATGCTGCTGTTGCGGCTTGGCTTCCGGTTCTGGCAAGCCGACTTTTTGGAATGGGTACCCCGTATTTTGCAAGGATCTCTTTTGCCTGATATTCATGGAGTTTCATTTTTGTTTTTCCTAATAAGACACGCTATATAAAAGTAACTAAATAAAAGTAACTAAAACGGCGGAGGGTGTGGGATTCGAACCCACGATACCCGTTAGGATATGCCAGTTTTCAAGACTGGTGCATTCGTCCACTCTGCCAACCCTCCATTTATAAAAATGACTTAGGTATTTTAGTGCCTAGTGGAAAGTATCAGCAACTTGTCTGTGAGATTCAGCCTAGGCTATTTTTAAATAAATGTTTTCTTGTCACACCAATGGCCACGGTATGCTTACATTAGGGTCCAAAATTGGCATGATGGGATTTTCAATAATTTGATCCAATCTTGTGATCAATGCTGTTATTTCTTCAGTGCTTATTAGCAATCCTAACGATTTATCGTCTTTATTCAAATAGGTTCTTAACTTTTTCATATCGGCTATGAGGGTTGGAGGTATTTGCTGACCGCAATATTCCATCATCACGGTCCGCATTTTGAATGCGCTGTGGAAGGTTAAACCATGATCGATGGACCATATATTCTTAAACCCGTCAAGTAAACAATGCCCAGCCTTTCTGTCTGCATTATTAACCAGTAGGTCAAATACTGCTAAAGGGAATAAGGTGTCAGGAGAGTCATCTCTCATATCGAAATATGTGATACGCGGGTCACAATCCAGATAGAGTTGCATGGACCCAACACCATACGGGCCATCTCTTATTATGGTTAGTGGTATATTAGGCCAACCCAATAATTTACTAACTTCATATGCTGCTTGCTCTCTTTTATACAGGGTGCCGGCGGAAAAATCCCGAAGTGGTTTTTCTCCCTCCTTCGGTTTATAAATAGCCCTCACACATTGATTTTCCCCAGCAGTGACCCAAAGCAGAAAAGTGTAATTCGAGCCCCATGGCATAGTATGGCCGCCGATAACTTCCCCGTCTGTCAAAGGTGCTAAAGCTTCGGTAGGTCCCAGATTCAATATTTCCGCTTCAGGCAACGGAAAGTTTTTTCTTGGATCAATTGGATACTGAGCTTGCATAATTTCTAAACTCTAGGGACTGGATTAGAGTTCCCCTGGATAAACTTTTGCATGGCCATTTCTTCTGACACAGTAGTGACCATCGGGATTGATAGGTTTTTCACATAAAGGACATATTGGTCTTCCAGAGGCAACTATTTCTAGCCCGTTTTTGGCGAAATGATTAAGTCTTTTTCTAGTTAGCCATATTCTAACTGTCGGTTCTTCGGAATCATCTTCCGGATCGTGAGCATCGACTATGAACATATTTGTCTCAGGATTATGACCAAAGGCCAATCGACCTGCTTTGAAATCCAAATTTGTTAAACTTGCCGCTTCCAATTCCGTCGGGGGGCCTACGGTATCTTCTTTAGCTTCCGGGGTTTCCTTCGCCAATTGGAGCATCGCCATCGATAGTTCCGCCAGTTGTTCTTTTTCCAACCATATATTTGCTGTGCTACTTTCACTGTCCACATTTATCCTGAAAGTTCTCATGCCTGGCTCACCAAATGTCTCAGGTATAAATTTTGTTACTTGTGTGAACTCATTAATAGGTCCAGCCATCGATACTCCAAAAATGTGGTTTGGCGCATTGGAAAATTAGGTATAGATTAAAGTCTAACTGGAATAGTAGGTCTTTTGAGGGCTTTGTAGCAACATCGATTGGTTGCCCATTAGGCTTCTGTGCCAAACGGGAATGTCCTGTGTGTTACAATTTGCCCCTGCGTTGCCGGATGGCACGCATTTTTATTTGGCTGAAAATTAGAGACTAGGAGAAAAAGCTTGGCATACGTTACCCTTCGCGAAGGCGAGGAGGCTGAAGTACTTCTTAAGAGGTTCCAGACCCAGATGCAAAGATCTGGTATTTTAAGAGAGTTGAGGAACAGAAGATTCTTCCGTTCTAAAGGCGAGCAAGCTCGGCTTGACCAGCAGCGAAGCATCCGTAGGCTTAGAAGGCGTCGAACTAGACGATAATAATTTCTAGCTACGCATTCAACAATTGCTAAACAGGTTAATCAATTTCAACCTATGGTAGGTGCGTCAAATGGGCATCCTTTACGTCGTTTCAGATACCGGTAGAGCAGGCAAAACTTCTTTCTGTGCCTCATTAGCCAGCGTCCTAATGGATATGGGCCGTAAGGTCACTGTTTCCAAAGCCATTTTCTCAGAACAGGACGAAGAAGACGTAGATAATTACTCTTCCGTGTTGGGCTCAAATTTCAGTAAATTGTCTGTGCGATCTTTTAATGTACCCGATGTTGGTGAAGAGATTAAGTCTGTAGCTGAGGATGTTGATACTCTTTTAGTGGAAGCATCAAACACTTTGTCGAGAGATGAGCATATTGATCTTGTTAAAAACATTGGAGCAAAAGTCATACATGTTACGAAATATGACGAGGCGATTGGATCCATTCCATTCAGCACCGCTTTTGGTCAGGATTTAATTGGCACAGTGATAAATTTTCTGACTAGATACAGGGGAACTAAGGCCCACGAGGTGGTAATTCCTAGTTTAAGAAAATCTGGAATAAATGTTTTGGGGTTGATACCTGAGAATAGAACCTTGCTAAGTCTAACTGTCAGACAAATATGTGAAAATTTGGAGGGCAAATTTTTTGGTGGTGAGGAATACGGAGAAGATTTGGTAGAAAGCTTTATGGTCGGTGGTTTTGGAATGGATCCAGGACAATACATATTTAGCCGGCAAGATAAGAAGGCCGTGGTGGTTCGGGGAGATAGACCCGATGTCCAAATGTCTGCTTTAGACACCGATATGGAATGTTTTATCATGACCGGTGGTTTTGAACCGATCGAGTACGTTAAATATGAAGCTAATGAAGAAGAGGTTTCTATTATCATTGTTAACTCGGATACCCTTGAAACAATGGATAAGATAGGAACACTGCAGGAACATTCAGAATTTGATCACAAAGAAAAACTAGCCAGATTTAAGAATCTTATAGATAGTAATATCGATGTTGAAGCATTGAAGTCAGTCCTTTAATTAGCGTTAGTTATTGTTTTTCCAATTGAGATCAAGGCCATGTTTCTCACTTCCGATTAATATGGCATGAGGAACATTAGTCTAACCCTTTCCCAAAATAGCCTGGATTCCTCTTATAAATAAAATTGTTTTAGTGGAGAATTCGATTTATAGGCCCTCAGCGTGGGCTGCGTGGAATGTATCGACCCCTCCTCTAAATTCATCTCCCTTCTTGGTAATAGCTACCGGGCTTGCGAATTTTGCAAACCCCGTTTGAGTAAATCCATCACCGAGAACCCTAATGCTGTGACCTTTAGCCTCTAAGCCGGCAACAATACTGGGGTCGAGTTCTGGGCCGACATCAGTTGTTGGGGAGCTGCAATCCACTCTGGGGGCATCAATTGCAGTTTGGGGATTCATGTCAAAATCGACCATTTTCACTATTAGTGATGTGACACAATTTGTTATTCTTCTCCCACCGGAAGCTCCAACAGCAACTTCCACGCCATTTTTTCCTAACACTAAAGCCGGAGTCATATTGTTTAAGGGGTATTTTCCAGGGGAGATAGAGTTAACCCGGTTTGGTGTAGGGTCATACCACATCATTCCGTTATTCATAACAATTCCAGTTCCTTTGGGAATTATTCCGGATCCAAACCCTGACATTATTGTGTTAGTAATAGAAACGGCATTGCCTTCACCGTCAATTACTGCCAGGTGAGTTGTCCCGTTATCGGGGCGTGGCTTGCTACTCTCTAAGACGAATTTTGGTTCTCTACCTTCTTCAATCCATGGATTTCCCGGAAGGAAGGATTCAGGAGCACGGTCTCCTATTGCCTTCTGTCTTTTCCGGGTGTATTTATCGGAAACTAAACCGTTCCATGGGACATCGGCGAATTCAGGGTCTGCCACATATTCAAACCTGTCAGCGTATGCCATTCTGGCGGCACTGATGTACAGATGCAACATGTCGACTGAGTTATGGCCTAAACTAGGAATATCAAACCCGTCTAGGATCTTTAAGGTCATAGCGCTGGTTATACCGGCGGAAGCATATCTTGGGACTCTCACGGTTTTGCCGTGATAATTAAGTTCTAGGCCTTTGTCCCAATAGAATGGCTTGTACTGATCAAAGTCTTCCATTGTCAGAAAGCCACCATTCTTTTGTATATCCTCAACCAAAACTTCCGTCAGTTCCCCCCGATAAAAGGCATCAACGCCTCCTTTACCGATTGCTTCGAGGGCATTTGCTAAATTTGGTTGTTTTAATACATAGGGACCGTTGATTCCACCATAGGGAAGCGATCCAGATGGCATAAACGTGTTACCTAATTCTGGATATCGCAAAAGCATGCTTGAAAGACTTCCAAATTTATATAAGGTGAACCATTCGGGATGAAATCCATCACGAGCTATTTTAGTGGCTGGGGCTACAACTTCGGATAAAGGCAATTTTCCGAATCGAGAATGAGCTTCGAGTAACCCAGCAACACATCCCGGTACGGCAATCGATTTGTATCCGTGAATGTTTTCGTCATTTTTGACGCCTGCCCAACCGAAACTTCCCACGGATGCTTCACCCGTTAGCTCATATAAATCAGGCTTACCAGATAAAGGTCCTTTCATAGGAAACCCGATGACACCACCTTCGTCACCAACTTGAAATGTCATATAACCACCACCACCGATACCACTTGATTCCGGTTCTACTACACCTACAGCTAAACAAGCGGCTACACCTGCATCGATAGCGTTGCCGCCCATCTTAAGCATATCCAACCCCGCTTGGGTGGATAATTGGTCTTTAGTTGCTACCATACCGTTAGTGGACACTGCTTCACTTTTGGTAAAGGTGGCATTAGAGGCTAAGTTAGTAACCATCTATTCTCTCCTGCCATAAATTTATAGTTATCTCTTCCGTAGCAGGCGTCATGATACATTAGAATTTGGCTTAGAGTGCCCGATTGGAAGTACTTATCCTGACAAGTCTTCTTCCAAACGGTATTTCCAAACACCTTTGAAACAATACGTGGCTGCAATCAAACTAACAAAAATCAGGCTTGACCCAATAAGGGTTGATAATTGGGGTCCCACTACATTTGCTATTGAACCGGCCAATAGACTTCCAACCGGCATGAGGCCCCAAGCCATCATATATATTCCGGTCACTCGACCTCTATATTGATCCGGAAGAATGCCTTGAACTGTGGCTCCCGAAATAGAAAAATAGGACATCATAGAGCCAGATAAAAGCATGATGACTATCATAGCCACTGAATAAATATTAGTTATCGCTAGCGTTGCCATTAAAATACCTAGAAATCCAAGTAATACGAAAAGAATTTTTCCGGGTCGAGTAATTTGGGTACATGAGGCGAGAATTACAGTTCCTATAAGTGACCCAAGCCCAGCCGCAGACAAGAGTAATCCCAACCCTTGCGGCCCAACTTCAAAGACTTCAGCAGCATAGACCGGCATTAAACCATGGATAAACGGCATCACTAGAATGACCATATTTACCGTCATGAAAGTTAGGCCGATTATCGTTTTCTGGTTAACCACGTAAGTTACTCCAGACTTCAAATCTGCGAGTAATTGTTTTGCAGATCTATCGGAATTATCAAAGGAAGAGTCTTTATCGAGTTGTATCATCATAATGGCGGCGGCCGCTGAAAACATGAGGATGGCTTCAACAATAAATAATGGTGCCGGGCCGAATATTGCAAGAGAGAATCCGCCGGCCGCAGGAATAAGTAATCTCATCACACTGAAAGCCATAGAATTTAATGCAAAAGCGTTTATGAGGCTTTTTTTGGGGATAATCACAGCAAGCAGTGACATCCTAGCTGGATCATTTATTACCCATGAAATTCCCACAAGAAATATAAAAATGAATAAGTTCCAGATGTTGGCATTTCCCATGGCAATAACGACCGAATAGCCGACCATTAACACTGCTTGATATGAATAAATAATAGAAAGAAGTATCTTTTTATTAAACTTATCGCTTATTAACCCCCCAAACGGAGCTCCCACTAAAATTGGTAGAGCATCAAGCCCAAGGGCCATACTTGTCAGTAATGGGGATTCGGTTATCTCATATGCCAGCCAACCAACCACCACTTGTTGGAGCCAAAACCCACTGCTGAAGATAGCCGTAGCCAGCCATAAAAACCTGTAATTACGTGAATGAAATGCATCAAACGTGTGTAATTTTCTTGGAATACCCTTAGGCTTCCGTATTTTTTTTAAAAGTTTATCCGAAGGAGAATCGGAATCAAGGTTGAGATTATTTGGTGAAATCAGGTATTTAGGAGCGGCATGGTTTGATGAATTTTCTTCATCTTGTTCACCTATGACAGGCCCAGGTATTAGTCCAGACTCGGTCTTATTCAATTATATTGTCTTGCACCTCGCCGCTATAGGAGTTTGTATGAATCTGAAGATTAAAATCGACGCTATATAAGTCTATAGTTTTCATGAATTAAAAAACAAGTATTTTTGATCTATTTAATTAAATTGCTAAACGACCATTGGAATCTTGAATGTCCCATAATTCAGAGGGCCATCCTAAAGTTTGCGCCCTTATTTTTTTCAGTAGGGCGTGCTTTACCCATGGAAGTACATACTGAATATTGGAACAAAGGTTGTGCTTCTTTAAACTTGACGCGGCTAGATGATCCACGATGGTTTGCTTAAATGGTTTGCTTAAACGGAAAGGTCGCCTATGTATGGATCAAGGGGAGTTTGTATCCTTCACTTGCGAGTTGGATGCACTGACCTTTGCTGCCTTATAGAGTTAGGGTCGCTGAGTAGAAACAAAGGACTGATGGTTGGCTGACCGATGCGGGGGAATATTTCTTTTCAAGTTGTAGCTAATATGGCATATCGTTATTTTAGAAGCTCTGTTCCATCTAGGTATTTTGGTTGGCGGAATAGGGTTCCGGGCCGCACAAGATTTATTCTATCAATCACAGGCTGGAGGGATTTTGAGTTTGAATCATCCTTTGTTCTAGGTGGCATCCAGTCATCATGGTGCCCTAGGATGATTTCTTTGGGTTTTAACATGCTTGCCATTAGGCCAATATAGTCAGTAAGTGAACCTTGAATAGGCTCCCCATCAATGTTGGGCCGGCCGGCCATGGCTAGGATAGCAGCATCTGCCCTTAGGTCAGAGACAACTCCAGTCCAGCATCCAGAAGTATCTTGGAAGAAAATAGATCCCTGCGGTGTTTCAAATAAGAAACATAGTGCCCCACCTATGTCGCTAGAACCTAGAGTTTCTTTTCTATGGTCCTCTATCTCTCTAATTAGATTTGGATCCGTTCCACTAGGCAAGGGATCTGGCTTTCGAGGTCCCCAACGTTCGTCTTCAGTAAGATTCAGATGTCCTGTTTGGCTTTCATCAGTGCTAGGTCGAAAAGTGTTTGGAATCCATATGCAGGAATGTAAGCTTGGAAAAACTCTGACAGTGACTGAATCGCTAAGGCGGTATCTTTCACCTCCCTGAGCTCTTCGAAGTTGTTCTTTAGGAACGCCTGCCTCGATCAGTATTCGTACACTTTCATTGGAACCAATGACTTCTGCCCCTGTATTTTTGGCAATAACATCTGCCCCGCCGATATGGTCGAAATGGCTGTGCCCTATGAAAATAAAGTCCGCATTCTTTATTTCTGCTGTTGATATACCTACATTTGGAGCCGCCGAAACTTTGTCAATGTAAGTATCGAGAAAAATTGTCAGATCATCTATAAGTAAACGAAAAGTAGCACATCCGAGCCAGTCTAATTTTATTGACATATTTTCTCACCTCTAACAAATAAAAATTACTAGGGACACATATATAAATATGCTAAAATTGGTTTGTTTTATGCCCCCATTATTACAGAATTTCTTCGGGTGGTCCTGTGACTGAATCATATGCAGCTAATTGGACAGCAGTATTAGTAGTTGCCTTCGTGGGAGCTTTGGCTGTGTTATTGATGTTTGTAGCATCTAGAGTATTGGCTCCTAAACGGCACTCTGCCATAAAAAATTCCCCATACGAGTGCGGCATACCCGCATCCCCACATCATTGGTCTCAAATCCAAATACGTTACTATGTTTTTGCGATATTGTTCCTGATATTTGATGTTGAAGCTGTTTTCCTATTTCCTTGGGCGCTAGTATTTTTGGGCGCTCCTCCTGCAGTTTTTTATGAAATGATTATTTTTATTGGTATATTGCTGTTTGGGTTGGCTTACGTTTGGAGAAAGGGAGTTTTGCAATGGAGATAGACGAAAACCCTAAAATTCATATTCCGAAATATGATGGGCTTCCTCCGACTGAAAAACCACTTGGTGATGGTTACGAGATGGGTAAAGGGAATAACCCTGCGGATAGCGTTTTCAATAGGGTTCTGCCCAATGCATTGACCGCAAAATCGGATCAATTATTTGCATTAGCAAGAAAATCATCACTTTGGACTTTATCTTTTGGGTTAGCATGCTGTGCAATTGAAATGATAAGTGCCCATGCTTCACATCATGATCTTGATAGATTTGGAGTGGTTACTTGGCCTTCCCCTCGTCAAGCGGATGTCATGATAGTTGCCGGCACTGTGGTAAAAAAGATGGCAGATTCCATAAAACTTTTATACGAACAAATGCCTGATCCCAAATGGGTTATTGCTATGGGAAGTTGTGCAACCAATGGAGGACCCTACTATAAATCATATTCGGTGGTTATGGGAGTAGACCATTTAATACCAGTTGACGTTTACGTTCCAGGTTGCCCACCTAGACCTGAAGCACTAATTTACGGTGTTATGCAATTACAAGAGAAAATAAAAAATGATGCAAATCAATCCTTCGAAAAAGAGTCACTAAATGCCAATGAAGGAGAGCAGCAGCATATCTTCAAAGCGTGAAATTAAAGCGCCAATAGTGCGGGAAGACCTCGACCAAGCGGGAGAGAATCTCCACAAAATATTAAAAGAATCCATTTCTGATTTTCCAGGGTCAGAAATATCGGTTTCTATAGATATGGTCACAGTTAAAATTGATTCAGTGCAGCTGGCTAAAATTTGTGAATTTCTCAAATATACTGAAAAATTCGGGTTTGATTATTTATCCTGTATCACTGTAGTAGATTATGAAAAAGATCAAGAAATATTTGAGATGATTTATCATCTTATCTCTATTAGGCTACACCATAAAATGGCCATTAAAGTGCCATTACCGTCAAATGATCCCACAGTGCCTTCGGTACTGGGTGTTTGGAAATCAGCCGACTGGTTTGAAAGAGAAGCCCATGATTTATTTGGCATTAAATTTGAAGGTCGTGAAAATTTACCCCCATTGTTATTATATGAGGGATTTGAGGGTTATCCAGGAAGAAAAAGTTATCCATTTCATGATTATGGTGAATGGTAATGGTTAGTAAGTTTACTTATGCAAGTACATCAACAGGTTAGTGAATATTCTGATGCGATAGACCTAATGGTCAATATGGGTCCTCAGCACCCTAGTACCCATGGAGTCTTCAGGCTAGTTATATGGGTTGACGGTGAACGCATAGTGAAGGTGGAACCCCATATTGGTTACCTTCATCGTGGGTCAGAAAAGATATGTGAAAGTGAACAATATAGCCAGATTGTGACTCTTTTTGATCGCCTAGATTATGTTGGTAATCTAAACAACGAATTAGCTTTTTGCTTAGCCGTAGAGAAACTTACCGAAACTGTTGTTCCGGAGAGAGCTGAGTACATACGGGTAATTTTGTGTGAATTGAACCGGATAGCTAGCCACATGCTGTTCTACGGCGTTTATGGCTTAGATGTTGGAGCCACCACTCCAATGCTTTATGGTTTTCGTGAACGTGAGAGGGTACAAGAACTCTTTGAAAGCGTGACTGGAGCAAGGATGATGCATAACTACATCAGAATTGGTGGTGTGAAGGAAGATGTTCCTGATGATTTTGATAAAAATGTGCTGATATTACTTGATCATCTCAAAAGAGGTGTTGATGAGTGTGACAGGCTTTTATCCCAAAATGAGATGTTCCTTGCTCGCACAAAAGGAGTAGGTATTATCACTGGAGAGGATGCCTTGGATTATGGTGTGACTGGGCCTGCTTTGAGAGCCTCCGGTGTTATAGAAGATGTAAGAGTCACAGACCCATATTCGATTTATAGTCGGTTCGATTTTGGTATACCAGTGGGGAGTAATGGTGATTGTTGGGATAGATACTATGTACGCGTTGAAGAAATGAGAGAGTCAATCAAGATAGTAGAACAGGCCATATCCGATATTCCCGACGGTGATATTTCTGCCAAAGTCAGAAGGATAATTAGACCACCGGTTGGAGAGGTATTCGTTCGCACAGAATCTCCCAGAGGTGACCTAGGAGTTTTCCTGGTAAGTGACGGCTCAGATAAACCCTACAGAGTTAAAGTGAGGCCACCATCTTTTGCAAATCTACAAGCCCTTGAATATATGCTTGAGGATACCTATATTGCCGACGCTGTTTTAGTGCTGGGTTCGATTGACATTATTATGGGAGAGGTCGATCGATGAATATGCCTGAAATTGTTGGCTTGTTTTTTAAAGCATCTCTGCTACTTTTTTTTATTCTTATGGTAGTTCTTATTTTGACTTTGGCTGAACGAAAGGCATTAGCCCGGATACAGCAAAGAAAAGGTCCTAACAGGGTGGGATTTAAAGGAATTCTTCAACCATTTGCTGACGCTTTAAAATTGCTCACTAAAGAAGATATCCTACCTGCATCCGCTAATAAGCAAATTTTTTGGGTAGCGCCCCTCGCTGTGTTCCTTCCAGGGTTTTTGATTTGGGTGACAATTCCGTTGGCAAAGGAAGTTGTACTCGCAAACTTGGATATGGGGCTTTTTTACATAACTGCTATTTCAGTTTTGTCTGTCATGGGATTGCTAATGGCTGGATGGGGTTCGGCCAATAAGTGGGCAATGATAGGGGGCTTGAGAGCAGCCGGACAGCTTATAAGCTATGAAATCCCATTCATAATGGCTATTTTGGCGATAGGAATTTTAGCCCAGTCATTCAATCTGAAGGAAATAGTTGATGATCAGGCCCAATGGCCTTTTGCCATTAAACAACCGTTGGGGTTATTTATTTTTCTTACTGCAGGGTTAGCGGAATTAGGAAGGACCCCTTTTGATATTCATCATGCAGAATCTGAGGTAGTTGGCGGCCCATTTGTGGAATACAGTGGAGCCCATTGGTCAGTCTTTTATCTTGCCGAGTATATGAACACGTTTACTATCGCCGTTCTAACGGTACTGCTATTTCTCGGCGGCTGGCAATCCCCTGTATTACCTTTCAGTGGGACTGTTCAAACTGTGGCCTCACTCAGCTGGTTCTTAATAAAAACTGCCCTTGTGATCTGGGTTATATTTTGGATTCGTGGTACATATCCAAGATTGAGAATTGATCAACTGATGTCGTTCGGATGGAAAATACTGGTTCCGGCATCCTTTATTAACATTTTTCTTACCGCATCGGTACTTTACTATGCTTTGCCACACTGGGTTATCACGGTGGTATCTCTTGGCTTCCTGGGTGCAACTTTTTATTTCATAAAGAAAGGATCTCTAGCTGGAAATAAACAAGATACTGTGACGATTATTAATAGTAGTGATATAAGAGCTCAGCTTTCCAATAAGGCTGAGGTATAGATGAAAATACAGAACCCTGTCGTTGGTTTTATAAATGGCCTTATGGTTACTATAAGGTCCACTCTAAGACGTCCAGTTACTGCAGAGTATCCGGCGATTGAAAAACGTCTACCCCTTTCAAATAGATTCATGGGGTTTCCGGCATTAACTTGGGATTATGATATAGAGGAGCCATACTGCACCGGCTGTATGGTATGCGTTCGAGAATGTCCTACTCAGTGTATGTCGGCTCAAATGAAAGATAATCCCCAGCATGAAAAAGGCCTGAGTAGGCGTCGTAAAATCATAGAGAGCTTCGAGATAAATTTAGGACGGTGTATTTTGTGTGGCATCTGTGTTGATGTGTGCAACTTTGATGCGATTGAAATGTCCCACGAGTATGAATTGAGCAAATATCAAAGAAACGCGAATAGAGTTAATTTGAATCAATTGTTGGACATGGGCGTTGTTTATCAAAATAAACTTCAATGGACTCCAAAGCAACCACAAAAAAATAGTGGAATACCGTTACCTCCAAAGCAATCAGAGGATTCCTCTTAATGTCAGTAGTGTTTTTTGCGATAGCAGCCATTTTGGTTATTTCGGGCGGCATTGGAGTAGTAGCTGCACGAAACATTGTTTATGCTGCCCTATCCTTACTGGTTGCGATGGTAGGAACTGCTGGCGTATTTCTAATAGGGCTTGCCGAGTTTTTGGCATTAGTGCAGCTTCTGATATATGGAGGGGCTGTTGTAATCGTGATTTTATTCTCACTTATGCTAACTAAGATTCAAGATTTTGAATTCTTGACAGCAAACAAACAGTGGCCGATAGCACTGATAGTGGCCATGTGCCTGCTAGGCTTATTGGGAATTTCCATTTTGGTTGAGGGTAGTGCAACCACGACAATGGGAAGTACCAATATATCTGAATTAGGTCTGAGTTTGTTTTCAGATTGGGCTATACCATTTGAACTTGCATCTTTAGTACTGCTAATTGCTCTTATAGGAGCAGTAGTAATAGTACGTAGGGATAATGGGGAAGATAAGTGATGGAATTAATTTATTTTCAGTTATTAGCCGCGATTCTATTTTGCATTGGCATTTATGGAGTATTGGCTCGGAGAAGTGCAGTTCTGATATTGATGTCAATTGAACTGATGCTCAACGCAGTCAACATTAATTTGATTGGTTATGCAGCCTTTTCAAGTTTTGGATCAGCCCACAGAAATTTAGGACAAGTCTTAGTAATATTTATCATCACCATAGCGGCGGCAGAATTAGCTTTGGCTATGGCTATTATTTTGAGGCTCTACAGGAATAAAAACAACGTTAATGTTGACGAATTGGATATCTTAAAGGGCTAGAATCTGAATTATGATCTTGAGTGCTGAATTTGCATGGATAATACCTGGGTTAGCAGTTATAGCTTTTTGCCTAACTAGTTTGTTTGGCAAAAACCTTCCCTACAAAGGGATCTTTTTGCCTATAGCGGCAGCACTATTAGGGTTTATTTTTTTCTGTTTGATATTCGTTGATTTCATCTCCACAGGGTTTAATCCTGCAAGTGTAAGCATCGATTGGATTGTCATTGATAATTGGTCTATTACTTGGGGATTTGCCATCGATGAAATTTCAATACTTATGTTGGGGTTAGTGACGTTTATATCTTTGCTTGTCCAGATATATTCGGTGGGTTATATGTCAGGTGATTCTAGAATTTCATGGTATTTTGCCGTCCACGCCTTGTTTGCAGGAGCTATGTTGACATTGGTTCTAGCCGACAATTTACTTTTCCTATATTTTTGTTGGGAGTTGGTGGGATTGGGATCATATTTACTTATAGGGTTTTGGTTTGAGAAGAAAGCTGCATCAGAAGCGGCAAAAAAGGCTTTTATAACCACGAGGGTGGGAGATGTTGGTCTTCTAATTGGCATTATATTGTTATTTAAAGCTACGGGTACTTTTCATATACCATCCATAATTCACGCAGCTCAAAATGGGGCTATACCAGAAGCTACTTTGATGTGGTCTTCTCTTCTGCTGTTTCTAGGTGCAATGGGTAAATCAGCTCAATTTCCTTTTCATGTTTGGTTGCCTGATGCCATGGAAGGACCGACTCCTGTCTCAGCCCTTATACATGCGGCTACTATGGTGGTTGCAGGGGTCTATTTGATTGCTCGAATGCTGCCGTTACTAGAGATAGTTCCAGGATTTTTGACCCTTGTTGCTACGGTAGGGCTATTTACTTTTTTGTTCGCAGGAATAATCGCTTTGGTAATGACAGACATAAAAAAAATTTTGGCATATTCGACGATAAGCCACTTGGGGCTGATGGTTTTAACTTTAGGTGCCGGAGGATTGGCTGCTGCGATGTTTCATTTAGTAGTGCATGGCTTTTCTAAAGCTCTCCTGTTCTTGGGAGCAGGAAGTGTGATGCATGGGATGAACGGTGAGACTGATTGTTGGAAGATGGGAGGGTTGAGACGAAATATGTCTGTAACAGGAGGCACCTTCCTAATTGGGTGTTTGTCCCTCGCAGGAATTGTTCCCCTGAGTGGGTTTTTTAGTAAAGATGAAATGCTGCTTTCTATATATGAAGGACTTGGGCCCATATTTCTTCTTATTACCCTCGTTGGTGTTTTTCTCAGTTCGCTTTATATGATTCGTTTATTTTGCGTGATTTTTGTAGGGGAACCTCGAAGCGAAGGGGCGAAAAACTCCCATGAGTCTTCTCGAGTAATGACTTATCCACTTGTAATATTGGCTGTTTTTGGAACAATTTTGGGCATATTGGCTCTCCCGTTACCATTGGGAGATTTTGAAGGGTTGGGTAATTTCATCGATTCGAAGCATCATTTTCACCTCTCACCCTGGATAACTCCTCTTTCTCTTTTGATAGCTCTTTCTGGTCTAGTAATTGGTTATTTGTGTTACGGATATCACAAAATTCCGCACCATTTGATAGCGTTAAGGTTCGGCTATTTATATAAGTTGACTCTATCCAAATTCTATATAGATGAATTTTATCAATGGATAATAGATAAAATAGTGTTGTCAGCGGCCCGATTTGTTTCTATATTCGATCGAGTTGTCGTTAACGACACTGGAGTTGATGGCATGGGAATGTCCGTATTGCTTTCTGCCTTTAAAGTGAGGCTAATTCAGACGGGTAAGTTGTACCATTACGGCGCTGCTATGGGAATAGGTATATTCTTTATGGCTGTTATGTGGATTTTGGTTAGTAATTAATGGAATTCCTCAGTTTCTCCAACCCCGCAGGGTTAGTTGCTTTACCAATTTTAGGATGTTTCATCTTATTTTTCATTCCAGGACATAGAGCTAATCTTGTCCGTTGGATTTCTACAACTATTGCTTTTCTAGTCTTGATTATATCTTTCTATTTCTTCTTATCATTTGATCATTTCGAAGGTGGCAGGCAATTTATTTATGAATATGAGTGGCTATCTTTAATAGGACCTTGGGGGGAATCTCAAAGAGCTATATCTATGTCGGTTGGGATAGATGGTATAGCCGTAACGATGATCCTTTTAACCGGTATTGTTATGTTCACCGGTACTGTGGTTTCGTGGAATATTAATGTAAGTAATAAAGATTTTTTCATCTTATATTTTCTGTTATTATCAGGGGTTTTTGGCGTTTTCATTACTTACGATCTTTTCTTTTTCTTTTTCTTTTATGAATTGTCAGTTCTACCGATGTACTTGCTTATTGGTAAATGGGGAAGTAGTAGTAAATTCTCCTCTTTTGAGAGGACCAAAGAATACAGCGCCATGAAACTAACTTTAGTTCTTGTTGCGGGGAGTGTTTTAATATGGGTGGCCATAATCGCCATGTTTGTACAGTCTGGGACAGGAAGCTTTCATATTGATGAAATCCAAAAAGTAATTCCTGACAAATTCTCTTCAGAATTCCAAAGTGCTTTTTTCTTGATGCTTATGATTGGGTTTGGAATACTGGCTGGGTTATGGCCCTTTCATACATGGTCACCAGATGGCCATGTGGCTGCGCCTACTGCAGTAAGTATGGTTCATGCCGGTGTCCTTATGAAATTAGGCGCTTTTGGCATAATTCGAGTTGGAATGACCCTTTTACCAGAAGGGGCTCAGGTTTGGATGCCGTTATTGATAGGACTCGGGGCGGTCAATGTGATTTATGGTGCTCTTTCGGCCATGGGTCAGACGGACCTGAAATATGTCATAGGCTATTCATCAGTTAGTCATATGGGCTACGTATTAATGGGACTGGGCACATTGAGCCTTGTGGGCTTGAACGGAGCTGTGTTGCAAATGTTTTCCCATGGGGTCATGACTGCTCTGTTTTTTGCTGTGGTAGGAATGATTTACGAACGTACACGTACCAGGGATTCTTTAGTACTTAGCGGACTGGCACAGAAGATGGGAATAATAGCTGTCTTGTTCACCCTGGCGGGTTTAACTTCTCTTGGTTTACCAGGCCTTAGTGGATTTGCAGCAGAGCTATTGATATTTATTGGTATTTTTCAAAGTTATGAGATTTGGGGCATCATTTTGGGATCCCTCGCAGTTATTGGAGCTGCGATTACAGCCGTATATATTTTGAGGTTGCTCGCTAAAGTATTTTTCGGCCTAGCTGATGAAACTTTGCCAGAATATTTGGATTCGACACCAAGGGAGAAATTTGCGGCAAGTATCTTAGTTATTTTTATTGTGTTAGTGGGTCTCTGGCCGTTTCCATTTGTGAAAATAATTGAAAGTGGTGTTGAGCCGATTCTTCTTCAAATTGTGGGTGCTGGATGAACTTTCACTTGATATATCCAGAGTTTCTTTTAATTGGGCTTGCGTTCCTTGTTCTGATGTTAGATTTTTTCTTATCGGAGAAAAAGAAATATTTGTTGAATTGGGTCTCCACCTTGGGTATGGCTTTCATACTTGGGATAGCCTTGTTTATGAATCAGCAAGGTGACCTATACCAAGGATTATTGATCATCGACGGGTATGCGAGCTTTTTTAGGATATTTTTTCTGGCAATAGGAATAGTAGTGACACTTATATCACGAGATTACGTGGACTCTAATATTTCAAATCCCGGTGAATATTACGCTATTTTGATTTTCACTATTTTGGCATCAATATCGTTGGCTTCATCCGGCGAGTTACTGACAGCCTATGTCAGCCTAGAAATTTTGAGCTTCGGGTTGTATGTATTAGTCGCGTATGATCGATATAATCCTGCTTCAAATGAAGGAGGTGTCAAGTTTATCCTTTTAGGAGCTTTTTCCTCTGCTTTAATTCTATATGGCTTGAGTCAAACATACGGGCTGATAGGAACCACTAGATTTAATGAAATTGCTGTTTTACTTAACTCAATGGAAAACATATCAATTGGTATGGTCGTCGGGTTCGTATTGATTCTGGCTGGAATAGCATTCAAACTGGCTGCCATACCATTTCATATGTGGGCTCCGGACGCCTATGAAGGAGCCCCTATACCAATAACGGCTTGGTTGTCCGTCTGTTCCAAAGTAGCGATTGTTGCTTTGGCTATTAGATTCTTTACAAACGGTATATTTCCTCTTGCTCCTGATTGGCAGCCTATTTTAATAGTCTTGGCAGTCCTTACCATGATAGGTGGTAATTTATTAGCACTTGTGCAGAAAAACATGAAACGATTACTAGCTTATTCCAGCATTGGACATGCCGGATATTTACTGATGGGTTTGGCGACATTAGTTGGGGTTAGCGACGAAGGTATTGTAAGTAAGGAACTAACCCATTTAGTTTCGAACGGATTGATTTTTCATATGGTTGCCTATGGGGCGACAAATTTTGCGATTTTTTTCTGCCTGATAATTGTCTACAACAGTACTGGTAGAGAAGATATTCAAGGACTCTCAGGACTTGCTTCAAGACAACCGTTAGTTGCTTTGGTGATGGTTTGCTCTCTGTTTTCTTTAGCAGGCATGCCAGTGTTTGCAGGATTCACTAGTAAATTTTATCTGTTTAATGCTGTAGCATCCCAGGGATTTTTACTGTTGGTTGGGGTGGGGATTATTGCAAGCCTGATCTCACTGTACTATTACTTGACCGTAGCACGGTATTTGTATATTGAAAAAATCTCCGATAATTCAATGATATATGTTTCATTTAACAGTAAATTAATTCTTATAGCATTATTAATGTTTATGATTTTAGGGGGAGTCTATCCTTCACCTTTGATGGATTTGATTCAAACTGCCACCGATTCCATCTTAAAAATAGACTAATTCCTCTGATAGACTGAACGGTGGATTTCTAATTACACTGAGAGAAAGGAGATGAAATTGGCTCATTCAATAGATTGGCCTGAAGAATATAAAAGAGGCCTTGTTGTAGTAGCTCATGCCGATGATGCGGAATATGGTTGTTCAGGCACAGTAGCTCGATTAATTGCTGAGGGTTGGGATATGGCCTATGTCTTGTGCACTGACGGGAGTAAAGGCAGTAGTGACCCTGACATAACGGAAGAGCAATTATCTGAGATTAGAAGGGAAGAGCAAGAAAATGCAGGAAAAGTTTTAGGCTTATCTAACGTTGCCTTTTTAGGACATCCTGATAGTTATTTACAGCCTACCTTAGATTTAAGAAAGGACATAGCTAGAGAAATTCGTCGACAAAAGCCGGATGTGGTCATCTGTCAATATCCCATGAGAGTTCTAGACGGTGGGTTTGGTTCTGGGCATCCAGATCATATGACTGCGGGCGATACCGCCCTTTCGGCTATATTTCCAACTGCTAGAGATCACATGACTTTTCCTGAATTGATCAAAGAAGGATTTGAGCCTCATAAAGTCGCAGAAGCATGGATAATGGGGCATCCAGAACCTGACCTTTGGGTTGATATAAGTGACCATATGGAGACTTCAATAAAAGCTTTGACGGCTCACGTGTCTCAGATGGGTGGCAGACCATATGATGAGGTATTGGAAAGGATGATGGAATGGCGCGGAGAAAGAGGTAAAGGCAAAGGAATGCCACAGGCAGACGCCTTTAAACGGATTTATTATAGGGGATAAAACCAAATAACAAAGGAATAAAAATGAAACCTGTTATTAAAAATTATAGAGAGCACTCTAACCCAATTTTAGGTAAGAGTGATGGAGTCCCGAATTATGTGATGCTCTATGTTCAGCATGCACCAGGGGAATCCTCACCTTTTCATACTCATCCATGGGAACACCAGGCTTTTATCACTGAAGGGTCCGGAGTATTGTTTTTTGGTGGCGAGGAATATCCTATAAAACAGGGTGATTGTGTCCATGTACCTGAGGATGTTGAGCATCAGTTTAGAAACACGGGGGATGTCCCGATGAACAGGGTTACGGTAAACCCATTAAAATCAGAAGAGTAGATTTATTTTAGTCCGACTCGTTGAATTATTTGAAGGAGTTCATTAAAAGTCTTTTCGGCAAGTTGGCCTGCAGGGTGCCTAACAATTGGGTGACTGATTAATCCCCGATGGTGGATACCGGCTTTCCGAATGGCAAGACCAATTCCCTCCTGTTGCTCGAATTGTATGAGGGGAAGATGGTCATAGAATAGCTTTTCAGCAAGATTAGAAGCCCCTGTTTTATGATGGTTGCAAATTTGTACCAATACTTCAGGGTACGCAAACCCAGTCATAGCTCCTATAGAACCTCTCCTTAATTCATCTAGAAGAAATACTCCGCCAAGCCCGCCAAAGATTCCTAACCTATCTTGAATTTTATTACGAATAGCACTTATTTTTGTTGGGGTTGGCGGGTCTTCGAGTTTGAGGTATTTCACATTTGGTATTTCGTCCGCTACCCTGACTACAAAATCGACAGGCATTTCCACCCCTGATGTCTGCGGGTAGTCTTGCATTACGATGGGGATAGATATTTGTTCGGCTAATTGGTAGTAATATCCGAATAAGGCATCTAAGTTGGCCTTTGGCATTGAAGGTGCTGAAACCATGACCGCAGCTGCACCCATTTGTTCAGCCTCTTTACTTCTTTCTATCATTGCTTTTGTCCCATTGGCCGTGGTTCCTAAAGTTACAGGTAGATTGTCGGCTGCATCTATAATTGTTTCTGCAATCTTTGTTCGTTCCTCATCGGATAGACGTGCAGCTTCACCCATCACTCCCAAACCAACGACTCCCGTGCAACCAGAGGATATTGCCTCGGCAACTAAATTAGGTATTGATTCATAGTCCACCTCTTCTTTTTGGTCGAAGGGGGTTGCTAACATCCAATGCATTCCGTAGAAAGAGTTAAGCATATGGGTCTCCTATTGGTAGCAAATTGTTCTTATACGATGATTCTCGCTGTCAGCTATGTAAGTTATTCCTGAGAGGTCCGTTACCACACCATGAGGCCGGGCGAGCCCAGCCATGGTAGAAGGACCGCCATCTCCCCCTGATCCTAAAGTTCCCCCCGCGATGGTGTTGATAATGTTATTTTCTCTATAAATGATTCGGAGAGCGTGATTTTCTGTGTCTACCACCAATATATTTCCATCGCTGTCACACCTTATGGCTTTGGGACCATTGAGCAAGGCATATTTTGCATCTTCGCCGTCACCGGTGTAGCCTCTTTCTCCTGTTCCAGCAATAGTGCTGATTATTCCGTCTGTGTCTATTTTTCGGATTGTATTTCCTTCTCTTTCACAGATGTATATATTGCCAATTTTATCAGTGCACACTGCCCTGGCACCAAATATTCCAGCATGTATTGCCGGGCCTCCATCCCCTGTGTGTTCTTTCACCCTGGTCCCAGCTACGGTCGAAATGATCCCAGTATTGGTATCAAATTTTCGTATTCTTTGGTCTTGCACATCTGCTATCAATAAGTGGCCGTCATTGTTTATGGCACAGTCATTAGGCTCTATCATTGCTGATTTAGTTGCTGAAATCCCATCCTCTCCAGAACCTGGTTTACCCGTACCAACGATAGTTCTTATTTTATTAGTAGATTTATCGATCACCCTTATAGATGGGTTGAATCTTTGGCATATGAAAACGTTTCCTATTTTGTCTACTTGTATTGCATATATTTCATCTATCGAGGCTTGTTTGGCATATCCTCCATCACCGGTGTGGCCCTGCAGACCAGTCCCGGCAAAATTTTCGATGATGCCTGAATCCAAATTTAAGCGTCGCACCCGGAAATTAAAACAATCGGCGATATATAGATATTTTCCAGTCGGATCAATGTCTACATGGAATGGATTATCCATTGTGGCCTCTTTGGCGAGGCCTCCGTCACCACTATATCCTTTCTCACTGGTGCCAACTATGCTTTGTATTACAGAGCCCAAATTTTATTCCCTGAATATTCGCCATTTTTTTCCACAAATCATTCTATATCACCGGTAAAATATTATAGGAAGAATGTGTAAATATTAATATAAGTAGTAAGTGTATGAATAAATTATTATTTTCTTTGATGGCTTTATCGTCCTTCTTGTTATTTGCTTGTGGGTCCGATTCAGAAATAGATTCAACTGCAACAGTAGAAATTGAAAATACCGCCATTGTTGAGACGATCTCTACTGCCACACCTGTAATTACCCAACCAACCCCCATCACACCGATAGCTACCCAACCGATGATTACTCAAATTGTTGAACCAACAAAGGTGCCTCAAGAATCCATAACCCAAGATAACAAAATTGGTTCTGTGGAGCCGGATTCAAGATCAGTGGTTGAAATCATTTCCGGTCTGAAAGAAGAACTAAACAACGGGTATTCCCATCATTCAATTTTGAATATGAATATGACGATTTCATTTGACGATTACTTGGAAGATATGCCATTGCTAATGGAGGGAGATGTTCAAAATTCTCGTAATTTTAAAGGGGTCACCTCTTTTGAAGATAATAATCAAATCGAAATGATCGAAATGATCGTCTATGATCAAGATACTTTTGCCAAATATCCCGATACCAAATATTGGATCCAGTTTCCAGAAGGCCAAACCCCTGTAACCCCCATATCGATAATTGAATTGCTAAAAAACAATTTTGTTCAAGGGAAACTTACTGGTATTGAAAAATCTGGTGGTGTCTCCTCTCAACATATTAGCAGTGAACTTGAGGCAAAGATTTTTGGTGAGTTGCTGCCAGTACTGGACGACTCCACAGGTAATTTGCAAGTAGATATGTGGGTTGAACCTGATAGCTCGCAAATAGGTAGAGTATTAATTAATGGATTGGCTATAGGAGGACCTAGAGTTAAAGGTCCTGAAGGACAAGAGGTAACGATTAAGGTTGATATTGAAATGTCATCATGGGATTTTGGAAAAGTGGTTGAGTTATCTAAACCAGATTTACCAGGTACTCCAGAAGCAATGATTTGGGATATGGCCCCCAAATTTACCTTAGAGGAAGGAAAAGATTATTTTGCCACTATTGATATATTTGAAGGAGGTGAAATAAAGATTGATCTTCTGGAAAAGCTAGCTCCAGTAACAGTGAATAATTTTGTTTTTCTCTCCGAGCAGGGATATTACGATTGGGTTACCTTTCATAGAGTAATCCCAGATTTTATGGCCCAAGGTGGTGATCCTTCTGGTACCGGTAGAGGAGGTCCTGGGTATTATATCGATAATGAATTTCACCCTGATGCCAGACATGATTCTGCAGGGGTAGTGTCGATGGCGAATGCAGGTCTTTTGCCAGATGGACAAGGAACGAATGGAAGTCAATTCTTCATCACATTCATAAAGACGCCTACTTTGGATGGAATAAATTCGGATGGAACTTTGAAAGATTGTAGTCAAGGTTCTTGTCATTCAGTATTTGGAAGAGTTGTAGAAGGCATGGATGTGTTAGCTAACATAATTCCCCGAGATCCTGCGACCGCTAATTTACCTGGTGATGTAATTCGTACGATTCGAATAACATTTGTTCCGAAATAATTTTAGGAAAGTTTGAGGAATTGTTCACCAAAGGCAACCGAATTTTTGAAGTAGTTCATACTTCTTAATTCATCAACGGGTCTTATCGGCAATGTATTTTCTGAGGCATCACTAAGTTTAAGTTTCCAAAATCCAACGTCGTACCACTGGCCATCCTTATATCCTGCGTTAGTCATCAAATAATCTTTGGTAAATCCAAAATGTTCATGAAGCGAAACACTTGGATCGTTTGGAAGAGCAATAACTCCATAGGCGGAGGTGAATCCTTGTAGTTTCAGACATTCCAATAGTGAGGCGTAGAGAGCTTTCCCAATTCCTAAACCGTGGGCTGCTTCTCTAACATATACTGTTGTTTCCACTATCCAATCGTAAGCACTTCTGTCTCGGAATTTACTTCCATAGGAATAACCCATTATTTCGGTTTCATGCTCACAAACGAGTGAAGTGTATATTTCCGACACCTTTTTCATTCGCCTTTGCATTGCGGTTCCGTCAGGAGGGTTCGTTTCAAAAGTAATTGGAGTATTCATTACATACGGATAATAGATGGCCGCCACTTGACGAGCGTCCCTTTTAGGATTTGCTAGTCGGATGACGGCCATTTTTAATTAGGTATCTCTATTGTAGCGCTATTCCTTTGGCACTTGCGGAGGAGCCGGGTTAGCCATATCCATTCCTAGTGTCCCCGAGAACATTGCATCTATTTCTTCAACAGTCCATCTACCATTCTTCCTTAAGGTTCGTTCTTCCGTAGGGTTACTCATTAAAGAGATTTGTCCCCCCTGACAATGGAAGACATGACCATTTACATCCTTGGCTTCATCTGAGGCCAGCCATGCTACCATGGGAGCAACATCTTCAGGGTCACGGTTTAACTCCAAAGGAGTCACTGCAGAGTTCGCCTGAATTCCGCTTGAAGCTCTGATATCCCTGGCAGATTGAGGGACTGTTTGTGTCATCCTAGAATTTGCCCCAGGGGATATAGCATTGACAGTTACACCATATCTGCCTAGGTCACGTGCGATAGCTCTGGTAAATCCTGCTATACCATCCTTCGCAGCTCCGTAATTTGCTTGACCGGAATTGCCGTACAAACCTGAAGTGGAAGAGAAATTAATTATTCTGCCACTGCGCTGTTGTCTGAACAGTATTGAAGCAGCTTTAGCTACAGTGAAGGTTCCTTTCAGATGAACAGCAATAACTGCATCCCACTCTTCCTCTGTCATGTTGAACAGCATTCGATCTCTAAGAATTCCAGCCACGGCTACAACGATATCTAGTTTGCCGAAGCTGTCTAGAGCTGATTTGATAATATTTTCCCCACCGTCCATCTCGGAGACAGAATCGTAGTTAGCGACTGCTTCACCTCCGGCTGCCTTAATTTCATTTACAACTTCGTCGGCTGGGGCGACAGAATCCCCGCTGCCATCTACGGCACCACCAAGGTCGTTTACCACTACCTTTGCGCCCTCTTCCGCGAGTAATAAGGCTATACCACGCCCTATACCGCGACCTGAACCGGTTACTACTGCTACTTTATCCTTAAGAAGGGTTCCCATCTTTCTTACTCCTGACTTTTTTACTCTTAATACCTATCTGAACCATTAACACTATTTGGGTGCTTGTGGTGGTGATGGGTTGACTAAGCCTTGTGTGAGATGCTGTGGAGCTAGTTCTCTAAGTTCCTCTACATCCCACCTTCCTTGTTTGAATATGGTGCGAACTCGGCGTGGCAGGGAAAGCTTAGTAATTGCTCCTCCATATACGAGGAAGGTCTGCCCATTGATGCTAGCTGCCTGATCAGAAGCCAAATATGCTACGAATGGTGCGACATCCTCCGCTTCCATCTGAGTTGTTGGTGGAGGTGCTTCCCTATCATCGGGCCGATCAGCTCTTAATTGTCTAGCCGAATCGGGAACAGACTGAGTCATTCTAGTGTTTGCTCTTGGAGAAATAGAATTTGCTGTTACCCCATATCGGCCTAGGTCTTTTGCAGCTACCTTGGTGAAACCTGCGATTCCGGATTTGGCAGCTGCATAGTTACCTTGTCCCGTATTCCCTATCAAACCAGACTCTGATGCGAATGTTATTATTCGGCCACTTCTTTGCTGACGATACAAGATTGAGGCATATTTGCAAACTGTAAAAGTGCCTTTTAAATGAACCCGAATAACATCATCCCATTCCTGTTCTGTCATATTGAAAATCATTCTGTCTCTTAATATTCCAGCTACCGTCACTACGATGTCTAATTTGTCATAGTTGTCCAAAGCCGACTTGACGATAGCCTCTCCACCTTCCATTGTAGATATATCAGTGTAGTTCGGTGTGGCTTCTCCTCCTGCAGCTTTTATCTCTTCCACGACTTGTTCTGCTGGGGTATTTGAACTGCCTTCTCCATCTAATGCAGCACCGATATCATTTACAATGACTTTGGCTCCTTCCGAAGCCAATTGTTTCGCTACTCCTGCCCCTATCCCTCTACCAGATCCTGTGACTATTGCAACTTTACCGTCTAGGTAATTCGCCATTTTTTTCCTCCTGAAATTCGTTCGCAAGACAAAATTGACCTTATCATTAGCGCGCAACGTTCATTGTGCCACAAATGGACAGATATTGTCATAGTTGGTTTAGTTTATTTATTCTGAACTAAAATGTTATTAAACACTCTAAATGAAAAAAAGATTGGTACTACTGTGCATATTGTTTTATACAGACCTGAAATTCCGTATAACACCGGTAATATAATTCGGCTTTGTGCTAACGTTGGGGCTGAATTACACCTGATCCATCCGTTGGGATTTGAACTCACAGAATCTAAATTAAGAAGGGCGGCTTTGGATTATTCCGATTTAGCAGTTGTGACGGAGCATGAAAACTTGGAAGATTACAAAAACATGTACCCTGATAGAATCTTTTATGCTACATCAGCTCGCTCCCGAAAATATTACAGTGAAATAGAATTTGGAAGTAAAGACACATACATATTCGGTCCAGAATCGTCAGGAATACCACCTGCAGTCCTAGATACAATTCCAAGAGAAAGGCATCTGTTGATTCCTATGAAACCAGGAAATAGGAGCCTGAATATTGCAAATGCGGTTTCCATAATAGTTTATGAGGCTTGGAGACAGAACAATTTCGAAAATGCGGGTCCTCCTAGAACAATTTCTGTATCAGAAAATTAAAATACTGAAAAGAGGAGTAGATTTATGGGACGCTCCAATTGGCATTATGAGCACCCTCCGGCGTGCACTTGTGTTAAATGTGTTGAAGAAAGGCAAAAAAATGGTTCTGGCGGAATTTTTCAGATCATAAAAAGGTTAATATTCTTCAGAAGAAAGTAGGAGAAAAGTTTGAAGCGGATACAGCAAAGTCATATTGAAGAAATGATTGATCATGCAAAAGAACATGATCCTAATGAATGTTGTGGGATATTGGCTGGGACCGGTGAGGACATAACTCATATATATCGGGTTAAAAACTCGACGCCAAGCCCATTCAGATATGTAATGGACCCAAAAGAACAATTTGAAGTTATGAAGAATGCTGACGATAACGGTCTTGAATTATTGTGCTTTTATCATTCGCATACTCACAGCCCAGCTTTTCCATCAGATACCGATGTTAGGATGGCGGTCGAATCCGGTTGGGTTGATTTCGGGTATGCACTGGTTTCGTTGGAAGAAAAAGACAGACCGAAAGTTAATTTTTTTATCATCGACTCTGAAGGAACTGTTATCCCTGAAGATTGTGAAGTAGTCTAATCTTGTTGGTTATGCTGAGCGAGCATCACCGGACCTTCGCTGTGGGTGACAATCCCGTCTTCTATCGACATTGACATTTTTTTCCCAGGGTTCGGACTTCCAAAGGTTTCGCCTAAGGGAAATATTTCTACCTTTGCCTTGCCGGGGTATATTTCGAGTGTCCCGACGGTTCCTAGCCGCAATTCTTTATGTTGTGGGAATGTGATACTGCCAGAATTGATTAGAAGCACCCCATCTCTATATTCCAGGCGTTCTTGATGAGTGTGCCCGGAAATCATGATTTGTACCGGCTTTGGAAACAATTTTTGAAGGTCATGGATGGGCCGAAATTGTCCTTCTAAACTATGGATCATTCCAATGGACCATCCGTCTATCTCAAGAACCTGAACCTCTTTCATCCGAGGATCAGGAATTGGATCATTATTGCCTGTAGAACAAATAACAGGAGCGAACTGTTCGCACCAATCAAGAACAATTGGTGAAGTTAAATCTCCACCATGAAGAATTAAATCTACACTAGAAAGAAATTCTCCTGGAAGATCACCTAATTCATCCAAAGTTCTGACCCGTCCGGGTAGATGAGTGTCCGTTATTAATCCAATTAACATCCGAAGAACTATAGTTTCGATTTACTGAGTTATCAATAGGTTATGAGAGGGTATACTTTTTAAGTTTATTGAACCATTTATATTTGAAAGCAAATACAAATGTTAACAGTGCGTACTGACTCATTGAGAATATGATGGTAGGAATCATGTCCACATTTTGATTTGGGGTGATGAAAAGAGAAGAACTTGGTATCACTGAATCTTCCAAACCAACTATTAAATGTACCCATAAATTATTTGCAATATGTATACCGACAGCTAACTCTATTCCACCGTCAATTAATGTTATTAATCCCATAAACATACCAACCAGAAAAACCGAAATGAGATATGTTCCGACACCGTATGACCACGGTTCAGGATTCATTAGATGCAAGAAAGCGAAAAGTGATGAAGTAATAATTAAGATCAGTACACGTGATTTAAGCAGCAATGAAAAGCCTTGTAATAGATATCCTCTAAAAAACGCTTCTTCTAAACCTGCCTGTATTGGGACAAATATTAAAGCGATTAAAGTAATTAGCAATAAATCTGGGACATCGCCCCTGAGTTTCAATTCTGAAGTATTAGTTAGAAGTGTGATCGCCAAGGGAATCACTGCGAACAAAAAAAAGGTGTTTAGTCCAAACAAACTTCTTTTGTAATCGAATTGAATCCGTTCAGTTAATACCTTCAAAAGATTTTTATTGTGCAAAATTTTGAGGAAGAAATAAAAGCTTGCAGCACCAATTAAAAAGGTGGTGTGCATGAAAAGAAAATTAGGTGCTTTGGAAGGACCTGTTATTACTAGTTCGTCAAGGTTACAACTGTAACCAGCTACTTTTACGATCTTTAGGAGCCAGCAAAATCCGACTAAAGGGAGCGAGCCAATTACTTGCCAAACTATGATGAATATAACTGTAAAAACTATCCATATCCACCAGTTATTTTTGCCGGTGGAGGAGTTATCCAGAAAAGATAGCGTCTCGGATTTTATATATGCACCACAGTTTTGGCAGTAGGAGGCTACCGAAGAGGAAATCCAGTTCCTACAGTTCAGACATATTTTTGAAGTCTCTCGAATCGTTTCGTCCATATTATGAGGGTATCTGACAAATATATTTTGGACAATAAAACTTAATTTTCAATATTTCATTGACGGCTTAGAAGGCATGTGCTAACTTCATTTTCATTACTAATAGCACAAATTTTTTCGAGGACTAACTTATGGCTCAGACGAGGGAAGCTGCAATTGTAGGAATACACGAATACCCATTAAGGGTGGCGCCTGGCGTTAGCGCTTTGCAAATAAAGGCCGCATCTGCATCCAAGGCATTAGAGGATGCCGGTTTGTCATGGCAGGATGTAGACGCTGTTTATGACACCGGGTCCCACCAAAATATCGGAGGACTTGGGATTTCGGAATATTTTGGCCTGAATCCAAGATTGATTGATAACACGAGCGTTGGCGGCACTTCGTATGAGGTTCAAGCTCATCATGCTGCTACTATGATAGCTTCTGGCAAGGCTAATGTTGCCTTGTTAACATATGGGTCCACAGCTCATTCGGATCGTCGAGCAATAGGAACTGCTGGAGCGACTGGTCAAGGATCCCCAACTCCCTTCAATAACATGGAAGACCCTTGGGGAATGACGTTGATATCTGGATACGGCATGGTGAAAGCCCGCCATATGCATCAATATGGCACCACAAATGAGCAGTTCGCAGAGATTTCGGTGGCCACTAGATATCATGCCATGCGCAATCCTGAGGCTGTGGAAGCTATGACAGCCCTTGAGTTTGTTGGGGTTAATGAAATCACCACCCAGGATGTTCTAGATTCAAGGATGATTGCTTGGCCGCTTCATCTTTTGGAGTGTTGCATGGTATCGGATGGTGGTGGAGCAGTTGTGATCGCGTCCAAAGAAGTTGCAAAGAATTGCAAAAAATCTCCTGTATGGATTATCGGTGGTGCCGAAGCTACGAAATATAGAGAGAATGGAGGGGATATCACTGTAAGTGCTGGTGCTCAATCAGGACCTAGGGCTTTTGAAGACGCTGGAGTATCACCAAACGAAATTGATGTTTTGATGGCATACGATTCATTTTCCATAACCGTAATGTGCATGATTGAAGATTTAGGATTTTGCAAGAAAGGTGAAGGTGGAGATTATGTCAGTCAAGGGATACTGAAGTTTGATCAAAAAGGGGGCCCCGCTCTTAACACAGATGGGGGAGGGCTATCTTCAAATCACCCGGGTGAGAGGGGCATTTTCCTTTTGCTTGAAGCGACCAGACAGATGAGAGGAGAATCAACTTCCCAAGTGGATGGTGCCAAACTTGCTGTTGCCGTTGGGAATGGTGGTCAATTGGGAGCTAGGCATGCAACCTCACCAACCATTCTTGCCGCGGATTAGTAAATCAGGAGAATTATAAAATGACATTGAGACCTCAGCCTAGATTTCCAGAACCTGACACCGAGCCATTTTGGGAAGCGACCAAGGAAAAAAATCTTGTTTACCAAACATGTGATAATCCAGATTGCACCGATAAGGTGATTTTTTACCCTAGAGCCCACTGCGACACCTGCGGTGGTTTAAAGACCAGTTGGAACACCTCAAAAGGCGAAGGTGTTGTGTACACATACAGTGTTGTAATGCAGAGTCGACATCCGGCCTTCAAAGATTTAGGGCCATATGCTGTGGCCTATGTAGATCTAGATGAAGGCTTTAGGATGATGACCAATGTTATAAATGTGGATAACCCAATTAGTGATATACAGATTGGTATGAAGGTTAAATTAGTTTGGCAGGAACAAGGTGAAGGAGAGATCTCACTTCCAATGTTTGAGCCTGCCTAAATTTTAGCTGCTCTTGAAAAAGGTTAATCACGAATTCATATCAGCCTTCTTGAAGTATTAGCTTAAGCGAATTTAAGAAGGGGGATTTATGCAGCATCACCCAGTGCCACTTAAAGCGACTCTGGATTCCTTACCTCCACTTTGGCCTCAGGATGTGCTACCTCAAATAAGAACAATATTAACTGAAACTCCATCTATGGTTTTCGTTTTGGATGACGACCCGACGGGGGCTCAAACTGTCCAAGATGCCTCATTTTTAACTGAATGGACTCGTGACATGCTACTTTCCGAGTATCATCAACCTGAGAAGGCAACCTTCCTGCTGACAAACACAAGGGCAAAAACGGAAGCGGAGGCAGTGGAGATAAATACCACACTCGGTAGGGAATTTGACCAACTAGCAAATTACTTGAAGATACCCATCTCAATAATATCCAGGTCAGATTCGACTCTCCGTGGACACTTTCCTGCAGAATTGCATGCTTTGGCGAAGGGAATGGGGAACTCCCATGATGGTATTGTCTTTATCCCTTTTTTTATTCAAGGGGGACGTTACACGATTGATGATATCCAATACGTCGCAGGGGAAGGCATGCTGGCGCCGGTAGGACAAACGCCCTTTGCTAGAGATTCTGCATTTGGTTACGAATCATCAAATTTACGTGATTGGATAGAAGAAAAAACTTTTGGGAAAGTTCTGGCTAAAGATGTATTGAGTGTTTCGATAGACGATATCAGAATTGGTGGTCCAGATGTGGTGGCAGAAAAACTAAAAGATATGAAATCCAGCGATATATGCATAATTAATGCAGCAGATATGAGAGATTTGGATGTAGTGGCTCTGGCAATGTTGACTTTGCAAAATATCTATGGGAAAAATTATTTAATACGTTCTTCTGCTTCGTTTGTTAGATCTCGACTTGGGCAAGAGGAACGACCTATCCTTACCAAGAAAGAAATGGGATACACAAGAAAAGGGGGGGCGCTCATTCTCGTTGGTTCTCATGTGCCGGGTAGTACTTCTCAGCTAGAGAGTCTCCTAAATCTACCGAATGTATATGGTTTGGAGTTGGACGTACATAAAGTTCTTCAACATGACAAAGAGCAAATAATTTCGATAACTGAACAAACCGATAGACTTTTGGCAGAATCGAAGGATATTGTTATTTATACGAGTCGAGAAGTCGTAACCGGATCGTCTCCTGATGAATATTTAGAAATAGGGACTACTATCACCGAGGCGATAACAGAAGTCGTTTCTGATATCACAATCACCCCAAGGTACATTATATCTAAAGGCGGTATGACATCCTCAAATATCATTGTTAATGCCTTGAAAATAAAAAGGGCCACTGTTCTTGGGCAAATTGCTTCTGGAGTTTTGGTATTACAGTTGGGTTTGGAATCCAAATACCCAGGATCTAAATTAATTCTATGGCCTGGAAATGTAGGCGGGCCTACAGCTATTTCAGATGTGGTATTGAGGATGAGGACTTAGAGTATCAGATGTTTGCAACCTCTTCAGATATTTTGAAATGGGCAGATTCTCAGCATGTCGCGATAGGCGGCTTTAATGTTTACAATTTTGAGGGAATAAAGGCTGTTATAGAAGGGGCCGAAGAAGAGGAAACTCCGATAATTATTCAGATGCATCCGGCATCGCTTCAGAGGGGAGCTAAGCCTCTAATGGCTATGGCATTGGAGGCAGCCAACCTATCCAAAGTACCAGTTTCTATTCATCTTGATCATGTAGATAGTTTGGAAGTTGTTAAGGAGGGTATTGATTTCGGTCTTCAGTCTTTCATGCCCGATGGATCAATACATAACTATCAAGGAAACGTGGAATTTACCCGGTTATGTGCTCGAATAATTAAGGATAATGAAGGTTTTGTAGAGGGAGAATTAGGCCGGCTTTCGGGTACTGAGGATGGTACAACCATTGAAAATTACAAGTCACTTTTGACAGATCCGTTGCAAGTGATCGATTTTGTGTCCAGTACTACGATTGATGCCCTTGCGGTCTGTGTTGGTAATGTACATGGGAAATACCTCTCTGAACCAAAGTTGGATTTTCAGCGGTTGTACAGAATACGTGAAGCTACAGAGATCCCGCTCGTAATGCATGGTGCGTCAGGTCTACCGAATGAAATTATTTCAGAATGTATACGTGCCGGGATATCAAAATTTAATGTTAATACTGAGTTAAGACAGGCATACATTTTGGGTATGTCAGAAGCTGTAGACCAAGGAATGTCTGATTTAATATCCGTGATGAATTTATGTATTGTTAAGATGAGAGAAGTAGTGGTGTCTAAAATTCGCCAGTATTCATTTATATAATGATTAGATACCGCATTTAATGTAAAAACCGTCACCAATCGCCAGTTTTTATGAAATCAGCTATTCTTTCTCCTATCAACATTGCCGCAACGTTAGTGTTTGCTCTAGGACAATCTGGCAATATGGAAGCATCAGCAATCCTCAATTGTTCAGTTCCATATACGACACCATATTGGTCTACAACCGCTTCCGCATCTGACTTTGGACCCATTTTGCAGGTACCCGAAATGTGATGCATAGTCAAAACGTTTTCCAGCATCCACCGATCAAGTAAGTCGTCGTTGTTTATGGTGATCTCATCTGGAGAAAGTCTCGCAACTATGGTGTCGGTGAAACTGGGTGCCTTGGCTATTTTGTCGGCGAGCCTAACCCCTTCTCTTAATCTTTTAAGATCATATTTATGGCTTAACAGGTTGTAGTCTAGGATGGGTTGTGTATGAATATCGGTGGATTGAAGTGAAATTCTGCCCACACTTTCAGCTAGATATATTCCTACAGAGATCATGAGCGCACCGACATCACCTATTTCATGACTAAAACGCATAATCATGATCATGTCGTTTTGGTATTTGGAATCTTGGGAGGTGTACCGCAAGGCGACTTTTTGCGGACCTATTTTTTGTTTTGGTTTGTTGAATGAAGAATGGGGTGTCCATGTAGTGTGAACTGTTGGGTGATCTCGAAGATTTTTTCCTACACCGGGTAGATCACTTACTACACTAATGTGGAATGGCGACAATAATTTTTCTGATCCAATGCCGGATAGCATTAAAATTTGAGGTGTTGCTATTGAACCCGCTGATAAGATTACCTCTGTTCCTTCAACTTTGAAAATTTCACCACCACTGATCACTTCAACACCGGTTGCTACATTTCGATCAAATACGATTTTTTGGGCGACACAATTTGGCTTAATAGTTAAATTCAGGCGATGTCTACTTTGAGAAAGGTAACCAAGCGCAGTACTGAATCTTATGCCGTCAGGGTTGTTAAGAGGATATGGTCCGACACCCGTTGCGTCCGGTAGGTTGTGATCTATATTTTCCTCGTAGCCTAAATATTTACAAGCTTTATAGAAAGCCAATTGGTCATCAGTTAAGGAATTAAGAGGATGTCTTTTTACTAAAATAGGCCCATCTTGACCGTGAAAGTCGCCGTCATAATCTAGGTCTGTTTCAATTTTAAGGAGGTAAGGCAGGCATTCTTTAAAACTCCACCTGTCATTGCCCCATTCAACCCATCTTTCAAAATCCTCTGGTAGTGGACGTAGAAAAACCTGACCATTTATGGCGCTAGTACCTCCTGTTACCTTTCCACGAGGAATGGGCATGGTTTTTGATAATGTGGAAGCTGTACCGGTAAATTGCCAATCATGAATACCACCTACAACTATGTCAGGTCCAGTTCCCCATCCATGTTTTAAATCAAAGGGTAAGGTTCCAAAATCTGGATAATCTGGCCCAGCTTCCAATAGGAGAACGGAACAATCAGGATCCTCTGACAAACGAGATGCCAGAACTGCCCCGGCAGAGCCGGCGCCTATAACAATCTTGTCGTACTTCACTTTGCACTCCTCATCGATTATAAAAAGAAGAAGCTATCGCAAAAAGACCTGATGGAATATAAAACGTTCCAACGGATGAAATACTTATAAGGATAAACACTACAAAAATGATTGACACGGCCCACGAGTAAGATTTCCATCTAAGAATCAAGGTTTTGTGATTATTGTTGGCAGCCTTAGCCATTATTGAAGAAAAAATACATACTCCGGATAAAACCCAAGGTAATATTATGACGAAAAGACCTTGTGGACCCAACGCTTCAAAGATAGTTTTATTTGTCTGGAATTGTTGGGTGAAATTGCCAGAATCTGTTATTTGCTCGAAGTCACTAATGACTGGGAAAAAGAGCAATAATAGACCTGCTAGCATGGCTGCAATGTGTGAAAACCCAGCGAGGATTGTTGATTTATGAAGTAGGGTCATCGCCAATAATTCCCTTTATCTCGGCTACTAATTTTGGCAAAGAATCTTCTGTGGGGCCTTTTATAGACTCGGTAGCCGCTTCAGATATCGGAGTCTCCTCCGGGTTAATTTCTATTATTTTTCCACCGGAAGATGAAACTTCCCTTGGGAAACCAGCGGCTGGGTATACTGTTGCTGAAGTCCCAATGACCAAAATGCAGTCGGCCAGTCTAGTTTCATTTACACAAGTATTTAAGGTCGAAAACGGAATGGGTTCACCAAACATTACAGTATCTGGTTTCACGATTCCTAAGCATGTATTACATTTGGGAGGTAGGTTTTGTTTCCAATCCAATCTTATTTGGTCAAACTCATCTCGATGCCATCTCATATCACAATTGACACATCGTAATTTGATTCTATTTCCGTGTATTTCGGTCACATTCTTGGATCCGGCAATGTGATGTAAGTTGTCTATATTTTGAGTAATTTGGTGTTTTAAAATATTAAGTTTTTCAAGATTTACCAATGCTAAGTGGCCAGGGTTTGGTTTTGCTTTTTCAATTGCCTCTCGAAATTGAGTTCTTTCAGGATCAACTTCAGAATTTAGGTTTTGTTCCCACCATGCTTTAGGGTCGGCAAGAAAATTTTCGTATCCGTTGTTGGGTGGTTCACCTAATTTTGTCCATAATCCGCCGGCACCTCTAAAAGTAGGTATTCCACTTTCAACTGATAATCCGGCACCAATCAAGGCTATGGTATATCGAGATTGAACTATTATTTTGGCAGCAGCAGATATTGATTTTTGTTTTTTAATTTCCATTTCCATTCAATTCTAAATTGTTTTTACGGAACCGTTTAAAACTTCCAATCTGTTGGAACTATTTACAAATGATTCCGGAATGTTACTCGGTTCAGCGGTAGTTAGAATAACTTGATCGTGCTTTTCTAGGTGTTCTACTAACTTTTCTCTGCGTGTTTGGTCTAACTCGGACATTACATCGTCCAGCAACAACACAGGTTTTGTAGTCCTACGGGCATATAAAAATTCTGATTCAGCCATCTTTAAAGCTAAAATAGCCGTTCTTGACTGGCCTCTAGAGGCGTACTTTGAGGCCTCCATATTATCAATTGCAAATATTAAATCGTCTCTATGGGGACCAATACTTGTAGATCCTTGGGCTATGTCCTTTCTTCTGGACTCTTCCAGATCCTTTAAGAAATTTTCCAGATCTATGTATTCAGAGAGATGATCTGTTCTCGCGTAACGAATACTCATTTTTTCATTTCTACCACCCATAAGTCTATGAAACGGAAGAGATGCGCCTTCTAATATTTTCACGGCTTCTTGCCGTTTTCTTGTGAGAAGAACAGCATTTTTTGCTAATTGTTGGTCCCAAAATGTTAGTTCGTTTGCCGAAGAGGAGCCGTCCCGTATCAATCTCAAAAGATGGTTTCTTTGAGTATTTGCTTTTTGATACTGCTGTATGGATGAAAGATATTCCTTGTCGACTTGAGAAAGTAGTATGTCAAGATATCTACGCCTCACAGACGGGCTACCATATATTAGGTCTAGGTCACCAACGCTAAATAAAACGGCGTTAACAATGCCTACCAACTCGGAAGATCTTTTTGGAGAACCGTTAATCCGTATAAATTTTTGTGCAACGAACCCGTGAATATTCTGTGATAGCTGGCACCTATAATGGATCTCGAGATTTTCTGATCCCTGGGTGTGTTCAGTAACACATCCGATTTTGGAGTAACTCAATTCCTGCTGGTTGAGTTGTAGTACAGAGGATTTGTTGATTAATTCTCTGTCAGTGGTGACTTTTGGTGACTTGGCAATGGCCATCATATAGATTGCCTCTAGAAGATTACTTTTGCCATGGCCATTTGCTCCTTGAATAACTGTGGTCCCAGGAGGCAACGCGAGTTCCAAACTGTCATAATTTCGAAAATTAAGAAGGCTTAAATGGGAGATGCGAATGAGAATTCTCCAAAGCAAGTGCAGTGTGTCGTAATCCGCTGTTATTGGAAGGATTTTAGCATGTTAGTTATATCGTGTGAGTTATATAGTTATTCTGAAAAGTTTTTGAAGGTTTAGGAGATTAGTATTGATGAAATCGGTAGTTGCGTTGGCAGGTGGAGTTGGAGGAGCTAAATTGGCCCTTGGGTTTTCTTATATTTTAGGTTCTGAGGAGTTGACAGTTGTGGTCAATACTGCTGATGATGACTGTTTCTATGGATTACATATTTCCCCTGACGTAGATACTGTTCTATATACCTTAGCAGGCGTATCCAATGCGGAAATGGGTTGGGGGCTTGCAGGGGAATCTTTTCGAACTTTAGAAAGATTGAAGGAATATGGTGTTGATGCTTGGTTTAATCTGGGCGATCTAGATCTTGCTACCCACCTCTACCGCACAAAAATGTTAGATGAAGGAAAAACATTGTCGGAGGTATGCCAGCGATTAGCAAAATCTTTGGGTGTTGAGCATAAAATATTGCCGGTGACTGACAGCTCCATAAAGACAATATTGGAAACACAAGACGGGATCATGAGCTTTCAAGAGTATTTTGTGAAAAATCGGTGTGAACCTATTGTCAAATCAATAGATTTTGATGGATCCTCAAATTGCACAGTTACCCCTCAGGTAAGAGAGGCTGTTCTAGATATGGATTTACTGGTGTTTTGCCCCTCAAACCCTTTTGTTAGTCTTGCTCCAATCCTATCGGTGCCAGGATTTAAGGAAATGATCGAGACGTTTTCTGGGAAATCTATTGGTGTTAGTCCCATTGTTGGCGGGGCAGCGATCAAGGGTCCTGCGGCAAAGATGCTTAAGGAACTTGGTCATGACGTATCCTCTGTGGGAGTTGCTCGCCAATACGTTGGGCTCTGCAACACATTCATTATCGATGAAAAAGATGTAGCTCTTAAGGAAGAGATAGAATCTCTAGGAATGGATGTTTTTGTAACCCAGACTATTATGGAAACAGATCAAGACAAAAAACAATTAGCTGAATACATACTAGAAATAAGCGCGTAAATAAGTGGATCAATTTTCTGTACTTATACCGATGAAAATTCCTAGTGAAGGTAAATCTAGACTGGCTGGTGTTTTAGATGAACCAAGTAGGAAGTTACTAATAATATCCTTGTTGGAAAGAGTTCTTGAAGCCTCTATGAATTCATCTAGCTGTGATGTTTATGTAATTGGAGGAGGTTTTGAAGTAGCCGATATCTGTAGGCGTATTGGTGCCAATTGGTTGAATTCAGATTCGGGGGATTTAAATTGTGATGTATCTAGGGGCATTGCTGAAATAGCTCAAGCAGGGAATGGAACGATATATTTGCCAGGGGACCTTCCGTTTGTTACCGCAGAGGATATTGACTCGGTGATCTTTCGCTCTGAAAATGGCGATTTAGCAGTTATAGTTGAATCTGAGTCTGATGGTGGCACTAACTGTGTGCTTTTTCCATATCAAACTAAACTAATTCCTTTGCTGGGTTCAGATAGTTATAGGAAGCACTGCGAGTACGCTGTAAACCATGGCATTCTTTTTGAATCGATTCGCCCAGCGGGATTACTTATAGATCTTGATACTACAAATGATTTAATAAAATGCCAACGCAAAGAAAAAGGATTCTTAAGGAATGTTGGAATTATTTGAAAATACTTGGTTAAAGTGGGTTTAAATATGACTAAATTAGGTGTGTTACTTCCTACCAGGGGATTGTTAATGACGGATGATCTTCCTACTAATATAGATGAGATCGTTGATATGGCGGAATCCGTAGAGGCTTCTGGGATTGATTCTATTTGGGTAGGGGATAGTTTGACTGCAAAACCTAGATTGGAGCCTTTCACGGCTTTATCGGCTATAGCTACTAGGACAAAAAATATACGACTGGGTACGGCTGTGTTACTTTCTTCTTTAAGACATCCTGTTCAGCTTGCTCATGTAGCGACTACGTTGGATTTAATATCAGAGGGCAGGCTTGTTCTTGGTATGGGAGTTGGGGGGGCGTTTAATGATGCTCAGAGGAAAGAGTGGCAGAATGTAGGAGTGGACCCTCGTAAGAGGGCTGGTAGGTTTGAAGAGTCCCTTAAAATTTTTAAACCCCTTACCAGGGGAGAGACGATCACGTTTTCTGGGAAGCATTTTGACGTGAAAGATATTTCCATTAAACCGGTTTCCCCTCAAACCAATGGAATACCAGTTTTGGTCGCTGCCCATGGTCGTTCCAAATTGGAGAGACAATATGAACGGGTCCTTCTTGGTGATGGGATAATATCGATATCAGATTTTCCAGATGAATATGAGATGGCCCTAAAGAAAGTGTCCCAATATTGCGAGCAGAAAGGTTCGCCATTTAAAAATTTAGAAAAAAGCTTTTATATGACAGTGAATATCGGAGAGAATAAAGAAAAATTGACCGAGGAGGCAGATCGGTTTCTGAAGTTATATTATGGGGTGAATATATGGCAGGAGAGATGGGGCCCTTGGGGGGCTCCTGAAGAGGTTTTGACCAGAATAAAAAGCTATGAAAATGTCGGTGCTGAAACAATAATTGTTAGGTTTGCCTCATTTGACCAAGCTGGGCAGCTTGACCTGTTTCTGAATAAGGTCGCGACCTACTTATAAAGGATATGATGGATTAAGATTTCAATTACCTGCAACCATTGTTTCAAAGTCGTGTTCCGAAATTATTTGGACTTCCAATTTAGCAGCTTCAGCCAGTTTTGAACCTCCATCTTGTCCAGCTAATAAATAATCTGTGCTTTTAGAAACTGAACTACTAACCTTTCCTCCGTATTTTTTAATTAAGTCTTGGATCTCTGTCCTGCTGTAATTCTCTAGTCTTCCTGTGACTACAAATCGGAGATCTGACAGCAAAGGAATGCCTTCAGAAGGGATGACGGTTTCAGATACCATATTTAATCCCGCAGATCGTAATTTATCAAGAATCTTTAGATTGTCAGGATTACCAAAATACTCAGTAATACTTTCGGATATTTTTGGACCAACAGAAGGAGTATTCAAGAGAGTTTCTTGATTACAGGCAACTAAATTATCGATGGAGGCGAATTGATTCAATAATAAAGATGATATCTCTGACCCGATATGTGGGATGCCTAAAGAGACCAATAATCTTTCAGGAGGTTGTTTTTTACTTTCATCTATAGCTATAAGGAGGTTATCAACACTTTTTTTACCCATCCGATCCAATTGTTCAAGTCTTTCCCTTTGCAAGAAATATATATCTGCTACGTCTTTAATGAGTCCGTTTTGTATTAGGGAAATACCTACTTTTCCTCCCATTCCTTCAATATCCATAGCACCTTTTCCTGCAAAGTGCTCAACGAGTCTTTCCAACTGTGCAGGGCAAGTAGAATTTGTGCAGTAGGTAGCTGCTTCATCTTTTCTGTTTACCAATATAGTGCCACAACTTGGGCATATGGCTGGCATTGCAAAGTATGTTTCGGCACCGGTTCTTTTATCTTTATCACTTCTGACTATCTGCGGGATGACTTCTCCGGCTCTTTCCACTACAACCCAGTCTCCAATTTTTAGATCTTTGGATTCTATATAGTCCGCATTGTGCAAAGTTGCCTGTTTTATAATGACACCTCCAACCTCTACGGGATCAAGTACAGCATAAGGGTTTATGCTCCCAGTTCTTCCCACATTTAACCTTATGTCTAGGAGTCTTGTTTGGGCCTGGACAGCTGGAAATTTATAAGCTGTCGCCCATCTCGGCTCCCTCCCTATAGTTCCTAAATGCTGTTGGTAATCCAACCGGTTCACTTTTACAACTATTCCGTCACAGTCATAATCTAACGAGGCAAGATTTTGGATCCAACTGGTGTGGTATTTGATGACCTCTTGTGTATCTTTTGCTAAAATATTATGAGGATTTATTTTGAACCCTAGGCTTCTCAGATAGTTCAAGGTCTTAAGTTGTGTGCCAAGACTGAGGTCGCTATCCATTTGTGCTAACGAATATATGAAAACATCGAGAGGTCTGCCAGCAGTCACATTGGAATCTAATTGCCGCAAGGATCCTGCAGCGGTGTTGCGGGGGTTGGCATAGGTGTGAAGTCCTTCCTGATCTCTGCGGGCATTGAATTTATCAAATTCAGATTTCGGGAAATAAACCTCACCTCTAACTTCAAGGGTTTGTGGAAATTCCCCTTGTAATTGTAGTGGGATGCTATTAATGGTTTTGAGGTTTAAAGTTATGTCCTCTCCTGTCATTCCATTTCCTCGCGTTGCACCTTGGATAAATAATCCATTCTCGTATCGTAATGAGACTGCTAGTCCATCATATTTAAGTTCACAGGCCATTTCGAAATTTGTATCATCTAACATCGAGTAGAGCCGGTGGTACCATGCTGTTAAATCATCATCTGAGAAGGCGTTTGAAAGGCTAAGCATCGGTATTTCATGTGATATTTCTGAAAATCCAATAAGTGGTGCGGCACCAACTCTTTGTGTGGGAGATTGGGTTGTAATTAGGTCTGGGAAGGTATTTTCTATATCCCGTAGTTCTGACATCAATTTGTCATATTGACCATCTCCAATTTCAGGAACGTTTTCCACGAAATATAGGTAATTATGACGGTCTATTACCGTCCGTAAGTGGGTTATTCTATTTGCGGCTTCTTTTCTATCCATAAATCCCCGATCAGAGCCTTGGTTACTTCATACTAACTTGATGGAAAAAAGTGCTCAAGGGTACATACGGCTACATCCGTTCCTTTTTCTCTGCTAGACTGCAAAATTATCAGAAGATATACTCATTGAGGTGATAGAATTACTTCTTCTTTAATTTTTGTCAAAACTAGAGGCCGATTAAACCCTTGCCTTACGCTCAAAGTATCCAAGATTTTGTGAATCAATATTCCGCTCTGAAAGCTATCGGGAATACCCCATTGGTTAAACTGGATCTTCCGTGGGATATAGGTAATTCATGTATTCACGCTAAGTTTGAACAATTAAATCCGGGCGGCTCAATAAAAGATAGGCCAGTGTTGCGGATGCTGGCAGAAGCCGTCATTTCTGGAAAATTGAAACAGGGTAAAACTATCCTTGATGCTACGTCGGGTAATGCTGGGATAGCATACGCCATGGTGGGAGCGATTTTGGGATTTTCGGTTGAGTTGGTGATGCCAGAAAATGCCAGTGAAGAAAGGAAAAAAAGGTTAAAGGCCCATGGGGCGAATCTCATATTTACTGATGCACAACTAGGATACGATGAAGCCTTATATGAGGTTAAAAGAAGGTACGCTCAAAACCCCGATAGATATTTCTACTGTGACCAATATAGTAATAATAACAATCCGTTGGCTCATTATGAAACTACGGCTGTAGAACTTTTGGAACAAGCACCTTTCGTTACTCATTTTGTTGGTGGGGTCGGTACTGGAGGTACCATTAGTGGGATTGGCCGAAGGTTGAAAGAAACGAACCCGTCAATACAGGTGATTTGTATAGACTTTGAAGAATGGCCTGGAGTAGAGGGACTAAAACCGCTAAGCGAGGGGCATATTATTCCTGAGACCTTTGATAGTTCAGTAGTGGATCGCATGATCACTGTGGATGTTGTGGAGGGATATGAAATATCTAATGAATTGGCAAAGAAGGGAATTTTCGTCGGCCAGTCATCAGGGGCTTATCTGCTTGGTGCCAAGCAGGTGGCGGAGGAAGTCAGATCTGGCCATGTGGTGACTATTTTTAATGATATCGGTGAACGATATTTCTCAACCTCCATGTGGGGATGACTTAAACATCTTCGACGAGTTCAAGTATCTTGTTAGGATGTTTTTCTCTGCTTTGTATACCAGTTACAATCTAGAAAGATACTGTCCAGCGATGTCGATTCCCACTAATCCACTGTAAGCGTCTGACAGTCGAGAAGTTAAAGGACCTGGAACAATTCCTGAATCACCGATGCTAGATCCGTTTATAGATGATACAGGGCATATGCAAAAGCTAGTTGAAGTGACGAAAGCTTCATCCGCAGTGTAGGCATCATACAAATCGATATCTGCTTCTCTGGTTTCAATGCCGAGTTCTTGTGCCAGTTCAATAGTAGTAGATCTACTGATACCTGCTAAAACAAACTGTTCCCTTGGGGTCACCACCACACCATCTTTCACTATAAAAAAATTACTTCCTGGTCCTTCACAAAGATTTCCATTCATGTCTAACAAAATTGGCCACCCATCTGGGTTTTTGTCTTTCACTTCAAATTCTGCTTGAACGAGATTAGCGTAATTTTGTATTTTGGCCCTTGGGCTTAGTACTTCCGGCGGTGTTCTTCGGACGGATGGGACAACTACGGGCATTCCGTCCCTGTAGTATTTTGCGCGTGCTTTAAAAGGAAGTGGAACAGTTTCCACTATCACTGTTGGGGTTTCTCCGTCCGGGCCAGATACTCCCCTGGAAACTCTTTGTGTAACCCAATAGTCGTCGTCGTTGTCAATAAGGGGAAGATTGGTCTCAAGAACTTCCATAGTTATTTGAGCCATTTTAGTGCGAGGCATTCCGGGATCCAATCGGGCATATTTAAGGGAGTTATAAAAACGATTGAGGTGTTCTTCTAGTTTGAAAATCCGATGGTTAAATGTACGGGTGGTATCAAAAACAGAATAGCCTTGTAAAAAACCTCGATCATGAATCGAGATGGAGGCGAGGCTCTCTTGTATTATTTTACCGTTTACATAAGCTACTCTTTCCGATTCCATCATCAATCTCCAGTCGTGAATACGCTCTTCTATCTGGATGCTGTCGTAAAGTCATAGATCATACCGGGTGCGCGAGTTTTATCCAAACATCACCGGTTTAAATGTCTAAGTTGGTCACTTCCAGAGCGTGAGTTTGGATAAAGTTTCTTCTCGGTGCCACTTCATCTCCCATCAGTATAGTAAAGGTATCATCTGCTATCACTGCGTCAGCCACACCGACCTGCAACAATGTACGACTCTCAGGATTCATAGTAGTGTCCCACAGCTGATCGGAGTTCATTTCACCCAAGCCTTTGTAACGTTGGATATGGACATTTCTTTTCCCATCCAGTTGCTCAAGAACTTCTTCTCTTTCGGCATCGGTATAAACATATTGGTCTTTTCTTCCAACGGATATTTTATATAGAGGGGGTTGGGCGATGTAAAGGTGACCATGATGAATCAGTTCCGGCATATGTCGGAAGAAAAAAGTCAGGAGTAGGGTACGTATGTGGGAGCCATCAACATCCGCATCACACATGATAATTACTCGGTGGTATCTAAGTTTCTCAACGTCGAAATCTTCGTCAAGACCAGCCCCTATTGCTGTAATCATTGATCGGATGGCATCGTGTTCTACTATTTTATCTGCTCTAGCTTTCTCTACATTTAGGATTTTTCCCCACAGCGGTAGAATTGCTTGGAATCTTCGGTTTCTGCCCATCTTTGCTGTACCGCCAGCTGAATCTCCTTCCACCAAGTAAATTTCACAAAGTTCCGGGTTTTTTTCTGAGCAATCAGCGAGTTTCCCTGGAAGGCCACCGCCATCCATGGCATTTTTACGGATGATTAACTCTCTGGCTTTCCTAGCAGCCTCTCTCGCCCGTTGTGAGGTCATACATTTATCGATGATTGCCTTCGCCTCTTTAGGATTGTCTTCTAGGAATATTTGTAAGGCCTCTCCTAATACGGTCTCTACCTGAGTTCTGGCTTCTGGATTTCCAAGTTTGTTTTTTGTCTGTCCCTCAAATTGAGGATCTTTCAATTTGACACTTATTACTGCTGTAATACCTTCTCTTGTATCTTCTCCTGCAAGATTAGGTTCATTATCTTTAATAAGTTTTGACTTTCTTCCAAAGTCATTCAAGACCCGAGTTAGAGCTGATCTGAAACCGGTAACGTGGGTCCCTCCATCTTCAGTGTTTATACAATTTGCGAATGCGTATACGAATTCGCTATAGGAATCATTGTATTGAAGGGCAACCTCAACTTTGGTACCCTCAAAATCCTTTTCCACATAAATAGGTTCCTCGTGAACCACACCTCTTTTTTGATTCAGGCCTCTGACAAAACTAGATATACCTCCGTCAAAATAGTAGGTTACTTCGTTATTCGGCCAACGGCTGGCGTGCCAGTCACTTTTGAAAGAAATTTCCAAACCCTTGTTAAGATATGCCATTTCCTTGAACCTGTTGGAAAGAACGGCAAAATCAAACACTAGTTCACCAAATATATCGATGTCTGGCATAAACTCTATGGTTGTGCCAGTAGCACTGTTGTTACCATCTGGATCGTTTTCTGAGGTCATTTCACCCTGAGTGATACCTCTAGAATATTCTTGCCGGAATATCTTTTCTTCTCTATATACGGCAACTTTCACCCATTTGGACAGGGCATTTACAACCGAGGCGCCAACGCCATGTAGTCCACCTGAGACTGCATATGCCTTGCCTCCAAATTTTCCACCGGCATGCAATGTGGTCATAACAGTTTCTAGGGCTGTCATCCCAGTAGCTGGATGTTTATCGACAGGGATACCCCGGCCGTCATCAGTTACTAAAACAGAGCCATCTTCTTGGATAGTTACATTTACTGAACTGCAGTATCCACCCATGAATTCATCAACGCTGTTATCGACAATCTCGTATATCAGGTGATGGAGGCCTCTTTGATCCGTGCTCCCAATGTACATACCGGGTCTTTTACGGACCGCTTCCATACCTTCAAGGACTTGGATATCACTTGCTGAATACTGATCGTCGTTTTGGGGCTTCAAAGTTGCCATTTGCGAATCTCCCTAAAAAGAGCCTATTGGACGAGTTATAGATCTGCTTGCATTTAAGGATGCGTCCTTTGTAAAAATAGGGTGAGGAATTGCCGTCTCTGAGACGTTAATACGGGCACGTATGCCCTGTCTAAGTGGTTGATGTAGTAACCATGAGAAAGTCTCTAATTTCACGATTTCAATTCTAGCAGAATCATGATGGTTTACTCAAGCGTAATTTGTTCCTAATATTAGCCGAAATATTTGCCCGTATTTGGAGTATCTGTATTGTTATTGACTTAATTGATAAAATTGGTCTGCGCAGCCAACCTTTAAAGAGATGGTGAGCCTTGGAAAAATGTATTATTATGTCGATGAAAGATGATTTTTTAAGGGTCTGCTATTTTCAAAAAAGCGGACCTTATTTTTTGGTACCAAAACATGAACAATAGTATTACAGATATTCCAGGTATCGCGGTGGGGCATTGGACTAATCTAGAGTCCATAACGGGGTGTACAGCTATATTGTGTCCAACAGGTTCTTTGGGTGGAGTATCAGTTCGAGGGGCTTCCCCAGGGACTAGAGAGACTGATGTTCTACACCCCTCTAACCGGGTAGATGAAATTCATGCAATTATGCTTTCAGGAGGCAGTGCTTTCGGTTTAGCTGCAGCAGATGGTGCGATGCGATACTTGGAGGGAAAGGGAATTGGAGTAAAAGTTGGTGGTAGCATAGTTCCTATAGTTCCGTCGGCAATTTTATTCGATTTGGGAATTGGGGAAGGGGGTGTGCGCCCGGATTCGGAAAGCGGATATTATGCCTGTGAATTTGCTTCCTCAGATCCTGTAGAACAAGGGTGTGTTGGAGCTGGGACAGGTGCGACTGTGGGGAAAACCCAGGGACCACAAAGATCCGTGAAAGGTGGATTAGGATCGGCCAGCATTGATTTGGGTGAAGGTTTATTGGTAGGGGCGTTGGTTGTTGTAAATGCTATAGGGAGTGTACATGATCCAGAAAATGGATCATTGATAGCAGGCCCTAGAGATAACAAATCCATGTCTAGCTCAATTAATGACTTGATATCTGGAAATTCTTTCAAGTTGCCAGATATAAATGGTAATACCACCATCGGAGTTGTAGTAACTAACGCAAAGCTGACCAAAGCTCAGGCTGCACGGATGGCAGCCAGTTCGCATGATGGTTTGGCCTTAGCTATCAGACCTTCTCATCTAATTGGTGATGGTGACACTATGTTCTCTATATCCACTGGAGAGCAAGGTGGCATTGACGGATATGGTGATATGAATCGCATTATCGCGGGAACTATTAAGACGGTGTCATTAGCTATACTGAATGCTATCAATTTTGCTGAAACTATGGGTGGAGTTCCCTCGGTCAAGGATGTTTCATAGCAGAAAATTCTGTAACATCAGGATCAACAATTTGTGTGTCTGTGAATGCCGGAACCGCCTGACTAATCGATAAAGTAATTTCAAAAAAGAAGTAATTTTTTGTCAGACTCTGGCTTTATAATGTCTGTTACTGTTTGATAAAAGGGTAATTTAAAAAGGTTGGGTCTCTATGCGCGCGCTGTTAACAAATGATGATGGGATACATTCTCCTGGACTCTGGGCCATAGCCAAGTCTTTGGAGGAAATAGCAGATCTTACTGTGGTTGTTCCAGATAGAGACCAGAGTGGTAAAGGGGCTTCCATGACTTTGTTACGTCCTTTAACGGTTGAGAAAGTCGATACCCCTGAAAACATGAAATGCCCTACATACACAGTAGATGGTACTCCAGGGGACTGTGTCATCATGGCCTGTGAATCTTTATGTATGGAACCCATAGATTTGATAGTTTCCGGTATTAACCAAGGTGCAAATATGGGGTTAGATGTTTTTAATTCTGGCACTTTCGGTGCGGCACTACACGGATACTTTAGGGGAATCAATTCTATCGCCTTATCTGTTTTCTATAGGCAGGATGTTATATATTCCCCTGCTGCCATAGTGGGAGCTGAGATCGCCAAGATAGTGCACAGTCAAAACTTCGATTCGACAGTTTTGTTAAACGTTAACCTCCCTGCCTGTGATTTGAAAGATATTAAAGGGGTAGATCTGACAAAGCTGGGACCAAAGGCATATTTAGAAAATGTGGAAACGGTTGAAAGTGGTAGACGAACATTTCATTGGTTACGTCACAATAAACCAATGGAAGTCACATACCAGGAAGGAACTGACGTTTGGTCCATTAACCATGACAGGGCGTCAATTACAATCATCGACCCCTATCTCACAACCAATAATAATACTGAATTAGGTAATTTGGTGTTGATGGGCTCTATTAATAGTCTGGGAGTGAGACCATCAGACTAGGTATTTTGAGGACCGTATCCCGGAATAGTATGTTTGATTAGAAACTCTTCGTCTAAATTCAGTCCTAAACCTGGTTCATCTGGGAGATACAAATTCCCATCACGGATATCAAGAGGTCTGTCCATTAAACAGTTATATCCACTCAGATCGTACCTTATAGTCTCCAATTTATAGAAATTAGGTATTGTCATAGAAACTTGAGCCCCAGCCATTATGTTGATTGGGCCACTCGCGTCATGCGGAGATACCGGTATGTAATAAGCCTCTGCCATTGTAGAAATTTTCTTTAATTCGGATATTCCTCCAGTCCAAGTAACATCTGGCATAACATAGTCAGCCAAGTTTTTTTCAAATACCGGTATGAATTCAAATCTAGTGTGCAACCTTTCTCCTACGCTTATTCTTACGTTGGTACTGTCTCTTACTTGCTGCAGGGCATGGTAACTTTCGACTGGGACGGGTTCTTCAAACCAATGTATGTCGTAGGCCGAAAGACGATTGGCTAAGTCTATTGCCGTAGGGACATTAAATTTTCCATGAGCATCAATAAGTATCTCAATATCTGGACCAACTGCGTCTCGAATTTCTGCCGTAATTTGTTCGGCCCGATAGGCACCTTCTGGACTAATTTCTCCGTCCAAATACCCGATATTCCCGCCATTATCGCCATCCCATGAAGAGTGCATCATTGGATCCATTTTGAAGGCAGTATGCCCTGATTCCACAATCTCCCTAGCATTTTCGATTGCCAGGGCAATGTCTTCGCCAGGTTCTGGCGGATGGGTGTAGAGGGGTATTTTATCCCTAACTGACCCTCCCAAAAGCTGATATATAGGCAGATTCACGGATTTACCAAAGATGTCCCACAAGGCAATATCGATTCCACTAATTGCTGCCGTCGTTGCCCCTCTAGTACCGGTATAAGTGAAAAGTCTAAAGGTGCGAGTCCAAATTTCTTCAATCTTTGTTGGATCCCATCCTATTAGAAAATCCTTCAATTCCATAACATATTTTTGAATTGCTCGATTGCCGACACTACCTGGATAATTAGTAATTTCACCCCAACCGGTAATTCCTTCATCCGTATCAATCTGGACGAAGACAAATTCACGTTCAATAGAGGATCTGGGTTTATCTTTTCCTGGGCGGTCATCCCAGGCCATTTTGATGAGATAGCTTTTCACATCGGTGATTTTCATTTTTAATCCTTCTGACTGCCTTCAATAAATTCCTTACCACGGTTACCATCGTAGCTTAATTACTAAAGGTATATCATGATTCAGTAATATTTAATGTGATGATGAATGTCTTTACCAAATTTTAACCCTAGTTCGAACAAATTTATAAACTCTTTCCCTTTTTTTTATGGATGGGTCATTTTATTTGTCGCCGCTTTGGCTCATTTCGCTTCAGCCCCTGGTCAGACATATGTCTCATCGATTTTTATTGATCCGATGATTGATGATCTAGGGTGGTCGCGCACCACTTTTTCTGGCCTATACACAGGGGGATCCATGGCAGCAGCAGTATTCATGATTGCTGTTGGGAAAATGTTAGATAAATATGGTGCGAGAAAAACTTTGTCGATCTTATGTTTGATGATGTGTATGGCTACTATTTGGATGAGTGGAGTGGATTCTCGATGGAAGTTGTTTCTCGGCTATGCAATGCTCAGAACTATTGGCCAAGGTTCCTTTGGATTAGTAGCCACCACTATGGTTTCAACTTGGTTTATTCGGATAAGAGGCCGTGCAACTGCGATATCGTCAATTGGAGGAGCCGCGAGTCTTGCAGTTTTCCCTTTTATAGTACATTTGTTAATTGAACGCTTTGATTGGCGGAGTACTTGGTTTATTTTAGGGATTGTCGTTCTGGCTGTTCTTTTTATTCCTGCTATTACCCTCATCAGAAGGAGTCCAGAAGCGGTTGGACTGAAACCAGATGGGACCGATCATAAAGGTACAGAACGTGGTGATGAATTAGGAAAAGAGGGATCAGAAACCAACTTTACTTTGATTGAAGCACTCAAAACAAGATCATTGTGGATGTTGGTGTTTGGAAGCACGGCAATGCCGTTAATAATGACAGGGCTTATGTTTCATCATGTGTCTATTCTAGGCGCGAAAGGAATTTCACCAGGCTTAGCAGCACTCACAATGGGATTGTTTGGACCCTTAGTTTTTCTTGGAAGCTTGGGTTGCGGTTATCTGGCCGATAGAATTCCGAATAGATTTTTACTAGCTGCCGGTCAGCTTATTCTCATAGTGGCAATGCTTTGGACCATAATAATATCTGCCCCATGGCAAGCAATAATTTATATAGTTCTGGCTTCAGTAAGCATGTCTTTAATGAGTACCCCTAATACGGTTATTTGGGCTAATTATTTTGGAAGGGCTTATCTGGGAAGCATCAGAGGATTTGCATCTACAGTTATGGTGGCCTTTTCGGCGATGGGTGCTTTGCCATTTGGTTTCATATATGACAGGACAGGATCATATAATGATGCGATCTTTGTATTATTGATTCTGCCTGTAATAGCTGGAATAGCCTATATGCTGGCTTTGGAACCCAAAGTTAAGCCCCAAGTAAATCGTTTTTAAAAGTGCGTTGTCATCTGCAGAAGTAAAGTAAAAACTTTATCAAGGTTTTCTTCAAATAGCTTTTTGTTCCACACCCAATCCATTTTTTCTGTGAGGTCATGAGCGTCAGAAACTACGAATAAACCTACAGCTGGAATTGTCAGGTATTCGCAGAGTGCAAAGACGGCAGACATTTCCATGTCGACCCCCAGTATTCCGTCTTTTCTCCAGGTGAGTTCTGTTTCAATCGTTTGTCTATATGGTGCATCGGTACTTACTGTTTTGCCTGCACGATATGGAAGATTATATTTAATGAGATGTTTGGTAAGACTTTGTAACATATCGTAGTTCGGTGAGGCAGCTGCTTCTGGAGGAAGGTAGTGAAAAGATGTTCCCTCTTCCCTTTCACATAATGTCGGTAAAACTATATCCCCTACATGCAGAGAACTATCCACAGCACCACAGAGGCCTAGTACAAAAATTCGTTTGACTCCCCTTGAAACCGCTGTTTGGATCGCGCTTACTCCTATTGGAGCGCTTATGGCGCCTTCTATGGCAACCAGATCGCTGTTGCTGTGACTTTTATAGAGTATTGATTCCCCGCCAAAGAATTGGAGCAGATCTGAGTCTTGATAAAGCACATTACTCTTAACGAAATTTTTCAAAAAGTTTTGCGAGAATATTACCAATAGATTTGGGGGTAAATGTAATGCTGTTTTATCTTGTAGTTCGGGTCTTATTACACATTGTGATTTATCTTTTGGATTAAACCATTTTTCTCTACTCATGTAAGATCAAATTTCATTTAAGGCCCAGGATTTCACTAAATGATGAGCAATCGCTATTTTCATGGGTACTTTTAGTACTTCGCTGTTGTTTTCAAGGGCTGAGATGACATCTTTCCTATCAAACCATTTAACATCAGTCATTTCGTCCTCATCCATATTGATGTTGGTAGTAACTGCCTCTGCATGGCAACCTATCATTAAGGAGTAAGGTAACGGCCAAGGTTGAGATGAATGGTATTTAACATTCTTAACCTCTATTCCAGCTTCTTCCATCACTTCTCGAGCGACGGCCTCTTCAATTGATTCGCCTTGATCAACAAATCCAGCTAATGCGGAATAGGTGTTTGTTCTTTGAAGTCTTCCTCTTGATTGTCCTAATAAACATTTATCACCATCATGTACCACGACTATTATGACTGGATCGGTTCTTGGAAAATGATCAGTACCGCATCCGGTACAATTTCGCACTTGGCCAGCTCTTTGCATTTGGGTTTTTGATCCGCAAGCCGAACAGAATTTGTACCGTTGGTGCCAGTAGACTTGTATTCTTGCTTGAGCGGCGATTCCTGCCTCCTCCGGATCTAAAAATTCACCACATGACCTAACGTCGACGAATCTTAGTGAAGGGTTTAAGCTCCTAATCACCGCATCTGAAAAGAGATCAGTCGATACTTCTATTGCGAAGTGATATATATCGTCCAATATGCCTAAAAAAATAGGCTCTGATTTGCACGCGAATTCATCCAGCTGAACCCGTGATAGCCAAAATAGATTGGATTCCATTCCTGTATTAACCAGTAAATTAAGTTCTCTTAAAGGCAAAAAACGACTTTGTGGGTCGGTCATCATACTGTTTATTGCAGATTGGTCTCTTCTTTCTTTTTCTCCCCTATTAAGGGGATTCTTTGCGAATACGTGTCCGTACCCATGTGTGGTCATAAGAACTCCTAAAGTCGAATATTAAGTTATTAGAACACATTCCTGTTGTAAAGGTGGATCTATTTTTTGTTGGATACTTTCTTAAGTTTTTTATTCTGTCCTCTAAGGGGCAGTTGTTTTGATTGACACCCTTGATGGTGTGAACACAGAATAAGGGGATAATAATGAAATCTAAGGATGGAAGGAGACTAACCAATGATATATGAAACTCGGATTTATGAGACCCATCCTGGTAAGTTGCCAAACCTCCATGATAGATTCCGTAACCACACTATGAGGATTTTTGAAAAATTTGGAATAAAAAATATTGGATATTGGACCTCAGAGGTTGGTGAATATAGCGATAGATTGACCTACATAATTGCTTTTGAAAATCAAGGGCATAGAGAGAAAGCTTGGAATGACTTTAGGAATGATGTTGAGTGGAACAAGGTAAGGACTGAGTCAGAATTGGAGGGACCAATAGTAAAAAGAGTGTTCAATAATTTGCTGATACCGACCGACTATTCTCCTTTGCAATAGCTTGTGAATAGATATTGACCTCAGACAAAAAAATTAGACCCCAACAATGGTGGCAATCCTTTCAGTTCAAAGATTTTAGATATTTGTGGGTGTCCACTTTTTTCCAATCTATCGGGTTTGGTATGGACAATGTAGCCCTTGGCTGGATTGTTTTTGAGAAAACTGATTCTGCATTCATGGTTGGGCTAGCAGCAGCTCTTAGGATGGTGCCACTTTTTCTACTCGGTGTTTTTTCTGGCCTGATTGCTGATAATGTCGAAAGACGAATATTCCTTCGCATATTTACTATTGTAGGTGGGGGCCTTATGGCCTTGCTTGGCGTGCTCCTAATCATTGGTTACGACCAAATATGGATCATCATTGCAATTGCCACTATTACCGGAGCCACATTTGCATTTGTTCTTACTTTGAGGCAGGCATACACCTTCGATATTGTAGGGGCTTCCCTTTCATTGAATGGTTTGTCTATGTTGCAAATAGCGTCTCAAACGGGAGGGGTTTTTGGGGCTTTGGTCTCCGGAATATTGATATCTAAGTTGGGGGCAGGACCACAATTTGTCGTCATAGGCTTGATGTACCTGATTTCATTTTTAGTTCTGTTTGGAGCATCTGAGTCAGGCCAAGCAGCCTCTAGAAGGAGAGAGAGTCTTAATTCCAATTTTAAGGGATACATTGATCTCATAAAAGAATATCCAGTTTTACTTATCTTGATGTGTTTGGCCTCAATTACCGAAATATTTGGTTTCACTCATATGAGTTTAATCCCAGTTTTTGCCAAGGAGGTTTTATCTGTTGGACCAATTGGGTTGGGAATTTTGACTGCTATTCGCCAAGTTGGTGGGTTTTTCGGTCTTTTTTCGCTTACTTTGTTGGGCAATTACAATCAAAAAGGGAAATTGATGTTCTATATCGTCGTATTTTTTGGTATCGGTCAGATTTTTCTGGCATTCTCGTCCAACGTGTTCCTTTTTGCATTTTTTCTGCTTGTTGTTAATGCCTGTGCTATGTCTGTTGACACTTTGTACAAAACGTTGATGCAGCAAAATGTTCCGAATGAGCAACGAGGTAGGGCTATGGGATCATGGGTTTTAAGTATTGGAACAGCCCCTATAGGGCACCTCGGGATTGGCGGAATTGCAACAGCTTTTGGAGCTCCAATGGCTGTCTTGTTTAACGGAGTTATGCTTACTGCCGCAGGAATTTCGACCTTTATCTGCCTACCAAAAATTAGGAAATTGCCTTAAAGGGCAAGTAAATTTTCAGCTAAAACATTAAAGAAGTAGGGCTTTGCAATAGGCGTTTTACTTCTATTAAAAATTGGGCCCCTTCAGCTCCATCTACGATTCTATGATCAGCAGAAATAGTAGCTGTCATAACCTGGCCGACTGTTATTTCTCCGTCAACAACTATCGGTTTCTCCGATACGGTACCTACGGCCAATACTGCGCTTTGAGGCGGATGTATTATTGCAACGAAACTGCTGACATCAAACATTCCTAGGTTACTAATAGCGAATGTGCCGCCAGTGTATTCTTGGGAGCTCAGGCTACCATTTGACGATCTTTCGGCCAAATTTTTGATCATCTGGGATACTTGCCTCAGTGATTTTTCGCCACAGTCTATAATGGCCGGAACTATCAATCCTTCATCATCTGCGATTGCTACGGCTATGTTTATTTTGTCGTTGTACTGAATCCCATCGTCCTGATAGTAAGCGTTGAATTTGGGATATTTCTGTAGAGCTTGAATACATGCTTTCACTATCAAGTCATTTACTGTCAATCTTACGCCATCGTCTTTTAGTTGATCATTAATTTGTCTTCGAAGAGACATAGCATCGGTCATATTTATTTCTGCTGAAACATAAAAATGAGGTTTTTCAGTCTTACTTTTAACGGTGACTCTTGCTATCTGTTGACGCATTCTGCTTATCGGTTGCTTTTCCCCCTGCGTGAATGGAGCAGGTACAGGTTCTACATTTGCCGTTACTGTTTCCTTGGGTATTGTTGTCTCCGATGGAACAGGGATAGCTGACTGTGAGGGAAGGTCTGGTTCATATTCTTCGATATCTTTTTTTGTGATTCTGCCACCTGGTCCTGAACCGGGTACATTAGAAAGGCTTATGCTACGTTCTTCGGCTATGCGACGTGCAATCGGGGTAGCCAGTATTCGGCCGGTGGCTGGTCCATTAATGACCTCTGTGGTTTCATGGAATTGTTCCAGATCATCGGCTGGGTCAGAATTTTCCGTTTCGGAATCATTGGTGGCCGTTGCTTGTTCAATCAGGATATCTGAGACATCGCTCACTTCCTCACCCACACTGCCAACTACAGCTATCGTCTGGCCTACGGGCACTATGGTCCCTTCCGGTGCGACTATCTTAAGAAGAACCCCTTCTGAATCAGATTCAAATTCAACGACTGCTTTATCAGTTTCTATTTCTGCAACCGCTTCATTTCGAGTTACTGTAGAACCCTCTTCTTTTAACCAGCGCACTACGGTGCCTTCCTCCATGTCGTATCCCATTTGGGGCATTTTTAATTCAGTGGCCATCTCTGACTCATCTCCATTAAAGACCGAAGTTATATTTAACTGATTCTACTACCCAGTCTGAACTTGGGATCATAAGTTGTTCTATGTTTCTAGCGTAGGGCGCTGGCACATCTGGACCATTGATTCTTATGACGGGGCCATCAAGTTCGTCAAATGCTGCCTCTTGTATATCGCTGGCGATTGTGCCTGAAAAACCACCTGTTTTCCAAGTTTCTTCAACAATGACAACCCTATTGGTTTTTTTAACCGATTCAATTACTGTATCCAAGTCTAACGGAGAAAGACACCTTAAATCTATCACTTCCGAGGAAATGTTCATTTCTTCCAATTTTGCAGCCGCTTCTTCCGCTACACGAACCATCCCTGAATATGCAACCAGGGTCACATCAGTGCCGGGTTTGGCTATTCTCGCCTTTCCTAGAGGTACCTCATAATATTCCTCCGGAACTTCGCCCCTCACCCTGTATAAAAGGGCATGTTCCGCAAAGATTATAGGATTATTATCCTTCCTACTGGACCTGAACATTCCTAAGGCGTCGTAGGGTGTAGCTGGCACGACAACCCGAAGCCCAGGTACTGAAGCGTACCAATTCTCAAAACTTTGCGAGTGGGTTGCTGCTAGTTGACCTCCGCCTCCAGTAACTGTTCGTATAATAAGTGGAACTTGCAGTTGACCATTAGACATATAACTTAATTTTGCCGCATGGTTTATTATTTGATCCATTGCTACCAGCGTGAAATTTATCGTCATCACCTCCACTATTGGTCGCATGCCAATCATTGCCGAACCGACTCCGGCGCCGACAAATACTGATTCAGATATCGGGGTATCTCTTACTCTCTCTTCTCCGTATTTTTCCAAAAACCCTCGGGTAACCGCATAAGCCCCTCCATAGGCGCCTATGTCTTCACCCATAAGGAACGATCTGTCATCCTCGTCGAGAGCTTCTTGCAAAGCTTTCGACATAGCATCTCTCAATAGCATCTCTGCCATCTCTAATTTCCCTCCGGTTCCGCGTAAATGTGGGTATAGAGGTCTTCAACGGTAGGCTCTGGGCTTTGTTCAGCAAATTCTCTCGCCTCTTGAACTAGGAGATCTATCTGCTCTGCTACAAGTGCGATATCATTATCGTCTATCTTGCCCGCCTTTAGGCAATCGTCTTTAAATTTGTCAATTGGATCACGGGTTCTGTTTTCTATAACTTCTTCGTTATCTCTGTAATTTGATGGATCGGCCATTGAATGTCCATGAAATCTATAGGCCATGGATTCAATGAATACTGGACCTTGCCCTTCCCGCACTTTTGCGACACCTTCCGTGACTGTTTCTCTGACCACCATCACATCCATTCCGTCTATTTGAACGGCTGGGATCATATAAGGTTCAGCGGCCCCGTAGATACTCGAACCACCGGCTCGAGAACGATTGACATCTGTACCCATGCCATAAAGATTGTTTTCCAGCATAAACACCACTGGAAGTTTCCATAATGAGGCTATGTTCATCGCTTCATGGAATTCACCTTCATTCACCGCCCCGTCTCCAAAGAAGCACATCACGACACTATCTAATTTTTTTAATTTCAGTCCAAGTGCTATGCCGATTGCCAATGGAAGTTGGCCCCCAACGATCGCATGACCGCCCATGAAATGTTTTTCGATATCGAATAAGTGCATAGAGCCACCCTTGCCACCACTGCATCCAGTAGATTTCCCACATAACTCGGCCATGGCGGCCTTTGGTTCTATTCCTCTCGCTAGCGCGTGGCCGTGGTCTCTATAATGACCAATTACGTAATCATCTTCCCGCAGGGTTGGTATAGCTCCTACCGCTATCGCCTCTTCACCTATATATGTATGTAAGAAACCCCTTACAAGACCCTTTCTATACAAGCGTTCAGCTTCCTCTTCAAAACGTCTTATTAAAAGCATTTGGCTGAAAATACCCAACGCTTCTTGTTTTTCAATGTTTTCTATATTTGAGGTAGTGGCCACTTTCAATTCTTCTTTATATGTGGATCGCTTCGTTGGTTGAGTCTAAAGCCGCTTCCTTCAAAGTCTCAGATATTGTTGGGTGGGGGTGAACTAACCAACCAAGCTCTGTGGTTGTTCCCTCCAATAATTTTGTCATTGATAATTCCGCAAGGAGTTCTGTCACTTCCGGCCCTATCATATGAGCCCCGAGTATCTCTCCGATTTCCGGGTCTATGACTAATTTAACAATTCCCTCTGTGTGGCCGAGAGCAATAGCTTTGCCACTAGCAGAAAAAGGGAATCTTCCTATTTGGGTTTCGATACCATTGTCTTTGGCCTGGGCTTCGGTCATCCCAAAACTGGCGACTTGAGGTTCACAATATATCGCCCTTGGCATTAATTGATAGTCCAGTGGTGCAGGATTTAATCCCGCTATATATTCAACAGCGGTCACAGCTTGAGCAGAGGCCACGTGTGCCAAAAGCATCTTCCCGGTCACATCCCCAATGGCGTACACACCTGAGACGTTGGTTTCCATATTTTCACTAATTGAGATGAAGCCGTTATTGGTGGTTATTCCCACCTTCTCCAGACCTATTTTATCTGTGTTGGGTTGGACTCCTACCGCAACTAGTACTTTGTTGGAAGTGATTAAATGTTCTTCTTCTTTTGCTATTAACGTGACCAAAGCCGTCCCATTTGAAGCCTGTATAGATTTTACAGCTACCCCTACTTTTATATCTATTTCTCTTTCTGTGAAAGATTTTTTTAGGGACTCACTTATTTCAGAGTCTTCGTTAGGTATAATTCTGTCCATCATTTCAACTAAGGTCACTTTCGCACCATAGCTTTTATATATGTGTGCGAATTCTACCCCCGTGGCACCCGCACCTATTATCGTAATATCTTCAGGTATTTCCGACATGTTTAACGCGTCGCGGCTATTCAATACTACGTGATGGTCAATCGGCATAGAATCGATATCTCTTTGTCTAGCGCCGGTTGCTATTATTATATTTTCAGAGGTAATTTTTCGACTATTCTCCATGATTTCTAGCTCATGGGGCCCAGTTAATTTTCCGGTTCCTTCAATAAGTTCAACCTGGTTTTTTTTCAACAAATATTGAACCCCGGAGGTCAGCTTATCCACCACTTCTCTGCTGCGTGAGATAGCCTTAGAAAAATCGTATGTTAAATTTTCGAAGGTAATTCCGAATTCTTCGGCGTTGTTAACCAAGTTAACAACTTCGGCGTTTCTGAGCAGCGATTTGCTTGGTATACAGCCCCAATTAAGACAAACCCCGCCAACGGAATCTCTTTCTATAATTGCTGTTTTTAAGCCAAGCTGGGCCGCTCTTATGGCAGCCACATACCCCCCAGGGCCTGCACCTAAAACAACTACGTCAAAATCAGCCAAATCATCACCTCTCAGAGCCTTAAGCATTTTGGTCAACTAATTATAGTCATGAAATGCCTAAAAATGCTGCCCTAAGTAATTGAGCGGCTATTGTACACCATTAGCTGACTGGTGGCTGACTGGTCAAGGTAATGCTAATTACCCTCCGCCCAAACA
>DLRJ01000113.1:87664-87796 GCA_002500485.1 Dehalococcoidia bacterium UBA7891
TGTTTGGGCGGAGGGTAATTAAATCACTTTTAATTAAATTCCTTGACACTGATAATTCTCGGCAATAGGATGTAATCTCGGCTTGATATGGGCCGAGGTAGCTCAGTCGGTAGAGCACAGCACTGAAAATGC
>DLRJ01000113.1:88107-121041 GCA_002500485.1 Dehalococcoidia bacterium UBA7891
AGAGCACAGCACTGAAAATGCTGGTGTCGCCAGTTCGATTCTGGCCCTCGGCACGCCCTAAGGCCCAGATCTGTATTGATTTTGCGGTGACTAGCGGAAGTGGCTCAGTGGTAGAGCATCTCCTTGCCAAGGAGAAGGTCGCGGGTTCGAATCCCGTCTTCCGCTCCAAATTTAACTTTCAGGACTTTTGGAATTTGACTAGAGTGTAATCCTCAGTTATGTCGTCAAAGACCACCGAAACGGGCATATCCACGTAGACTTCTTCCGGTTCACACCCCGTTATGCCTGAAGGAATTTTAGGGCCTTCATCCAACTGGACTATGGCATAAATATGACCGTTTGCTGATTGAAAGGATGGGTGAACCGCCTGCCTGACATGGGTGTAAGTGTACACATGCCCCTTACCAGACATCTTTTTCCAAGTAAGATCCTTGGAAAAGCAGTTTGGGCAAACTTCTCTAGGGTAGAAGAAAAGGTTTGAACATGAATTGCAAGACGGGATAATCAATTCGCCGCGCTTCGTAGCTTCCCAAAAAGGCTTGGTCAAATCCTCATTGGATGGTATGGGTATTGGCTTATCGTATGCTGAAGTCATCTTAATTAAACCTCGATTTTGTTTTTAATGGATTAGAGTGTGTTCTCGGACCCGAGAACTAACGAGCACATTTCGCTCGCTGTGCCCCCTCAACCATTCACCAGGCATAAGTCACTTTTCTCTACCTGTCTTGATCCAGCCTTGCCCATTATTTGTCGTGCACCCTCTATCACATGTCTGAATCCACCAGCCAAACCTGGTTGCCCACCAGAAAGTTGACCACCGTCCGTGTTTATTGGGAACGCACCTTTATATGTTGTGTCTGTTTCTTCGTAAAAGGGACCTATTTCCCCTTTTTCTACAAGGCCGGCATCTTCAATACACATAGCTGCCAGTATGGTGTAGCAGTCGTAGAATTCCGCGAATTCTATGTCGCTTGGGGTGTAACCGGCCATTTCTAAGGCTCTCCTTACGGAGTCAACTGCTGGGGTTTCTGTAAATTTATCCCGTTGCCAAATATTGGCCTCACCTTGCTTCAGTCCTACGCCAAGTACATATGCAGGGGTATTTTTCATGTTTTTGGCCCGTTCAGGAGTAGTTATTATCAAGGCCGCAGCACCGTCACACGGCATGACAGACTCCAACAGCTTTAAGGGCTCGTTAATATATCTTGAATTTAAAACATCTTCAGCGCTTATGGGTTGGCCATTAAAAACAGCATTTTCATTCTCTAGGGCATTGAATCTTTGGTCTGCTGCCATTTTGGCTAGTTGCTCTTCAGTTGTGCCATACTCATGGATATGCCGTTGATACATTAAACCGTAACCAGTATTGGCTCCTGGAGCCATGCCATGAGGTTCTTCCCACTCAGATCTCACACTGGGACCAGAGGCTCCGCGGCCGGCTGGCCGTCCTGCCCTTTCAGCATCCTGTCGGGAATTCCCCATCACCACCAAAACGGTGTTACAAATTCCGCTACTGACTGCAGAGGTCGCTACCATTGTAGCCGTCGCCCCGCTGGCACCTTGCATGGAAACTCCCGTCGCAAAATTAGGTTTAATGTCCAAATATTCAGCTATTGCAGGTGGGAGTGCCACTCCATCGGTCACTAGACCGTCTATATCACTTTTAGAGATGCCGGCATCTGCTATTGCCAAGCCAGCGGCTTCCGCACATAGTCCGTACATGCTTCTCCCTTCATAAATGCGGCGAGTCGGCACTTCCCCAATACCAACTATGGCTCCTCTTCCTCTGACGCTCATGTATCTTCCTCCTATAATTCAACCGTGGTTAAATTTGAAATAGCAGCATAACTCCCCAAACTGCAAACCCTATTCCTGTGAGTCGAGACACCCAGGTTCCTTTGGGCGCTACTTTTTCAAAAAGGACTATAGTAGTCAGTACTGCAATCCAAAGTAGGTTCATTACACCTAGCACGAATAATAATGCCATTAGCAACCAACAGCAACCTAAACAATAGATGCCATGGTTGAGACCCATTTTGAGAGCTCCATAAAAGCCGTTTTTCCATTCAGTCATCAAAAACCCCATCGGAGTTCTGCAATTGTTCAGACAAGCTTTTTTTATCGGGGTCCATTGAAAAATCCCAGCCGAAATTAACAAGACACCTCCGAATAAATTGTTTGTTGACTCACCCATTATTCCGGATAGGAGGGTATTGGAATGTAGAATCCAGTTGGTAGCTGTAGCTCCGATGGAAAAACCTAGCCAGACTAAAACATATCCGGAAAGAAAAATAGCAGTCGCCACAAACGGCTGATTTTGTTCCTTCTTTCGTTGATTGACTGTTGAAAACATTAGAATCATAGGGGAGGCGGTTGGTACCATCATGCCCACCATCATTACAAACCACATCACAAACATTGATATCCAGTCGGAAAATCCCCACGGCACCATGTTTGGCATAGCCCGTGACAATCCTGTCGTGCTTTCTAGGCTTGACATCTCATCCATATCACTGGATTGGTTAAATAGATACATCCACGACACACAGGTTATTATCACGATTGCGACAATAATTATTACCCTGTCACGATTGTAAATCGACGGCGAGCCGTCACCCGACCTCAGGCCCATCACAGCAAGCCTTTAATCTAGTTTTCGTAACTAAATGCGGAAAAATATCCGTTGTTACCCGCATTATCCCAGGTTAAACCGTGGTCGCTGAATTTATTCACACTGGATTGGGCTATATGTAGAGGAACCCCAGGAACTACACCTAAGGGGTTGCCGGCTATTGTCACGTCTTCCCCCTCAACTCCCGGTATGGCCTCTATCGCTATTTCCGCGATGCCGCCGATGGTAACTGAACGTTTTTTTCCGTCCGATCGGTAATCTATGGAAGCCGATGCTACCCCTAGAATCTCTCCAATAAATCCTGAAAGAACTTCAAAATGTCCACCACCTTGGCCGCTAAATATTTGACCGAGCGCCTCTTGTTGGGAAGGGTCAGCATTTTCATCAAGATATACTGCTGCTTTCCAATTACCGTCTGTCATAACAGCTGGAGAATGAACCGCGAGTGCAACGGAAAGTCCACTTAGATCAGTTCCTCCGAAGTCTCCTGACTCTATATTCCACGCTATGACTACGTTACACGTACCATCATTTGTTCAAGGTGGCTGTAAAAACACGCATGGGCAGGCAATATCGCAGTCGCAAGACTCAAAGTACGTCCCGCTAATTTTCCACTTCGTGGTTGTTGCCATGAAATCCTCCACAGTTATTTTCGATTGTCGTTGTGCATGCCTAAATCAGCTGTATCCTACTATACCGCACTGTTAGTTAAGTCGGGGAGTTACTTTCCTTGATTTTGTTAATGATCTAGGCGGAGGTAATTGCCGCAATTGCAACCAAATTTGGTCCTGCGTGAGTTCCTATCACTGGTCCTACTCTCGTGATATAGGGCTCTTTTCCTTCCGGCAGAAGGTCTTGCACTGTGGCCGCTAAATTTTCTGCATCAGTGCCGTCAGTACTATAAACAATAGCGATATCATCTAATTTTCCAAGATCTCTGACCGCCTCTTCCAATTTCAACATACCCATATTTCTTGAGCGAGCTTTTCCAAATTGACCAATTTCTCCGTCTTCAACACGAAGAATTGGGCGGATTTTCAGCAGGCCTCCTATCAACGACCTCGCTTTTCCGATTCTTCCACCTTTTTCTAGGTACTCCAGTGTGTCGAACAAGGCAAAAAAATTACTTCTGTGGGCTATTGACTCAGCGATGGCAACGCATTCTTCTGCTGATTGTCCTTCTTGTGCCGCTTTGGCGGCACCGAGAGCCGACAACCCAACTGTCATTGAGACCTGCTGCGTATCTACAATTTTGACATCGATCTTGTCTGACAAACTGGCTGCTGCTTGATGGGCAGAATTGATGGTACCACTGAGCTTTGAAGATACATGAATTGAGATAATCACATCTCCAGTTTGGTTAACCTTTTCATAGACATCTACAAATTCACCCAGCGATGGCTGTGAGGTTGAAGGAAACACTGTTCCGTTTATCAGCTTGTCGAAAAACTGATCCGTGTTTAGGTCAATACCGTCTTTGTAGATAGTTTGGCCAAAATGTACGTTTAAGGGGACTATCGTTATGCCCAATTTTTGGGCAAGGGCTGGGTCTAAATCTGAGGTACTGTCTGTGACTATTTTGACCGTCATGTTTAATCTCCCACTCAAATAAGCAACATTCTACGCTACTTTTGATGTGTTTTATGCCGCTAGGTACGGCGTCATTTTCCTTTTGGCTTATCAACAGGGTTAACTGTCTGTATAATCGGGCGAAATATTTTGTTGCATTTAATCAAATTGGAGATATCTCTATGGATTTCGAAGAATTTCTCCAACATTTTAGATCTGATGATCTTTCATATGCCCTTAAATCACTTAAGTTACCAACAACGGGTAATAAACCGAATCGAGTTTCTCGATTAGTGGATTTGGAAAAAACCGGGATCGAGGTGAAAAATATCCTCAGAGCCTTCCGGGTGGATGATGTAAAGAGGGCTGCCAAATCTGTCGGACTTCTATAACTTAATGGAATGTTCCGGCACCATTTCCTGATCTTATCGAATAATTTTATATATTCTTCTACCTATTTATGCACCATTGGAAAAACCTTTGTCTGCACATAAGGCAATAAAAAAATGAAAAAAGGAAATAATAAATTCAAATGATAGAAAAAATGCAGTAATTCATGTAAAATATGCATTAATTATGGGAAGAGCTTTTGCTAATACTGCACAAATATCTAGGGGATTTGAAATGTACGCCAAAGGGTACCGGCGTTCTAGGATCCTAGATTCTTTTGGTGACCAATCTCCACCAAGCTTACGTACCTTGGGAAATTGGATTACCAGATATAAAAATGTTTCAGAAGATATTCTCGCATTGGAACATGACTTCGAATGGCCACATATGGATATGTACTCTATACCATGGGAGCATGCCCACTTAATCAACAGACTATCTTCTCTTGAACTTCAGAGGCCGTCAGTGCGGCGCGTTAGATGGTGGTTTCGTATAAAGGAAATGAACCCTAACTACTCTGATGAGGCGGTAGGAAATATTGCTAACCAATGTGTTGTTAATGAACATATGGATTTGATGGAAATACCAGGTTCGGATTGGTCTAACCTATTAGAGTCAACATTGGTAGATGATGAAAAACAACTTGAATTGTTGCCGGGGACATTTGCAATTTGCTTTTTTGAGCTTGGTACGATTTTACCGAAGTGGGTGCAAAATGGAATTTTTCTTTCAATTATCAGGACAGAATCTAAAATTTCGGTAGTCTGTTCAGACAAGTCTATTCCGGATGAAGAAAAAATTAGCCGCGGGTGGAATTGTCTAAAATACGTAGGTGACCAGGCGTCATGGAGATCTTTGCTATCAAAAATCCATTCTCCTTACCAAGTTCAATTCTTGTCTCTAGGAAATACCGATTATTTACTTTTGAAAAATCTAGAAGAGATTGAACAATTCGGAATAAAAGTGAAGGGAATAGTTGATGATTAGGTTTTCAATCTGGATCAGGCCTTCTCGCTCACTCTCCTTGTTATCCCGTTCGTTCGTTAATGTAATCTATGAAAGATTGATATTCTGAGATATATGAAAGTCTCGCTACACGTTTGTCATCGAACACTATACTGACTTCCCCGTATCCTAGGGTTTTCCCAAACATGCCATGCCTAATACCTATTTGCACCTTTCCGTTTTCACCTCTTGCTATAGTGTCAAATTTGACTTGGTATATTTTACTTTTTTGGATTACAGGAAGTCCGGCCATGGTGAGGTACAGAGAGTCATTGGATAAATGATAAACAGTTTGTCTCCATCTCAAATATCTTGGAGCTGCAATTAGTGGGGCTAAAAGGATACCCACCCCTCCCAACAGTCCAATTTGCAAATCGACGACCACCAATCCTATTATCCAGATAGAGGATGGAATTAACCAAGAAAGATGGGATTGTCTAAATATGATTGATCCTTCAGGGATATTTTCGACTTGCAAGGTATCGTTGTTTTTCTGGGGGGGGTCCACGGGTTCGTCAGTTGATTGATCGTTTGTTTCTGCATCGGAACTTGATGCATATTCGTTTTGTTCCTCGGGATCGATATTATTTTGTTCTTTAGTCACTTATTCACCAGCTCTAGTACTTGAGATAATTAGTCGTTTTAGAATTCAATAAATACCTAAGGTAATTGGCTCCGCAGGCTGGATTCGAACCAGCGACCGATCGGTTAACAGCCGATTGCTCTACCACTGAGCTACTGCGGAACGTTTTTAGTTCGCTTCAACTTAAGTTCCATGTGCCTGCAAACTAGTTTCCTAATAAAATCAGCATCTGTAATTGTCTTTTAAGGAAACTTTCTAGTCAAGAAAAGATCAGGTTTGTTGTACTTGAACTTTTATGGAGCCAGACGACTTGTCATAAGCAGTCTTGAATCCAATGTCTATATCTTCAAGAGAATATTTATGCGTCACTATTTGACTAAGGTTGCAGTCAGGTCTGGATAGAATTTCTACAGCAGTTTCGAAATCGTGCTGGCCGTTTATTATTCCGTAACATATGGATCCTTGAATGGTTTGCTCCTTAAGGACCGGTCCTGTCCAGTTGATGGAATGTTCACCATAAAACACCCCTAAAATTACTATACGACCTTGTCTTCTCGTGACCTCAATAGCTTGCCTTAAGGTATCTCCCCTACTGCCCCCCACTGTCTCGATAGTAAGATCTGCTCCCCTGCCGTCGGTTGCATCAAGTACCATTTGAGTGAATTCACTTTCTCCCTTAGTTCCTACAGCATCCGCACCTAAAGATAAAGCTGCATCTGCCTGTTGCGGATGTCTTGCCGTAGCAAAAATTTTTCCGGCGCCAAGAGCCTTGGCCGCTGTTATGGCTGTTAGTCCGATGGTACCTGAACCGAGTACGGCAACGGTATCTCCACCCACCATGTTTCCTATTCGGACACCATGAACAGAAACTGCCAAAGGCTCCACTAATGCGCCTTCCTCCCAATTCATTTTGTCCGAAAGTGGATAACAACCTTCTATTTTACGAACGATATATTCTGCAAATCCACCACTTACCCCTGAACCTCTATTAGGGCAATGAATATATTGTCCTTGTCTGCAGTACCAACAATTTTGACAAGCTCTTCCGCTACCCAACACTTCCACGGCCACCCTTGAGCTAATATGTTTTCGGTCGACGCCTTTTCCTACGGATACTATTTCGCCTGCTACTTCGTGACCCGCTGGGTCTGAGTCGGGTCCCGATTTATCTAAATTCATATTTAAATCGGAGCCACAAATCCCTGTTGATCTGACTTTTATAAGTACTTCTCCTGGGCCGGGAGTTAAATCAGGATAATCTCTAACAACCATGGTTCCATTGCCATCATAAAAAGCCGCTTTCACTTTAAAACTCCTTTCACTTCAAATCGTATTTATGCGAAAATTTTCTAACCTAGGACGAAAGAGGCTCGGACCAGGAAGAAAAACAACAGAAAAATTATTATTACTGGTATTAGGCAGCCAAGGCACCCAGCTCTCCATGTGAAATGGAATCCTTTAGAAGCCTTTTTTCCTGAGAGATTAGTGGTTACCCGTTTGTGAGAATTTTCAGGCAGATTCATTACTTATATAAAGTCCTATGATCTGGAGACGTTGGAAATTTTTGACATCTTCGTAAAAATCTCATTTCTTTACCGTATCTAAGAATGGCATTTTTCAAAATTATTTGGTAGAAATGATTCCGGTTAATCGCAAGTTTTTTATTTCTTGTTCAGAGTATTCTAAGTCTTGTTTCAAAATATAGGCCGTATGTTCGCCAACCAGTGGTGATCTGAAAGCATTCCAAGGAGTGCCTTTAAATCTGTAAGGTCGGCCAGCATACCTATAGGTTACTTCATTTCCAAATTCAGTATGGGGGATGTCTTCAAACATTTCCCTGTCGTCCAGGAAATGAGGATCATCTAGATTTTCTTCTGGAGATCTGACAATTCCCCATGGGTATTTCAGTTCTTGAGCCCCTCGATATATCTCGTCTGCTGTGTGATTCAATATAAAATTTCTGACTACTTCAAATGCATGATCAGAGTCCTTTGTATTTGAAGTAATATGCCGAGCCATGTCTTTGTATTTTTCATCTTCCAAATCTTCTGCCATACCCTTCTCAGACATCCATTTCACTAGTGAAAGCCAAGAATTGAGGTTATTAAAAAGTTGGAAAACGATTATGTATTTACCGTCCAGGGTTTTACAAAGGGTTTTTGGGGTTGGGGTAGCTCCTTGATGTCTTCCTGTCTGACGGAAAACTTCTTTGTTGAGGAATAAATATGTGGGAATCGACGCTTCTGTAGTTGAGGAACAAGCCTCGTGGGCTGAAACATCTAAATATTGTCCAACACCTGTGAAATCTCTGTAAAAAAGTGCTGACATTGTGCCAATTAGACCATAGTGGGCGGATATAAAGTCTCCATGTCCACCACTAGGCCTGATAGGAGGGCTGTCTGGCACATCATCGTAGCCACACGAATGCATTATCCCTCCCATAGCTAAGGCCACCAAATCGTTAGATTTATAATCTCTATAAGGGCCGTCTTGGCCAAAGGCAGTCAACGAGGTCATCACTAATTTTTTGTTGGTTTTTTTTAATACTTCATAACCTAAACCTAGTGATTCTAGAAAACCGGGTTTTCTGTCTTCCAGGAACACATCCGCCTTTTTAAGTAGTTTTTTTACTAAGGCTATGCCTTGCGGAGATTCTAAATCAACGGTAAGGCTTTCCTTGGAGGTGTTCCTAGCCCAGAAATAAAGGCTGGAATTAGGATCAGGTTTATCGTCCTTGAAAGGTCCGATATTTCTTTCTGGAGAACCTTGCAGTGGCTCTAGCTTTACTACTCTAGCTCCCATATCGCCCATAAGTTTTCCCATGTATTGCCCTCGCTCTCCGCATAATTCGACGACAAGCAATCCATTAAGAGCAGTCATGCTATTCCCTGTTCTATAAAGGAAGCAAAATCTTCTCCCGAAGTTCCTAGCAAATCCATATAGATCTCGGCAGAATGTTCACTGAGTAAGGGAGAAGCTGATTTGAGTTCCCAGGGTGTTTCTGACATTTTCATTGGCATGGCTTCTACTTTGGTATCTCCTAGTTCTCCATGTTTAATAGTGGGTAGAAAATCTCTTTCTTTAAGTTGAGGGTCTTCTTCTATTCTTTCTCTAGGAGTTTGAATTGCACCAGCAGGAACACCAAAACTTTGAAGATGATGCATCACTTCGTGTGGGGTTCTGTTAATTGTCCAAGTTTCGATGTGCTGATCTAGTTCATCTTGGTTTTCGTACCTTAATGCCATCGTAGAAAATTTTTTGTCATTTATCCACAAAGGGTTGTTAATTGCTTTTGATAAGGCATACCATTCCTCCTCATTGGTTACTGTAATTACGCACCAACGGTCTTTCCCTCGACACCTGTATGAATTATGGGGAGCAATTTTTTTGTCTGGGGCTGTGTTTCCCGGTGGCATGCCTTCTCTTCTGAACGGTCTGCTGTTTACAGTGTAATCAAGGATAGAAGTGCCGGTCATTCCTATACCGGCCTCGACTTGAGATAAATCTAAATGCTGCCCCTTGCCAGTTGAATTTCTATGTTTCAGAGCCATCAATATTGCTAATGCTCCGTAGAATCCTCCTGTGTGATCCATATATGAAAAACCCCAACCGGCCGACTCCTCTCCAGGTAGCCCCGACATAAATGTTAGGCCTGAAAGAGCCTGTGCTGTTGGACCCCAAGTTACATAATCCCTATCTCTTCCACTGTGTCCGAATCCCGACATGCTGCAATAAATGATATCTGGGCGTATCTTTTTCTGATCCTCGTAGCTGAGTCCCCATTTTTCCAGTACTCTAGAACTAAAATTTTCTACAATCACATCAGAAATAGAAATGAGTTCTTTCAGTTTTTCCATACCAGTCGGGTGCATCACATTTAGTGTCACACTCTTTTTGTTGCGGTTGAGAGTGTTAAACAAACCGCTTCTGTTTGGTGAACCGTCAGCATCGATTGGTAGGATATTTCTGCAGTAATCAAGAGCAGCTTCATTTTCTACCTTAATGACTTCTGCTCCAAAATCTGCGAGTAATCTTGTGCATTGAGGCCCAGCTACAATCCAAGATAAATCTATGACCCTTACCCCTTCTAATGCATTTTTACTGAGTGGTTTTTCTTGCACGTTAATCTGTTCTTCCTCTTTTACTCGCATAAGATTCTTGGGCATTATACAGGGATAATTTCCTGTTTTGAGCCTGATATGAATAATACGGCTGGTGTATAATTCTGAGCCTATAGAGTGATTTTATCTAAGTAAATTTTTCATTTTGGTGGTTGAACAGGTTTATGAGAGTTGGTGAATTTGAACTAGTTGATCCTGTGCCTGAGATGAATAATACCGTGGCTATCGGTATGTTACGTCCTTGGGTAGATGTGGGAAGAGTTGGTACCTTATCGTTAAGGAAATTAGAACAATATCTTGGTGCTAAAGAACTTGGCCGGTTGGCCAAACCTGGAAAATTTTTTGATTTCACCAGATATCGGCCAAGGATGCGTATCATAAACGGCAAACGAGTTTTCACTAAACCAAATACCATTATCCATCACGCCAAAGATCAGTATTCGGGTCGAGATTACATTTTCATCCACATAAGGGAACCTCATAATTTTGGAGAGGAATATACTGACTCAATAGTTGATTTATTCAATCATTGTAATGTGACTGAATACTGCCGAGTTGGTGGTATGTATGACTCAGTCCCACATACTAGGCCAATTTTAGTTACAGGCTCCATGACAGACGAGCAAGAAGGGAAGGCCGGATCTCTATTGAATCCCCGTCGTAGTACCTATCAGGGACCTACGTCCATAATTAATCAGGTTAATGAAGATTTGACCGAGCGAGGTGTCCAAAATACTACTTTGATGGCACATTTGCCACAATACGTCCAATTGGATGAAGACCATTTGGGTGCATCTAGGCTGTTGGAGGTTTTGTGTGCTGTGTATGGGTTTCCCGCGGATCTAGCAGAGAAAAGCAAAGGAGACCAACAGTACAAAGATATTGAACGAGCGATAGACTATGGGGGAGAGGTGGGCACTTTGATAAAACAATTGGAAACCTACTTTGATAGAGTTCTTAGTCGATCTGAAGGCCAAGAAGATTCGGAAAATTTAAGTGAAGAGGATGTGGAAATTAACCTATCGTCGGATGTTCAAGATTTCTTAAATGAGATGGGTGAGCGGTTTGAGGATGAGGGAAGTGATAGTAGCCAGAGGAACTAAATACACCTTTCAGTCTCACGTTTGACAAAATCTCTCAATTCTTTTGGCATTTGTATTGCACCTAAAGAATTCTCTTTTATCCTTTTGGGATTAGATGTTGCTGGTATTGCTGATGTTATAACCTCATTTGATATAACCCAAGACAACAAGGCCTGAGCCCAGGTTTTGATGCCTAAATCAGATAAAGGGCCCAAGTCAGGACTTATTCGAAGGTCTTTCACGTATTTTCCTTTTTGTAGTGGTTCCATTACCAGAACTCCTATTTCCATTGATTCCGCTAACGGGAGTACACCAGATTCCACTCGTGTGTTAATAACATTGTAAGGAATTTGGATAGAATCGATTTTGCCGGTTTTCACAATGTCCATCATTTCTGGATAGTCACTAGGAGTCATACAGGTTAGGCCCACTAAACCTATCTTTCCTTCATTTTTCAGACTAGTAAGAGTTGGTAGGTGGGTCTTCCAATCTACTAAATTATGTATTTGGAGAATATGAATGTACTCAGTTTTCAGCAACGAAAATGAGGTATCAATTTGGTCTAAACCAGATCGATAGCCTGTCGTCCACACTTTTGTAGCTATTTGAAATTTTGAGGGATCATTTTCTTGAATTGCTAATCCTAGGACTTTTTCTGCGTTGCCATACATTGGTGAGGAATCGACGAGGGTCACCCCATTATTTTGACATTCCTCCACTATTTTATTTCGAACGGAGAAAACTTTTGGAATCGAATCATCTCCATCAAAAGTCCTGGAGGTTCCCATACCAACGGCAGGGAATTCCATTTCTCTTATTTTTCTGAACAATATTTGCTACACTTAATTTTTATTTTTTAGTAATACGTGCCTTCTGTTGAAGGTGTGTTGTCTGACTTCAGTAGCCCATCTACCTTTATCCACAGCAGCAGCCCATTGTGGGGATGTCAGGACCTTTGGATCCTCTATTTCATAGATTGCTGTGTGCTTCGGTTGGTTTTCTATAATTATTTCTTGTTCTACTCCTCCGATTACCATTTTCAATGGCTCCGTGGTAAATCTGGCTATGGCTAATACTCCAGGCACCTCAGACAGATATGGTATGTGTTCTTTGTCATATACCTCGTTAAATAGAGCTTCTTTGTCCTGAGGTACATCCATTGCAGCTGAGAAATAGTATTTTCCGTTCATTTGCTAACTCCTTTCGGTAGATAAAAATTAATAAAGGTTAATAAACGTCTAAAGTCCGAACCTGTCGCCTACTTTCAGTCCGTGGGATTCAACAAAATCTGAGGCCATAATTTTTGTTTCTTTGTCTACTTTGACCCTGCCTATATGGATGAAGCCGTCCGAAACCGACAAACTGAACGACTCATCCGATATTTTCGTTACGGTTCCAGGAGGTTGATCATGTTTGGAAGATTCAAAAGATGTGTTGAATAAGTAAATTGACTTTTTGTTCCACACCGTATTGGCTCCAGGGCTAGGATCAGACCCTCTAACCAGATTATAGATTTCTATTCCAGGTTTATTCCAATCTATGCTTACGTCATCTGACCTGCACCACCCCTCGTATGTGGCTTTGCTGTGGTCTTGTTCAACTTTGGGGGCGGTACCATTTTTAACCATTTCGACTGCTTCAACCATTGCATCCACCCCAGCAGGGTAGAGTTTGCCAAAATAAATCGATCCCAAAGTGTCGGTTTCAGTAATATCAAATTCTTTTTGTAAAAGTATTGGACCTGTGTCGAGACCTTTGTCCGGCCAGAAAATAGTGAGTCCAGTTTTTGATTTCCCTTGTATGATGGGCCAATTAATTGAACTAGGCCCTCTATGTTCTGGAAGTAAAGATGGATGATACTGAATAGTTCCCAAGCGAGGTCCTTCAAGGATTTCGTCTGGGACTATATCGGTAACAAAGGCCATCACACATAGATCTATGTGTAACGATAGAAATTCTCTAATTGCTTCTTTATCTCGCATTCTTTTGTATTGGAATACTGGTATTTGATTTTCTAATGCTGACGATTTTATGGGATCTTCAGGTCTACCTGGATTGTCCGGTGGACAAAGCACAGCTACTACGTTTTCTTTTTTATCTACCAGTGCATTTAAGACATCTTTGCCAAAAGCAGCTTGTCCTATTATGGCGATTTTCATATCAATATCTCCTATACGGTCATTTGGGAGGTATGGTCCACGCTGGAATATAACACATCAATTGACCGTACCTCTGGGCGAACATAACATGAGAGCAGGTAATGACAGATTCAATTACTTATAAGACCATTTTAGAGAAGAGGTTAATTTTGGCCGAAGTTAAAAAATCGATGTCTCCTTTGTCGGGCCTTAGGGTACTGGGTGTGACTGTCTACCTCGCAGGACCATTTGCGATGATGAATTTAGCTAGATTGGGGGCCGAATGTATAAAAGTAGAAATGCCGGGTGTGGGAGATCCATCTAGAGGAAATGGACCCTTTGCCTCTCCTGACGGATATGTGGAAACGCAGGAGTCTGAAAAGCATCTTTCTACTCGGTTTCTTAAAAGGGCTCAGGGTCTGAAAAGTGTTACTTTGAATCTAAAAGATCCAAAAGGCCTGGAAATGTTTATGGAGCTAGTGAAAAAATCAGATGTACTAGTCGAAAATTTATCGCCCGGCGCTATGAAGAGATTAGGTTTGGGTTACGAGAAAGTAGCAAAGGTTAATCCGGGAATTGTTTATACTTCTATTTCAGGATATGGTCAATCCGGTCCGTATTCACACCAAAAGGCTCATGATCCACAAATTCAAGGCATGAGTGGCCTTATGGATATAAACGGATCAGAAAGTGAACCTCCTACCAGGGTTGGGTTTTATATTGGAGATTTGGTAACACCTCTTTTTGCCTGCTATTCAGTTCTTGCAGCGCTCAGAGAAAAAGATAAGACTGGTTATGGTCAATATTTGGATGTGTCCATGATGGATTCATTAACCTCCCTCATGTTTATGGAAAATTTGGAAGAAGCCATTATGTACGGTGAACCACTTAGGCAGGGAAATAATAGCCGAGGAGGCCCGATGGGGCTCTATCACACCAAGGATGGAGACATCACCTTAACTGTTGCCAGTGATGATCAGTGGAGCAGATTGGCTAAGGCGTTAGATGCTCCGGAATTAACAGTAAATCCAAAATTTGCTACCTTTATCGAACGAAATTGGAATGTTGTCGAGGCTCGAGAGGAAGTACAGGGTCTACTTGATCGTTACACTAGAAATGAGGCGATAGCATTATTAGAGGAAAATAAAGTTCCTTGTGGGTTGGTAAGAACTGTGCCGGAAATAATAGAAGACTCACATTTTTGGGATCGAGGAACCCTTCAGCCAATGAAAAGTTCAGCTTTTGCTGATGCCGTTCCAGGAATTGCATCAGGTTTTCCTGTTGATTTTTCTGGTGGTGAATTACCCCAGTCGAAAGGTGCACCAATGTTAGGTGAGCACAACCATGAGATATATCATGAGGTTCTCGGGATCAGCTCGGAAGATCTTGAAGGATATGAACGAAATGGAATCATTTAAAATTAATAAGAAAGGGAGGCATTGATGAGGGGCCAAGCTAAACCTTTGCGTACCATGCTTTATGTACCTGCTAATAAAGAAGATTGGGTCAGGAAAGCTCCAAAATATGGTGCAGATGCTCTTATCTTGGATATTGAAGACTCTGTACCTTTAGACGAGAAGCAAAACGCACGGGAAATCGTGTCTAGAATGGTTCCAGAATTAGCTGCGCAAGGTATAACAGTATTGGTAAGAGTCAATGATATTGATACAGGACTTACTGCAGAAGATGTAGCTTACGCGGTTCAGGAAGGCCTTTACGCTATTACTCTGCCGATGGTGAAAGGACCTGCAGATGTAAGAAAACTTGACTCCTTTATTTCTAGTGAGGAGAAGAAAAAAGGTATAGATCTGGGGAAGATATTGATCGACCCTGGCTTGGAAACAGCTACAGGGCTCAGGTTTGCTTATGACGTGGGAACTTCATCAGATCGAGTTGCGCATATGGGGGCTGGAGGTGGTAGGGGAGGAGACATAGCTAGAGCTGTAGGATATCGATGGACTCCTGAAGGCACAGAAACTTTATTTATCCGCTCAAAAGTACTATTAGACGCTCGAGCAGCTGGTGTACCTTTTCCATTGACTGGCTTGTGGCAGGACATACATGATCATGAAGGATTAAGGAGCTTCGCGCAGCATTCGAGAGAGCTAGGCTATAACGGAATGACAGTTATACATCCGTCTCACGTTCCAATAGTGAATGAAATATTTTCTCCGAGTAAAGATGAGATAAGTGAGTGGCAAGATTTAGTTCAATCAATGAAGGAGATTAGAGAGAGTGGGGGGGCCGCCGTTTCTTTTCAAGGCGGAATGGTTGATATTGCTCATGAGAAAACAGCTTTGGAGATGCTTGATATGGCTCGTGCTTTGGGATTGTTGGATGATTAACCAGACGTATTGATAATTTCATTCACTGATTGATCAATCATTTCCTTTAAATTTTGACCTGGATTTCCATCTTCATTCCAATGCTCTCCCCAAGAGTAAATCGACTTGTTGGCGACGACGGCTCCTAATGTCCTGACCATTGGAGTCAAACCATGTTCAACTGACAAAGCGTGTTCTGCAGATCCTCCGGTTTGGATGGGTAGCACTAATTTGCCAGACAGGGAATTTTCTGGAAATTGATCAAAAAAAGTTTTTAGTAGACCTGTATAGGTGGCTCTATATGTCGGGGTGGCAGCGATGACCACATCGGAATTAAGGACACGTTCTATAGAATCATTTAATGCTTTATCTTTACTCCTTAATAAAAGAGCTTCTGGCGAAATTTTGGACAAATCCGCCAGTGCTGTGTCCCACCGTTCTTTAGGGAGCCTATCAATAAAAATATTTACGATTTTTTCAGAAGATGAACCTTGGAATGGACTTCCTAGAACCGCCGATAATATTTTCATAATAAGTGTTTTCCAGTAACTGCGTGCCTTTTATGATAATTAGCAACCGATTCTTTTAGATTTGGGATTAGTTCTTTACCCCAATAAACAGCGTCATTATATGCATCAAAACCTCTTACTAATAAAGTGCTACAACCAAGTTTGTAGTATTTCATAAGTGAATCAGATACTTGTCCTGCGGTGCCTACAAGTGCTGTAGTATTTCCTGCACCTCGAGTAGCTGCCGCTATGGGAGTGTAAAGCCGATCATCCAAGATTTCCCCATCTTTTGCGAAATCTATGAGACGCTGAGATCCTACAGATTCCAACCTTTCCTTTCCCATACCATGCATAGAATTCTGGTTGGTTTTCAGAACATTTTCTAGAGTGGAATGAGCAATATCCCAGGCTTCAGATTCAGTATCAGCCACTATCGGTCTTGTTGAAACGGAAAATCTTACAGATTTTGGATCCCTTCCAACTCTTGTTACTCTGTCTGTGAATAATCTGATTTTTTTTTCAACTTCTTTGAGCGGTTCTCCCCACATAGCATATACGTTGCATTCTCTCGCACCCACTTCTAATGCTGCATCAGAAGCTCCACCAAAATACAGAGGGATATGTGGTTTCTGAAAGCATTCAAAGTCACTTTTCGCTTGTTCGAATTGATAGAACTCACCCTTATGGTCGACGGGCGTTTTTGAAGTCCATAGGGTTTTAAGAATGTGCATGAATTCTCCTGACCTTCTATACCTGGCATCATGGTCTAGAAAATCGCCATCACGCCTCTGTTCTAAGTCCCCACCTCCGCTTATTATGTGTAGAGCAATTCTTCCTTGTGTTAATTGATCGATAGTGGCGGCCTTCCTACTTAGTACTGTCGGACTGACAAATCCGGGCCGGTGAGCAACCAAAAATCCAAGTTCTTCAGTGTTGGCTGCTGCATGCATCGCGACTATGAACCCATCTGCAGATGAAGATGTGTATCCGACCAGAACTTTATCGAAACCGCTGTTCTCATGGGCTTTAGCAAAATCGGAGATATAATCCCCGTCTACCCCCCCACCAATGATGTGTACCTCTGCACCTTTACTTCCAGTACCTTCTCTTACTGCGCCGATCATTCCAATTATCTCAAGTTTCATGAATCTATCCAAAATTATCTAAATATATTGCGGCAGTATATGTTCTGAAAAAAGATTAATCGAGTTCATAGCAGTTTCGTGGTCAATATCTCCCCATTGAAACGAACACACAAAATAATTGGCACCGGTTTCGATGTATTCTTCCAAATAACGGTCCACTGACTTTGGGGAACCTGCCAAAGCGACACCCCCTAGTCTAGTAGGATCCTTTCTATTTGATTGCTGGTCGAATCGCTCTATTTCAGCCTCTATATCCTTTCTGGTTTCCCTAGTCGGAAGACTAGCCGGTCTGTCTCCCACGAACCCGAATGAGCCATCCTTTGAAGATTGGAACTGTTCCAACCCTCTTTTTTCAGCTTCTATTCGCCGAGGAGCTGCTAAATTCCATTTATATTTTTCCCAGGCTGGAGTCGCAATATTTATGGCTTCTTCGTCTGTACGAGCTACAACCATATGGACAACAAGACCAATTTTTGGATCTTGACCCTGATCGTTTAGTGAGCCTTCACCGTGAGTCTTATTCCAGACATCTTTATATCTCTTGGTTTCAGCCTTGAGGCTTTCCAGAGTTCCTACAATCACAGTGTTCATTCCTTCCAAGGCGGCTGTTTCGGCGTTTCTCATATACCACATTGGTGGGAACGGTTTTTGAATCGGTTCTAATCGCATTGGGAGGTTGTCATATTGGTGAAATTGACCTTGGTACGTTAGAGTTTCGGAACTGAGTCCTTCTTTTATCACTTCCAGAGTTTCAAGGTATCTTTGGTAGTTTTTGTCAGAATCGTCATCCTGTCCCCAGAAAAAAGCTTCCATCACACCTCCTCTTCCGACTCCGATTTCTACCCGTCCATCGCTCAAGTGGTCAAGCATGCTGATTTCTTCGATCAACCTAAGTGGGTGATGAAGAGGCAATACATAAACACATGGAGCTAGTTTTATTTGTGACGTGCGCTGCGATGCTGCGGCTAAAAATACGTTTTGAGAAGGAGCCAGGCTATGCACAGCGGGTGTATGGTGTTCAGCTAGATGGTATGCATAAAACCCTTTTTGGTCTAAAACCTCGATTTGTTGCATCCGAAGCTTGTAAACCTCATTCAGGGACATGTTCCAGACCGGTTCTATATGATCAAATACGCCAAATTAAAGTGCCAAATAACTCTCCTAAGTTTTGTGTGCTATCAGTTTTACCGGCGACAAGATTTGTGAACCAATATAATACTAGCTATATAATCTTCTGTGTTGTGCTGAAAATGTGCTGTGGCAGTATTCAAAATTTTGGGAGATGGATAGATGGCTGATTTAAAAGACGATGAACAATACCGGGATAAACTTACTCCGATGCAATATGAAGTAACTCGTAATAAATCTACAGAAAGAGCATTTACAGGGGAGTACTGGAACACGACAGAGGATGGTACCTATTTATGTGTGTGTTGTGGGGAAGAACTTTTCTCTTCTGATACCAAATACGACTCCATGTGTGGGTGGCCTAGCTTTTACCAGCCGCTTGTTGAGGATCAGATAGAAGAAGAAACGGACACTTCTTTAGGAATGGCGAGGACGGAAGTTATCTGCAAGTCATGTGGTGCGCACCTGGGGCATGTTTTTCCAGATGGTCCTCAACCTACCGGGCTGCGGTATTGTATTAACTCAGCTTCCTTAAATCTAAAAAAAGACGAGTAGATTAAGGATCAATTGGTCATTTGGGAAAATACCGGGTTTAGTCGGTTTCTTGCTTCAGACTGGGATTTTGAATCTTCAACTTCATAGATAGGGATGTCTTCGTCCCAATCTGCTTCCAAATCGTATAATTCCCCCGTTTCATATAATTTCCATCTGTGATCACGAATGAACCTTATTTGTCGTAAATCGTTGAGGCCGTGTCTTCTATTCATTGGTTCGAAGTGAAAAAACATCCAATCTCTCGGGTTGCCTTTTTCCCCTTTTAACTGAGGATAAAAAGACCTCCCGTCAATGATGTATCCTTCAGGGAAGTTCAGGCCAGCCGCTTCGAAAATAGTCGGTAGAAAATCTGTAGCTTCAACAAGATCTGTTTGCACAGTATTGGAAGGAATCGTTCCTGGCATCAAACAAATCAAAGGAACATGGGTACCCCTATCGCTGGTCTTTCCTTTACCACCGCAAATCTCATTATGCTGGTGCATCATTGAACAGACATCGGCTGGGCTACCGTTGTCTCCAAGGTAGATGACCAATGTATCTTCCTGAAGTCCTTGATTTTCAAGATAGTTCAGTAATCTACCTATGACTTTGTCGTGATACTCAACCATATCTCTATAGAATTTAGGATCATCTTCCCATGATGCATCTTCTAAGTCCGCCCATGTTTTTGCACCGATAGATCGGTTTGAGGGAGGATCAAAAGAATCCCATTCTGGGCTGTCCGGGGTGGGCTCATGAGGCTTGTGGGTAGCAGCCATTGGCCAGTAGACGAAAAATGGTTTTTCATCATCTTTTTTCCTCTCTAAAAAATCGATGATGTAATCGCAGAATATGTCCTCCCCATATTTATCCTTGGTGTCAGTTCTGAACTCCCCGTTTTCGTATATAACTGGACTCTTGTATCTGGAACCCTTCTCTTCTGTGTGATGCGGGTGCCATACGCAAAACTCGTCAAAGCCAGCATCTTCGATTTTTTGCCCTGAAGATCTTTCTTCCGGGTGTTGATCTGGTGGGTTGTAGGAGTAAAGTTGCCATTTGCCGGATATACATGTGTTATAACCTGCGTCGGTGAGTAGATGTCCAAAAGTGACTTCGTCTGGTCTTATTAAACCGAATCCCAAGTAGTTCCGGAAATTATATTTTCCGGTCATCATTGAAAGTCTGGTTGGTGTACACAGCGGCATAACATGAGCGTTTTCAAAGCGCATGCCCTGCTGGGCCATCGAGTCTATGGATGGAGTTTTATATGAAGAACCACCGTTGGCCCCTATTACCTCATAGCCAAGATCATCAGACATTATCAATACTATATTCGGCTGCTTTGACATAGGGGCTCCGCCTTGTAGGTTTTTAAACTATCATATTTGGTATATTGGATCAGGTTGTGCTTGCGGTTTATTTGTAGGAGCCGGCGTCAAATCAACAGGCCTTTCACAGACTTAATTTTCATCTTGACCCCTCTGATTCATCTAACAAAGCTCTTGATGCCAAGGCCCAACCTAGTATGCATGCAATTTAATCATAGCAAACAGATTGAAAGTAGTTCATAATCGGGAAAATTTCAACTCGTAACGAAGTGAATATTCCCACTAGTTAATTGACCAATCTTTTTCTAAAAGTTGCAGACCCGTGGATAAAGTATGAACAAATTAATCCACCAAAAGATAGTACTACCATAAAAAACATCATCAATTCGTATGATCCTGTTTGATCGAAAACTACGCCTCCTGCATATGCTCCAATAGCACCTCCAAATTGATGCACCATATTGACGATACCGATAAGAGCTCCCATCTTGGGTGTCCCGAAAAGATCTTTTACAAATACTACCGTGAGAGGCGCAGTAATCAAGAATGTGAATCCGTACGAAAATGCTAATATCACAATAAATGCCGGCTGATTAGAAGTGCATATCGAGATGAATATGACCAATCGTATTAAAAAACAAAGCACAGTAGGAAAACCAGCTTTAAACCTGTCACCTAAGAGCCCTGCAGTTATCACTCCTGCAAGTGCAAACATACCCATTATTGCTAACAAATTACCCGCAAATTGATCGCTGACACCATTATCAGTTGCGAAAGATGCTATATGTGTAGCCATGAAAAAGTCTTGGAATCCGCATAAGGTATAAACTACTATCAAAAGGGCAAATTTTGTTGAGATAGTGAATCTTAGTAAATGTGGTACCGAACTGGATGAAAATTCGGTGGGATGGCCCTCATATCGGTCAGGGCTATCTGGTAAGAAGCTCACGAATTTAGCCTGAAACAGCAGTAGAGGAATAAGAACTAAAGCTGCCCCTAAAGCTAAATATACATGGGATATTCTCCAACCTACCTCAAACACAATTAGTGTCAAAACAGAGATAATGATGAGCTGACCGAACCCGAATCCAGACATGGCAATACTATTGGCTATACCAGCTCGATTTGGAAATGCCCGTCCTACCATAACGGACACAGCCAAAATCGAGAACCCTGAGTGACCTAATGCAAAAACTATTCCGTAAAAAAATATGAACTGCCATGGAGTCTGGACAATCGCAACTAAGCCGAATCCAAGCGAGGTTATCGCAATAGATATAATCATTATCTGTATAAGACTGTAACGGTCGATTAGCCGTCCATATATTGGCATGACTAAGGCAGACACTACAAAAAAAGTAGTAGCAGCCATTGTTGTCTCTGCTCTGGCCCAACCCAGGTCTTCAGACATAGGTTTAAGCACAATTCCAAAGGCGAATCTCAGACCGCTGGAAAAAAATAAAACTATGAAAGCAACAGTCAGAGTAAACCAAGCATTTTTAATTGCCAAATAACCCCCCTTATGAAGGTATCTGTGGATGAAATACTGAGGTTCTTAAATTATCTATTCTTGGAAAATCACGATGGCTTCACGCTTCAAATTGTGACATACGACCTATTTAAATCACCTACTTTATTTACTCCCATATAAGCTATTGCAAGATCGAGTTCAGTTTTAAGAATATCTAGCACACTAAATACACTTTGTTCACCATCAACACATAATCCCCAGAAGATTGGGCGGCCAACAAGGACCGCTCTAGCTCCCAAACATAGCGCCTTGGCAACATCCATACCTCTCCTAATTCCTGAGTCAAAGAATACCTCGATCCGCTCATTCACCGCTGGAGCTATCTCCGCTAGAACCTCTATGGACGAATTTGTTCCATCCATGTGCCGAGCACCATGATTAGAAACCGTAATTCCATCAAACCCTACATCCGCGCAACGCTTTGCGTCCTCAATGTTTCTTACTCCCTTAACGATTACGGGCAGGTCTGTTAGCCCACGAAACCACTCTATATCATCCCAGGTCATTGATTTATCACCGGTTCCTGCTGATACTGGTTCTTCTTTTTCTGACATGCCATATATGTATTCGCGTAAGTGGGGATCAGATAACAGAAATTCTTCGTTACCCTCAACACTGCCCCAACTCAAATGATTTTGAATTGAGAAATTATTTCTAATCTCACTTTCTCTCCTACTTGGTATCGGGGCATCTGCGGTAAGGACGATAGCTTTATAACCAGCCTGCTTTGCTCTTTTGACAAAATATTCCTGAATCTCTCTGCTGTGTTGTCCAATTTGAAACCATTTAGGACCGGGTGTCTCATCCGCAATTTTTTCTAATGAGTACCCAGAGTTCGTTGGAGTTGAGTAGACGGTCCCATGCCGGTAAGATGCTCTGGACGAGGCTAACTCCCCATCAGGGTGCATATGAAGTTGTCCGCCTGCAGGGGTTAGCATAATCGGGATATCTATTTTATCGCCCAAAACCGTGGTGCTCAGATCACGATAATCTACAGCTCTAAATATCCTGGGATTAACTATTATGTCTTCTAGAGCTTGTCGGTTTCTCCGAAGAGTTATTTCATCCTGAGCCCCAGATCTCACATAGTCAGCCAACTCTTTAGACATTTTTCCGTAAGAAGCTTTCTCATAATCAGTAAGTGTTATTAGATTATTTTTGTCCACGACTTCTCCCTTTTGTTTAACGATCAATTTGATTCCTTATCCAGCTGTAGATAAAAGTTTCTGTGAATTCCTATAAATCAAAACTAAAACAACACCAAAACTAATGTGAAGGCAATCCAGTGAGCACTCTGATTCATCGGTGTAGACACTTTATAAATCCATCAAACCACTTTTCGGTTCCTATCGCCTGACATGAACAGCCTAACTTTTTTTCACCAATATATCGACTTACTCTTTCATCTTAGGTTGCCTGCCGGCTTTCTATCACCCTCATACTTTGCCATTTGCCGCCTTTAAACCTGAGGTAATACACAATTCCAAGGCAGAGTACATACGCGACACCTGAAATCCATGCAACATTCAAGCCCAGGTGGAAGATTTCAATGATTAAAAATGTAGGTGCTATGAGGACCATGAGCCCTGTGAGACATATGGTTAACATAATGAAAGCAGTGTCCCCGGCCCCCTTAAGAGCGGATGAAAATATAATTGCTAGGGAATCAAATATCGACCAGAGTGCTATAAACCTCAATGATACTAAAGCGGTACTTTTTATTGATTCAAATTCAATTGGGTCAGCTTTGGCTGAAAATGGATAAATAAATAAATTTGGTATCAAAAGATAAAGCATGGCAAGGATAGTCATATAGGTAAAAGAAATCTGCAAGGCTGAAGAAGTGGCAATTTTTGCCTGCCCGGGCTCATTGGCTCCCACACATTGCCCGACCAAAATCGATACCGTTATTCCTAAACCAATCATAGGCATAAAGGCCAGCATACTAATGTTAAACGCTATACTTGCCGCCGCTAATTCCGTTGCGCCGAGTCTGCCGATCAACAATATGAATAATGAAAAAGCTGCTATGTCTAGGAAAAATTGAATACCATTAGGGAGGCCGTATCTGATGAGCCTTTTGAACAAAGCTGGATCATATTTCCACCCTGTACGTGTTTTATATTTTGAATTATTTTCCTTGGAAAAAACTAAAATTGAAAGGATCAAAAAATTTAGCATTCCCGATATAAAGGTAGATAAGCCAGCTCCTGATATCCCCATTTCCGGCATTCCTAAATTCCCAAAAATCAGGAGATAGTTGAGTACAATATTTACAGCTGTTGCGGCGAAAGTAGACCACATGATTGGATATGTTTTGCCACGACCACTGAAAAACCCAGCTACTGCACCTTGGGCAACTGGGAATATCCCACCTAAAGTTAGATAAACCCAATACTCCGATTCTAAGATTTGTACCTCGGGGCTGTGACCAATCAAAGAGAAAATTGTCTTTGGGAACAATGCAGTGAAAGCTATCAGTAAGCCTCCCAAAACGGAAAAATATATTCCCTGCCACATCGCTGGTCCAACCCTTTCTGGTCGTGAAGCTCCGATGTATTGTGCCACGAAGGTACTAACGTAACCAGAAGTCCCCATAAATAGACTGATCAAAGTGAAACACAACATTCCTGTGGGCAACGCTGCTGCCAATGCATCGGGTGAATACCAAGATAAAAACATTCTGTCTATAAATTGCTGAACAGACCAGGATCCCGTACTCAATATTAGAGGGAACGCAACCTTTAGAACTTGCAGGTAACCATTTCTTTGTCGCCATCGTTGGGAAAAAGACGATTTTATGTTGTAGAGGGGCAGATTAATCTCCTGCATAAAAATGAAACTTATTAAAGGATGGCCTTATCAATTTTATCTTCTAAGTTGACGGAATGTGAACTATTTAATTTTATTTGAGCCAGACATAATAAAAAGCTAAATAAAAGCGTTAACCTGGAGGTGCTGATAAACTTGTGATTAGCTGATTAATACAGCATTTCTTGGAGGCACAATGAGGCAAATTTTGTATGTTTCCCTCGCGGGAGAAAATCGAATCACTTGTTGGTCGATTGATGGTGACAGCGGACGCCTAAAGCACTTAAAGGCTACTGAAGTGGGTGATAGACCCGCCCCGTTGGCTGCAGACCTCGATAACTCACTTCTTTTCGTAGGTAGAAGAGATCTACCTTGTGTCACCTCTTATAGATTTAATAGTTTGACTGGAGATCTAATTCATGTAGATGATGGTCCCAAACTTCAAGGTGACCCTTGCTACATTTCATTGGATAAAACGAACAAGTATGTTTTGGCTGCATACTATGAAGCTGGTGCAGTTTCGGTGCATTCCAACAACGAGGGTATTTTCACTGGGGAAAAGGTATGGATGCAGACTGGGAACGGAGCCCATTGTATTTTCACAGACCCTGATAATTCTCATGCTTTACTTCCGCATATTGCGGGAGAAAGAGGTATAAACACGATTTTGAAATATGATTTCAATGAAGATACCGGAATGCTTAGCCCATCGGAAACAGAATCTGTTAAACAACCGGATAACAGAGGACCGAGGCATTATACTTTCCATCCTAGCGGGGAGTATGTTTTTTTCTCCAATGAACAAGATAGCAGTGTAACTTCTTACAGGTATCAGCAAGGGGATATGGAGGAGTTGCACACTATCTCTACTTTGCCTGCCCATTATGCTGGTGTGAATACTTGTGCCCAAATCAAAATCACTCCTAATGGCAAATTTATCTATGCTCCTAATAGAGGCCATAATTCAATAGCTGGATTTTCGGTTAACTCAAATACAGGGCAGCTGAAATCCATTGGAAGGACTCAAACTGAGGCTATTCCTAGGGTATTGGATATAGACGGGACCGGCCAATTCCTATACTCCGCTGGGCTTGGAACAGGGTTCATCTCAGTTTTCAGGATAAGTGATATCGGTAACCTTGAATTCATTGATAGGTTTCAGGTAGGTAAAGAACCTATGTGGATTCTTGTTTTGCCGGTGTTTGAATAAATATGGAAAATCATGCCACGAAGATAACCTTTAAAGTCAATGGAGAACAGCACACCCTAGATATCGATAACAGGTTCACTTTATTGGATATTCTTCGAGACAGATTGAATCTAACGGGTGCAAAAAAAGGGTGTGATTTAGGTGAGTGTGGTGCTTGCACAGTCATACTTGATGGTAAAGCCGTAAATTCATGCCAAATTCTAGGTGTGAAAATAACCTCTTCTGAGATCAAAACTATTGAAGGATTGAGCCAGGGGGATATGTTGCATCCATTACAAATTTCTTTCATTGAGAATGATGGAGGCCAGTGTGGCTACTGTACCCCTGGGTTCATAATGGGTGCATATCCACTTTTTGAATCGAAGACAAATGTTTCTGTGGAAGAAATAAGGCTGGCATTGGCGGGAAATTTATGTCGTTGCAATGCCTATGGGGCCATTATAGATTCAGTTGTGGGGGCCATAGGAATTAAGGTTGATGGTTGATCAAAATATCCACTCTTCATCCGTAGGCACTTCTTTTCAGCGGACAGATTTGAAAGATAAAGTATTGGGTATAGCTAAATATACTGCAGATTTATCTTTACCAAATATGCTTCACGCACGGGTTCTTAGAAGCCCTCACCCCCATGCCAATATTTTGAGTATCGATGTGCAGCCGGCTTTAAAGATGGCGGGGGTTCACGATATTTTGACCCCTTTTAATGTAGGTGTGGGCAAGATAGCTCCGGATGTGCCGATTTTGGATACCAAAGTGAGATTTGTTGGAGACGAGGTTGCGGCGATTGCGGCTGTTAATCTATATGAGGCAGATACTGCCATCGATTTAATCAAAATTTCATATGATGTATTACCATTTTCAACAAATATTGATACTTCTTTGGAAATGGGAAACCTGAAAATACATGCTCACGGAAATATAGTAAATGGGGGACCCATAGTTGAGGCGAGAGGGAATGTTGAAGAGGGTTTTGGTCAAGCAGATTATATCGTAGAAGATTCATTCACTACCCCAGACCATCATCCAGCTTCCTTGGAACCACGTGCTGCGCTCGCATCATGGGATGGAGCTAGACTTACAATGTGGAAACCCAGCAGAGGGATTCATGCAGATAAGGCTATTTTGGCTGCCGCTTTGGACGTTAACCCTAATAATATTACCGTTATAGGACCTGTAATGGGGGCAGGATATGGTAGTAAAGACGAAACTCGAACTTCAATTCTAGCCGCCTTGTTATCTATAAGGACAGGTAGGCCAGTCAAACTGGAACTAAATAGAGAAGAAGAATTTTTGGCTGGAAGAAGAAGGCATTCTACTTCTACAAAAATAAAAATGGGTGTCAAAAAAGACGGAACTGTTACTGCAGTGCATGTCAAAACAGTTATGGACACTGGGGCGTATCTTTCGTCAGGCCCCGGTGTGGTTAGAAGGGCGGGTCAGGGGGCTCTTTACCTCTACAGGTGTCCCAACGTGAAATATGAAGGCCAGATTGTCTATACAAATACCCCTACCGCAGGGTCTTATCGGGCATTAGGAGCCCCTCAAGGTCATTTTGCATTGGAGTCTTTGTCCGATCAGATTGCTGAAAAATTGAACATGGACCCCCTGAAATTTCGACTCATGAATCATGTAGGCCCTGAAGGACAACCTGGAGAACGGACTACACCGAAAAATCAGATAATTGATACGCAACCTGTAGAGGGTGGAGTCCCTTTTTCAAGTAATGAATTACGGCAATGTCTAATACTTGGAGCTGATGCAATTGGCTGGGATAAAAGAGATCAAATTCCAACTCCCACCGGACCCATTAGGAGAGGACTCGGGATGAGTATGTTTATTTATCGAGGAGGCCCGGGAGGTCAATCAAATGCCGAAATGTCTCTAGATAAAGATGGATGTTTTACTTTAAATGTTGGTTTCATGGATGTTGGGGAAGGTAGTTCAACCGTAGTTTTGCAAATGGCTGCCGACACCTTAGGTGTATTGCCTCAGATGATAAGCCTTAACAGCGGAAATACTGATAATACTCCTCAATCCCCGATGACTGCTGGTTCGACTCTCACTTTTTCGGCAGGGCAGGCGGCAGTTCGGGCCGCTAATCAACTTGCCAGTGTTGTTATTGAGGCTGCCTCGGAAGCAATAGGATTGGCTGATACAGAGGGCTTGTATATTACTCCCGACGGGGTGTGCTCTATGAGTGGCGATGGAGTCAAATTTGCGGATCTAGCAAATAAATCAGGGTTACTTAAAGCTGCCGTTTCTGTCACCCCGGGAAGCAAAGATTACATAGTTAATTCGTTTGGAGCTCATTTTGCAGAAATTGAAGTAGATATAGAAACAGGCTATGTAAAAATTACCAAATATGTTGCGGTGCATGATTCAGGTAGGATAATTAATCCAAAAATGGCCAAAGGTCAGGTTCGTGGTGGAATTTCTCAAATGATGGGATTCACTTTTTTGGAAGATATGGAAATTGATCATTCGAGTGGAGTGACTCTCAATGCTAGTTTTTTGGAACATAAAAGCCCTACCATAATGGAGTATCCGGAAATCGAGGTAATTTTCGCTGATTCAATTGATCCTGTTGGCCCCTTTGGGGCCAAATCCTTGGGAGAAACTCCCTGTATTGCTCCAGCTCCGACGATTGCAAACGCTTTGTATCATGCTACGGGGGTAAGGCTAAATCATTTGCCTTTTACCCCGGATAGTGTTTTAACTGCGCTTAAAAGACTTCGATGAAAACCTTCACATTTCACAAACCAACTGAATTAGAGGAAGCCTCAAAACTTCTTAAAAATATTGGCCAAGGGCATCTTTTGGCTGGTGGTACTGATCTGGTGACTGAAATGAAACAAGGAGTCATTGAACCGAATTTGCTGATCAGTGCTTCAGATATTAAAGATATGTCTGGAATGGTATGGAATAATTCGGGATTAACCATAGGGTCCATGGTCACTCTTGATGAGATTGCAAGTGATGCGGGTATCGGATCTAGAATAAAAAGTTTGGCAGAGGCGGCAATTTCCATTGCTACTCCGCAAATACGGAATATTGCTACTTTAGGGGGTAACTTATGTCAAAGGCCAAGGTGTTGGTACTATCGGAATGTCAGATTTAATTGTCTTAAGAAGGGTGGAGAAAAATGTTTTGCGGTCGGAGGGTCCGATAAATATAATGCAATTTTGGGAGGGAGTTCTTGCTACATCGTCCACCCTTCAGATTCTGCAACAGCCTTGGTTGCTTTAAAGGCGAAGGTGGAGATTTTCAGGGATTTGCAAAGAGTTTCCATTCCTATCGATGATTTTTTTGTAGGGCCTGAAGTTGACGTAGCTAGGGAGAATATTCTGGAGCCCGGAGATATTTTAATCTCGGTGCAAATACCAAAAGAATCAATGGATGGGAAAAGCGTTTATCTGAAGGCAAAAGAACGACAATCGATGGACTTCGCAATTGCGAGCGTCGCTGTTATGGTCAAAATGGAAAAAGGATTAATCACTGAGGCTGGAATAGCAGCCGGAGGTGTGGCTCCGATTCCTTGGCACCTGAGTTCAGTGGAGGGAAAGTTAATCGGATATTTTGTGGAAGATATAGACGTTAAGGCAATTAGCTCTGAGGTTTTTGCGGATGCAAGAATCCTAGGCCAAAATGGCTATAAATTACAACTGGTTCAGACTTATTTGGAAAGAGCCTTAAATCTGGTGTTACGGTAGGTAACTCAATATCATTGACTTCAATCTAGTCGGGTACTTTTATAGTCCTGGTCAACATTATTGTGCAGCCAAAGGAAAATAAAATGAAGAATTATAAAAATTTATCATTTAGCGTAAATGATCATGTCGGATTTTTGACACTCGACAGGCCTGAAGTCATGAATGCTTTAAATCGCGAACTGACCTTGGAATTCCATGAGATTTTAGATGAATTGCCAGAGCTATTTCCTAAAATTCGTGTGCTAGTTATTACGGGGAACGGAAATGCATTTTGCTCTGGCGCGGATTTATCTAGAATGGGTGCCTCTGGATCGGAAAATAGAAGGAATAAAGATAAATCTACTCCAGGACGTCGAAGGATACAGGAATTGGCCTCAGCTATTCGTAATTTACCGCAACCAGTGATTGCTGCTGTAAATGGGGCAGCAGTAGGAGCCGGATTATCTATTGCGCTTGCCAGTGATATTAGGATTGCTACTGAGAAATCAAGATTTTCAGCCATTTTTGTGAAGCGTGGACTAGTCCCGGATACTGCGGCCTCAGCTACTATCAAAGCTATAGCTGGCCATGGTATTGCTGCAGAAATGTCATTGACCGGGAAGATATATGATGCTGAATGGGCATTGTCAAAAGGCCTGGTGAATGATGTTGTCGCTGCTTCGGATTTAATGGATGAATGTATGAAATTAGCGATTGAGATTGCAGGAAATCCACCTTTGGCGGTTAGACAAACTAAGCAATTACTTCGGGTTAGGATGCATGATTGGAGCGATATAGTGTCTGACGAGGATTCGGCGGGGGAAATGCTTTATGACACTGAGGATCAAAAGGAAGCCGTAAAAGCTTTCTTGGAGAAAAGAAACCCAAATTACATTGGTAAATAATGTCAAAACCAAACATTTTAGTAATTTTTACTGACGACCAACGGTTTGATACTGTTCACGCTCTTGGGAATAAGAATATTTCCACGCCTAATATTGACTGGCTTGTACAAAATGGTACCTCGTTTAACAATGCTTACATTATGGGAGGGACTGACACGGCGGTATGAATGCCGAGTAGGGCGATGTTGATGACAGGGCGAACATTATTTCACCTTGAAAAGTCTGGGGAGCATATACCAGAGGATCACATTATGCTGGGAGAGACTTTAGGTAGAGCTGGATACCATTGTTGGGGGACTGGTAAATGGCACAATGGGACAGAATCCTATACACGTAGTTTTCAAGATGGAGCCGACATCTATTTTGGAGGTGGATACGATCATTGGATGGTACCCGTTCATTCTTACGATCCGTCGGGAACCTATCCTGGGCGTATATCCAAAGATATGATCCCGGTGCACCAATATGAACCTATTGATACCTATACGGAGAGGGTCCAAACTTATCGGGTTCCTGCTTTGGTGGAGGAGAAGATTGCTGATCATGTTCATGCCGGAGAACATTCCAGTAACTTATTTGCTAGCCAGGCTGCAGACTTCTTTTTAAATTACGAGAAAGAAGACCCTTTCTTTTGCTACATTGCTTTTATGGCACCACACGATCCCCGAACCACCCCTCAGGAGTTTTACGATATGTATCCTCCCGAGAAAATAGGAATCGAGGAAAATTTCATGAGCCAGCATCCTTTTGACAATGGGGAATTGGATGCTCGGGATGAACTTTTGGTAGCAATTCCTAGAGAGGAATTTGAAGTAAAATGCCACATCGCTGAATACTATGCCATGGTGTCTCATCTTGACTCACAGGTAGGAGTTATTCTGGACGCATTAAAAACATCAGATCAGATTGATAAAACCATCATAGTTTTCGCGGGAGACAATGGAATTGCTTTAGGAAGACATGGCCTTTTTGGGAAACAAAATTTATATGATCATAGTGTTCATATACCAATGATTTTTTGTGGACCTAGAATACCCAGTAATGCGGTTCGAGAGTCATTGGTTTACACAACGGATATATACCCAACTATATGTGACATGATCAATATTGATATTCCTCAAAGCGTTCTGGGCAAAAGCATGACTACCGTTATAAAAGAAAATGAAATGGGTCCTCGCGATTACTTATACCATGCATATAAGGACATCCAAAGAGCCGTGACATATCAGGGTTGGAAGTTGATTGAATACAACGTAAAAGGAGTTCGATCAACCCAATTATTCAACCTGACCACTGATCCCAATGAGTCGAGCGATTTATTCGGCCATCCAAATTACAGTGAAAATATTGATGTTATGAGAAATAAAATGTTTCAAGCTCGTCGGGACTTCGGAGACTATTTGGACCCTTTTGCCAAATTTTGGGAAGGATTTTAACCAAATATTACTAAGGGTTTCTCCAAATTTGCCCTTTCTTTATCACTTTATCTAATAAGGTGAGGTTGCCTTTTTCTAAAGTGTAACCCATGGGTTGAGGTGGTTTTCCTGTCATGCCGATTCCGGCGACAACTATCGGGTTTGTGTAATAGGCGTTGTAGGTATGACGCAGGAGTTGCGAAAAAAAAGTCCCGTTTGATAATTCATATTTTTCCAACAAGTCAATTTGTTCCATTTTTGATAATGATAAAAATTGTTTATTGTTGATATCACCAAGGCTCTCGACGAAAATTCGTCTCGTTGCAGAAGTATTTGAAAGGGCATCGTCTATGTGTTCCACAACATTAATTTTAGTAGGAGAGGGTAGATTTTCCTTTGCTGGTATAAGTAAATCTACTATTTCACCTAAAATATCAGCATTGGTTTTGGATAGTGTTTTCATAAAGTGGGTTCCATTAAATCCTTGCTACTGGCTTAGGAAGTCTCTAGATTTGGATGAGATATGATCTGCAATGTATAGTGCTAGCGCCTGGATAGTGGAAGTTGGGTTAACTGCCCCGGCGGTAACGAATATACTTCCATCAATGATAAATAAGTTATCGACATCGTGGGTTTGACCGTACTTGTTTACTACAGATTCATCCTTGTTTGTTCCCATTTTTGCTGTTCCCATCAGGTGCCATCCAGCCTCTCGTTTTAGAGGGTCATGGGTGATTTCTACCGCACCTGCCGCCTTCATGACTTGAGTAGCTGTTCCAATGGCGTGATCTAACATTCTTCGACTATTCTCACTCAGAATATACTCGATTTTAGGGGAGGGTATACCAAAGGAATCTGTAAGTTTCGGGTCTATCGTGACTTTAT